>JBOGED010000308.1:0-7391 GCA_050743625.1 Egibacteraceae bacterium | reverse complement strand
CAACAGCCGCTCACGGCCTGGTCAGCTTGGCGTTGCAGATTTCTGGTTGTTTACTGGACATTATGTCCGGTAAACAACCAGAAAAGTGTGGAGGAGCCCGCCGTTGCGGGGCTGAGCTGCCGAGGCTGCCCGCGGCCCGTCGCACCGCATGAATTATCGCACCAGCGACAGCAGCACACGGCACTGAACTGGCGTTTCATGCCGCTGTGTCAGGAGGTCTGGATTCACGCTGACATCTCTGGGTGATTCGTGCATCTAGACCAAGGCTCCGTCGAGGAAGAGCGCGGTGGCCTTGGCGAGGTCACGCTTGAGCGGCAGGTCGACGGGGCGCTCCGCCCAACCGATGATGTTGTCAAGCCACAAGATCACAAGGGCTTGGGCGAGGCGGGCCGCGGTCTGGTCGGTCCGCATCATGCCGGCGGTTTGGCCGGTCTCGATGATCGGCTCGATGATGGCACCCAACGTGCGGCGGTCGCCGAGGACCCGCGTCCAGTGCTCGCGGTGGCCAACGATCTCGCGCACCATCCTGCCGGTTACGTGACGCGGCATCTCGCTCATGATCTTTGCGAGGCGGTTGCCCAGGATGCCCAACGCCTCGACGGCATCGCCGGACGGCGGGGTGTGGTCGAGCGATTCGACGACCTGCGCGCCGAGCTCCAAGAGCACGTCTTGCTTACGCTGGAAATGCACATAGAACGTGCCCTTGGCGACGTTCGAAGCCTGCGTGATCTCGTCGATGGACGTCCGCTCGACGCCATTCTGGCCGAACAGCGAGAGCGCGGCCTGCACCAACGCCGTCCGCGTCCGGTCACCCCGACTCGCGCGCGTCGCAGCAACCCGTTCCATGAACTAGGTGTACCTGATTTGTCGCATCGCTGTACGGCGTTCGACGTGGCGAATCGGCGCCACGACGCCACTTTCGCTTGCCTTTCCCGCGCGGAGCAGGCACTCTGCCCGTTCCGACTGTCAGAAGACGGATCACGCGACGCCCGCCCGATCACCCTTGTGAGGAGAAAAGGACAGATGAACAAGACCGAGCTGATCGACGCCGCCGCCTCGAGCTCCGGGATGCGGAAGACCGAGGTGCAGGCGGCCCTCGACGCCATCTTGGAGGCCATCACCGACGAGGTCGGGCGTGGCAATAAGGTCACGCTCACGGGATTTGGGAACTTTGAGCTGCGTGAGCGTGCGGCTCGTACCGGTCGTAACCCACAGACGGGGGAGGAGATCCAGGTCTCGGCCTCCAGGGCTCCCGCGTTCAAGGCCGGGAAGGTGTTCAAGGAAGCCGTCAACCGCTGACGCGGTCGCGGGAACGCGCCTACGCCGGCTCGGGCTCGATCGCGGGGTAGGCGTGGACGGGGGCGGTGACCCAGATGTGGCATCGGTCACCAGGACGGAGGGGGTCCAAGGACCCCAACCGCGCGCGGACGGCGCGCCCCGTCTCGAGCTGGACGACGAGCATCTGGTCGTGACCGTAGAACTCACGTTGGACCACGAGCGCCGGTCCCTCATCGTGCTTCTCGAGGCGCACATCCTCGGGGCGCAGGACCACCTCGACGGGGCCGTGGAAGGGATGAGCGAGACGCAAGGAGCCCAGCTCTGTGTCGACTCGGTGGCCCAGAGAGCGACCGGGGAGGAAGTCGGCGTCGCCGACGAAGGCCGCGATGCCGCGGTCGGCCGGTCGGCGGTAGAGCTCCTCGGGTTGCGCCTGCTGGGCGATCCGGCCGGCACGCATGACCGCCACCTCGTCGGCGATCGCGAAAGCCTCCTCTTGGTCGTGGGTCACGAACACCGCCGTCGCCTGGGCGTCGTTCAAGATCCGCTTGACCTCCCCGCGGACCTGCCCACGGAGCGCGGCGTCCAGGTTAGAGAACGGCTCGTCCATGAGAATCACCGCCGGTTGCGGCGCGAGTGCGCGCGCGAGGGCGACCCGCTGCTGCTGGCCGCCAGACAGCTCATGCGCATACCGGCGGTCTAAACCCTGCAAGCCAACGAGCCGCAGGACCTCGGCGAGACGCTCCGCCACTCGTTGCCGTGGCCACTCGCGCAGGCCGTACGCGATGTTGCCCGTGACCGTGAGGTGGGGAAACAACGCATAGTCCTGGAACACCATGCCGACGCGGCGCCGCTCGGGGGGGACCCATATCCCATCTCCCGCGACGGGCACGCCGTCGATCTCGACGCTACCCGCCGCGGGTCGCTCGAAGCCGGCGATCAGCCGGAGCATCGTCGTCTTGCCACAGCCGGACGGGCCGAGCAGCGCGAGCACTAGCCCGCGAGACACATCGAGATCGACACCATCGACGGCGAGAACCGCACCGAATGTGCAGGTCAACGCCTTGGTGCGGATAACCGTCTCGCTCATGTGAGTCCTTCGCGCCGGCGGAGCAGGAACACGAGGGGGACGCTCGACAGCAGCAGGAGCAGCGCTGCGTGCATGGCTGACCGGGCGAAGAACGCGCCCTCGGTCCCGCTCCAGATCTCGGTGGCGAGCGTCCGGAAGCCGATGGGAGCGAGCAAGATCGTGGCGGGGAGCTCCTTCATCGCGGTGAGAAATACGAGCGCCGCGCCCGCGAGGATCCCTGGCCGGACGAGCGGCGCGGTAATCTCCATCAGCACTCTGGGCCCGCTACGCCCCAGGCTGCGCGCGGCCTCCTCGATCGACGGCGGGACCTGAAGCAAGCTCGCGCGGGTCGCGCCGACGGCCTCGGGCAAGAACCGGACGGCATACGCGAACACGAGGAGCGCGAGGGTCTGGTACAGGGGACCGCCGTAGCGGATCCCAAAGAACACCAGCGAGAGCGCGACGACGATGCCGGGCAGCGCATAACCCACGAACGTCGCCCGCTCGACGAGGGCCGTCAACCACCCACGAAACCGCACGCTCAGCACGGTGACGGGCATCGCCGCCACCGCGGCGACGACCGCCGCCATCCCTGATGCCCACAGCGAGTTCCGCGCCGCGAGGAATGGCGACCCGAAGTCCTGGCCGGTGCTGATCCCCCGGAGGATCCAGTACCCCGTGACCGCGAGCGGCACGGCCAACGCCAGCCCGACGACGGCACCGCAGAGCCCCAGTGCCGGCCACCGCCATCGCCCTAACGGCACGGTAGGAGGCTCCCTCCGGGCGCCGGAGCCGGTGCGGTAATAGCTCGTCCTCCCTCGCGTGGCGGCCTCGAAGGCGAGGATCCCGAGCGTGAGCGCGACGAGCACCAGCGCGAGCACCGCCGCCCGTGTCCGGTCGAGCGCGCCCTGGTACTCGAGGTAGATCGACCAGGTGAACGTCGGGAATCGCATGATGCTGACGGCACCGAAGTCGCTGAGCGCGTACAGGCCGATCAGCAGCCCGCCAGCGCCGATAGCCGGCCGGAGTTGCGGGAGGGTGACGCGGCGGAACGTCTCCATCGGGGAATGGCCCAGTCCCCGGCTCGCCTCTTCGAGCGACGGGTCCATCCCGGCCAACGCTCCACGAACGATGAGCAAGAGGTACGGGAAGGTGAACAGCGTGAGCGCGAACGTGGCGCCCGGCAGCCCGTATGGCTCAGGCAGCCGTGTGACCCCGAAGGGGGCGAGGAGCGATTGCAACAGGCCCCTGGGGCCGAACGCGGCCACGTACGCGAATGCGCCCACGTACGTCGGGATCACGAGTGGCACCGCGCAGAGCACGGCCCATACCGACCGGCCTGGGAGGTCCGTCCGTACCGTCAACCAGGCGAGGGGGACGGCCAGCAGGGTGCTGCCCATCGTGACCAGAAGGGCGAGCAGGATGCTGTTGCCCAAGATGCGGACCGTCCCCCCGTCGACGATCTGGCTCCAAGCCTGGTCAGAACCCATGGCCCGCACCAGTAGGTACACGACGGGGAGCAGCATCGCCACCGCAATGCCCGCCGCCGGTACCCACAGCCACACGGGAACGCGAGATCGGCGGCGTGATGCGCGCCCAACCCGAGTCTCGGCGACAACAGCCATAGTCCTCCCGCGAACAATCGGACAAGGTAAACCGCACCTAACCGTGAACGCACAGCGTACCCCCAGCAAACAACCCCGGCGTCCTCTGGCCGGCACAACTGGTTTTGACTGTCAGCTTTCCTCCGTATCTGGAGGAAAGCTGCGCTGTTGCTCCGGCGACGTGCGGTTGAGGTGCCGTTTTCCTTCGTATGCGGAGGAAAGCTGCAGTGTGAACGGGCGCGGCGCCGAGCGAACCGCGGCGTTCCGCGCCGCGCAGCGAGCGCAGCGCGGTTGGGAGGGCTCGATGCCCTCCCAACCGCACCCGCGTAAAAATTCACGCTGCGCGCAAAGCAGCCCCGCGGCAGACACTCCTACGTGAGGCCTAAACGGGCCATGAGCTGGTCAGGCGGCATGACCAACCCAGTAACAAACGGGCCGAACTCCGCATACCGGGCGCTGACCTCGTCGAAGCGCATCTCGTAGACGATGTCGGAGATGGCCTTGGGGTCGTCGGCGAGCAGGGTGACCCCCCACTCCCAGTCGTCGAATCCCACCGACGTGGTGATGAGCTGCAGGACCCGACCCCGGTACGAGCGGCCAAGCCGGGCGTGGCCGCTCATGAGACGCTTGCGCTCGTCGAGGGGCAGGAGGTACCAGTTCTCCCGCTCGCCGCGCCGCTTGCTCATCGGGTAGAAGCTCAACACGGGGCGGCGGGGTAACCGGGGGTGGAGGCGATGCTCCAGGTAGGCGGCCATGCGCTCGTCGAAGGCCGCGAGGGCGGTCGCATGCTCCGCGGAGCCAGAGGCGAGACCTTCCTCGGCAACGAGCCGGCGAGCCTCGTCCTCACGTGTGGCCGTGTACTCGCTCAACTCGGTCAGGGACACGTACGACGCCGAGGGGAGCAGTCCGGCGCCTAGGGGACTGCGCGACAGCTCGATACTCAACGTGTCGAGCACGCCAAGGTCCGGCCCCAGGAGCATCATCCCCAGGTCCGCCTTCTGCCCCAGGACGCTGAAGGTCAACGCCTGGTACGGCGGTACGGCTTCGAACGAGGCGATCCGCTTGCAGAAATCCTCGGCGGCGTGCGCGGGATCTTCCACCAGCTCCCGGCGCAGGTGAAAGAAGAGATGGAGGACTCCCCAGCCCTCGCTGGGGACCACACTGGGACCTGATAGCGTCGACATCGGCCGCCAGCCTAGCGAGCGGCTCGGCCAGACGGGACAGGGATCGGAGCACGACAGTGGCCAGGACGTATGCGCAAGGACCGGAGCCCGTCGCCGTAGACGCATCGCATACGGTCACGACCCGGTTGTGGGAGCGGGCGGCGAATCCCGGCGGTGCGCACGTCCTGCGCTATGCGACACCTGACGGCTGGGCCGGCCTGGACTGGTCGGGGCTCGGTGAGCGCGTCCGGGCCGTGGCGGCTGGGCTGATCGCGGCCGGGGTCCAGCCAGGCGACCGTGTGGCGCTGATGAGCGCCACACGCATGGAGTGGACGATCGCCGACCTCGCGATCTTGTCCGCGGGCGCGGTGACGGTCCCGATCTATGAGACCAGCTCATCCGAGCAGTGCGCCTGGATCTTGTCCGACTCGGGCGCGAGGCTCGCGATCGCGGAGGCGAGCGACCAGGCGCGCAAGCTTGAGGCCGGGCTCGACGAGCTCTTCGTCATCGAGGATGGCGGGCTCGACACGCTCGCGGGCCGTGGGCTCGAAGCGCACCGCGCGGAGGTGCTCGCGCGAGCCTCCGTCCCGCGCCACGGCGATCTCGCAACGATCGTCTACACGTCGGGCACCACCGGCCGCCCCAAAGGCTGCATGCTCACACACGGGAACCTGGTGTGGAACGCGCGCCAGGCCGAGCACCAGCTCAGACGGTTGCTGGGCGAAGGCGATGCCACCCTGCTGTTCCTCCCGCTCGCGCACATCTTCGCCCGGCATATCCAGTTCACGTGCTTAGAGAGCGACGTGACGATCGGGTACGCCCGATCGCTCTCCACGCTCGCCGACGACATCGCCTCCTTCCGCCCGACGTTTCTGTTCTCGATCCCCCGCGTGTTAGAGAAGGTGTTCAACGCCGCGCAGCACAAGGCCCAAGGTCCCAAGGCGAAGGTCTTTGATCTCGCCGTCCGGGTGTCCACCCAATGGTCCGGCGCCCAGCGGCACGGTCTCGTGACGAAGGTGGAGCATGCGATCGCGGACAGGCTTGTCTACGCGAAGGTGCGTGAGGCGCTCGGCGGCCGGCTGCGCTACTGCGTGTCGGGCGGTGCCGCGCTCGCTCCTCACCTCGCCTCGTTCTTCTACGCGGCCGGTATCACGATCCTCGAGGGTTACGGCCTCACGGAGACGACGTCCCCCTCGACCGTCAACACCCCCGACAAGCTACGGCTCGGGACAGTCGGCACGCCAATGCCGGGCGTCGAGGTCAAGATCGGCGGGGACGGCGAGGTCCTCATCCGGGGCGGCAATGTCTTCGCTGGGTACTTCCGCGACGACGCGGCGACCAGGCGGGCACTCGACGCCGATGGCTGGTTTCACACCGGGGACATCGGTGAGCTGGACGACGCCGGCTTCCTCCGCATCACCGGCCGGCTCAAGGAGCTGATCGTCACCGCGAGTGGCAAGAACGTGGCGCCGGCCATGCTGGAAGAGCCGCTCAAGGAGCACCGTCTCGTCTCGCAAGCCATGGTCGTCGGCGACAACCGGCCGTACGTCGGTTGCCTGATCACCCTCGACCCCGACGAGCTCGCGTTGTTCGCCGCGAGCCGCGGTCTTGTCGCTTCCCCCCACGTGTCCGAGTCGGACGCCGTGCGGTCCGAGGTCGCCAAGGCCGTCGACCGCGTGAACGCCACGGTCAGCACGCCAGAGTCGATCCGCCGGTGGAAGGTGCTACCCCGCGACTTCAGCCAGGAGGACAACGAGATCACGCCCTCGCTCAAGCTGCGCCGCGACGTCGTGAGCGCACACTTCGCCGACGAGATCGAGGCGCTCTACGAGCGGTAGGCGGTATGGGTGAGGTCCGGTCTCTCGTTGGCTATGCCGGAGCGGCTCCGTGGGCGGCGGCGATCTCGTCGATGCGTCGAGCCGATCTGTCCATTTCCTTGGCCGCCTTGGCTACCGCCACCTCCGCGACGTGCGCGACCCGACCCGCCAAACTTGACTCACGCGCAAGATCGCGGATCCAAGCCCCTAGCCGCAAATGCCACTTACTTAAAGTGGCCTATCACGAAGGACTTCCCCCGAACTCCGACTTGGGGGGGCATACTCCCCTAAGGTGTCGGGCATAAATAACGTGGTTATTGGCAGGGTCGTGCGGTTGCGGCGTCCAGCCCACCTGGACGCGTCACCTCGTTGGGGTGCTCGCGCGTCTTGCGCTGGCTGTGTGCGGTTGTGGGCGTAGACGCCCGCGACCGCACACGTGCTGGTGGCGGGGCGGGTGGGGCGC
>JBOGED010000307.1:0-3421 GCA_050743625.1 Egibacteraceae bacterium | reverse complement strand
GACTCTGCGAGCGTCAGCGCGTCCTCGGCCGCGCGGGCGGCATGAAGGGCGCGGTCGGCGCTGATCCATTCCAGGCCGGAGGCCTGTAGCTTGATCAGCGCACGGGTGGCCAGGTTGTTGGTCTTGGCGAGCACTTGGTGCGCCGCCGGATGCGCGCGCTCAGCCGCCGCGGTCTCGGCCGTGGCGATCAACGCGGGTAGGCCAGTGGCTAACGGCACGTAGCGGCAGGCGAGGAACTCTCCTTGAGCGGCGGCCAAGGCCTCGCGCAATACAGATATCGCGACGGATTCGGTCGCAGGGGGAGGGCCGACCAGCACCCCGGCGAGTTGGCTGGCTAGCAGCTCGGCCGGATCGGCTTTGCCGGATAAGGCCGCCAGGGCCGGCCGTGGCAAGGCGAGAGAGGAGCCGGCTAGGCCAGCGGCCAGGAGGAACGTGCGTCGGCGCACAGGATCGTCCTCCTTCTGTATCGATGTCCCGATTTGGCCTACCTTATGGCTTGGCCGGCTCACGGACCGGCTCAGCGCCTTGGTCGTGTGGCCGTCAGTGAGTCCGAACACCTCAGGGGGAAGGCCGAGTACCTCGGCGAGGATGCGTAGCATCCCGACGTCTCGTAGCGGCAGCCGCCCAGTTTCCCACCGGGAGATCTGGCTTGCCGAGTACCCGCACCGCCGTCCGAGTTCGGCTTGGCTCCAACCAGCGGCGGTGCGGGCGATTCGGACCACGATGCCGGGAGTGGGGCGCTCCTGCAGCAGGGCCACAACGAGAGCGCTGTGGGCGGCCTGCGACATTCAGGCACCTCCTGGGAGAAGGGCCAGCCTTCCTACCGTAGCGGCATCCGCAACGGTGACCAGGTGGTTTGCAGTATTCGCACACCTTGTGCGGCGCCGGCACAGCCCTCTGCCCACGACGTGTGCTCACGGGTTGGGTGGCAAGACCCACCAACCGCGAGCGACACGAAGGGGCTTGTGCCGATGTATGCCTCCACGTTTCCGAGCAGTCCCACCACTGACGCCTATTTACGAGCCGGGCGGATCATCGCCTCAGATGAGACCGGCCAGGGCATGGTCAACCGGATCGTCGCCACCCTTGCTGAGGCTGACGCCCGCTTCGACCCGGCCGGCGCTGAGGCGTTCTCCGAGCGGCTAGGGAGAGCGATGGACACCGCCCGGATCGTGTTCTCAACCCCGATCATGACGAACGCTGGCCGGTACGCTGACCGACCACTCGCGGCATGCGCGGTGCCACCGGTTGATCTGCGCGGTGACCTGGCCTACGTGAAGACCGTGGTGGATGACTACCACCGAGCCGGCATGGGCACCGGCTTCAACCTCGATGAGCTTGATGACCCGATCCCGGTGCTGCATTACCTCAACGACATCGCCGTCGCGGGCGCGCGCTCGGGGAGGGAGGATAGGCCCGTAGGAAACATGGCAATCCTGTCACTCGCCCATCCTCGCGCTGCCGAGCTCATCGGCTGCAAGGTCGGCACCGACGCCCGTGGCGAGGAATGGAAGTTCAACATTTCCCTATCGTGCACGGACGCCGAGATGCGCGCTGCGCTGACCACTCCCGGCAGTGAGCGGGACCTACTGCTCGCGGCTGCCGAGGCCGCTCACGCATGCGCGGACCCAGGGCTGCTGTTCGCCGACCGCATGAACGAGGCAAACCCCACCCCGGAGGTCGGCGAGTACGTCTCCACCGCTCCCTGCGCCGAGGTTGGGCTCGTGGCTGGTGAGACCTGCCAGTTTGGCTACATCAACCTCGGCCGATTCCACACCGGCGGCGCCATCCCGGTCGACCTGGACGCTCTTGCGGATACCGTATGGACCCTGCTAAGGGCGCTCGACGACGCGATCGAGGCCATCCTGGGCCTCTATCCAAACGCCATCTCGGCCCAGGTAATGGGTCTTAAGCGTAAAATCGGTATCGGCGTGTGCGGCCTAGCAGATCTGCTGCTGGCCGCGGGCCTGCCCTACGACAGCGCCGAAGGGCGGCGGATCGCCCAGGAGGTGCTGACGTTTATCAACTACACCTCCAAGATCGCCTCGGCGGAGTTGGCCGTCCACCGTGGCCCGTGCCCGGCTGTCCACACCGGGCGATCCCGCTATGCCGATCCCACTTTCCTGAAACGGTTCTCCACCGTGCAGGTTCGCAGCGTCAGCGCCGAGGAGTGGACCGCGTTAGCAAAGGAGATCGCCGAAACTCGGCTGCTGCGCAACTGCTCGACCATCGCTGTGCCGCCGACTGGGCGCAGCGCTCCCGTGGTCGGAGCTTCCACTGGGATCGAGCCGCTGTTCCGGTTGACCGACCCGCACCTGTCCACTCACCTCCATCCCTCCGCCCGCTCCATCCTCGAGGTGGCCGGCCGGGACGATCTGCTCGGGCACGTGATCGCCCACGGCCGCTTGCCCGACGACGCGGGCGTCCCGGCCGAACGAGTCGCGGTCCTGGCCACTGCCAAGCAGATCCCGCCGTCAGGGCATCTCGCCATGGCCGCGGCCGTGCAGGCCTGTGTGGACGAGGCGGTGTCCAAGACGGTCAACCTGCCTGCCACCGCATCCGTGAGCGAGGTCTACAACACGTACCTGGCGGCGTGGGAGGCCGGCTGTAAGGGAATTACCGTCTACGTCGACGGCTCGCGCGTAGCGCAGCCCAAGGCACTATGAAGGGGGACAGTGTCGCGGATGTCTGCGAGGTGATGCATGGACGAGTACGTATTTGACGCCAAGCACGACCGATACCCTGTGGCCGTGCACGTCATCCTTACGGCCAACGACCGGCGGGTGCTGCTCATGCGGCGTGCTGGGTCCGGCTACGCCGACGGGCTGCTCGGCCTGCCCGCCGGTCACGTCGACCTCGGCGAGACCCCTTCCGATTGCGCGGTCCGTGAGGTCGCCGAGGAACTCGGCATCCAGCTGGACCCGTGTGAGCTGCGCCCGGCCGGCGTGATGTTCCGCCGCTCACTGGAGCCGCGGGTGGACATCTTTTTCGCGACTAGCACGTGGACTGGGCAGCCAGCGATCCAGGAACCCCATAAGTGCACCGAGCTCGTCTGGTCCGACCCCAACACCCTCCCCAAGGACACCTTGGATTTCGTGAGCCAGGCCATCACGAACGCACGCCAGGGACGCCACTTCCACGAATACGGCTGGGAAACCGCAGCCGTTTAGGGTCTGGGCAGGAATAACGTTGCGGTTTGTCCTGGTTCGGTCTGACCGTCGCGGTCAGCGGTCGGCGTGTTGTGTGCGGGATATCGGCGGTATTGAGGCTGTCGCAAAATCCAGGCGCGTGGCGGTGAGCGCAGGCCAACCGTCGAAGGCCTGTAGGCCGCCCTGGGCCAGTCACACCGCAGCTTTCCTCCGTATTCGGAGGAAAACTGCAGGTCAGGCTCGCTCGGTCAAGCTTGAGGCGCGACTTTCCC
>JBOGED010000306.1:0-10011 GCA_050743625.1 Egibacteraceae bacterium | reverse complement strand
GTGATCAACATGGCGCACGGCGAGCTCATCATGGCCGGGGCGTACACCACCTACCTGCTTCAGAGCACACTGCCGTCGGCGGACGTCGCCTACCTGCTCGCGCTACCGGTGGCGTTCGTGCTCGCGGGTGCGCTCGGGCTTGGGCTCGAGCGCACCCTCATCCGCCGGCTCTACGGGCGGCCACTCGACACGCTGCTCGCCACGTGGGGTATCAGCCTGTTGCTGCAGCAGGTCGCGCGCGACGTGTTCGGCGCGGCGAATGTCCAGGTGCAGCGGCCGTCGTTCCTCGACGGAGGCCTGGAGGTGGGGTCGCTCACGCTGCCGTGGTCGCGCATCGCGATCCTCGGGTTGGTCGTGGTGACCGTCGCGGTCCTCTCACTGACCATCGCCCGCCTCCCCTACGGGCGGCAGATGCGCGCGGTGCTGCAGAACCGCCAGCTCGCCGAGGTGACGGGGGTGCGAACCGAGCGTGTGGACGGCATCACGTTCTTCATTGGCTCTGCCTTGGCCGGGACCGCAGGGGTCGCGCTCACGCTCCTCGGCCCGATCGGGCCCTCGTTAGGGACCTTCTACATCGTCGACGCGTTCCTCGTCGTCATCGTCGGCGGGCTCGGGCACCTTCGCGGCGCGGTGATCGCCGCCTTGGGGATCGGGATGCTGAACGCGGTCATCGAGCAGACGACTCAAGCCAGCGTGGCGAAGGCGGCGGTCTTCGCGGCGGTCATCGCCCTGCTGCAGGTCCGGCCGCAGGGATTGTTCTCCCACCGCTCACGGGCGCTCGTCTAGTGGACTTGAGGTTGACGCGCGTGAGCCAAGTCGCAGGTGCGTGCCTGGTTCCCGACCTCACGTCTAGGGGACTTGGATCCGCGAAGTCGTTGCGCGCAAGTCAAGTTTGGGAGTCATGTTGCAGGTGTTGCACGAGTTGCGAGCTGGCTGGCGATGACTCGCAGTCCACTCCCCGAACAGGGATTTCGGGGCAGATACGCCCCTAAATCCCTGTTCGGGAACGGTGTCACGGCTTACACGCTCGTCGGGCTGGGGCGAAGCCCCGTTAGCCATTAAGAAGGAGGGCGCCATGATCACCCGCCTCGCGACCCGAGCCGCGCTCGTCGCCAATGACGCGCAGGAGCGCCTCGTGTCGGTCGGGCCGGTGCGGGCCCATCCCCTCACGCTCGCGGTCCTTGGGATCGGCCTGTTGCTCCTGCTGGTGCCCGCGCTGCTGTCGCCGTTCCGGCTGAACCTCGTCGCCCGGTACCTCGCGCTCGCGATCCTCGCGGTGGGGCTCGATGTCGCGTGGGGTTTCGGTGGGATGCTGTCGCTGGGCCACGGGCTGTTCTTCGGGCTGGGCGCGTACGCGATGGGGATGCACCTCAAGCTCGTGGCGAGCGCGGGCGCGCTGCCGGACTTCATGAACTGGAGCGGGGTGAGCACGCTGCCGGCCTGGTGGCGCCCGTTCGCGAGCCTGCCGGTTGCGCTGGTGGCGGCGGTGCTCGTGCCGGCGCTTGTGGGCATGGCGCTTGGCGTGCTCGTGTTCCGCAACCGGGTGAGGGGTGCGTACTTCGCGCTCCTCACGCAGGCGCTCGTCGCGATCTTCGCGCTGCTGCTAGTCGGTCAGCAGGGGTACACGGGCGGGACGAACGGGTTGACGAACTTCACCACCCTGCTTGGTGGCTCACTGAGCGAGCCGTCCACGCAGCGCTGGGTCTACTTCGCGACCGTCGCGGGCCTCGTCGGCGCGCTGCTGGTATCACACCAGCTCGTGCGGTCACGGTTCGGCCGCCTCCTCGTCGCGGTCCGCGACGGCGAAGAGCGGGTGCGGTTCCTCGGCTATAACCCCGCAACGGTCAAGACGGTGGCGTTCGGCTTCAGCGCCGCCCTGGCTGGCCTGGCTGGCGCGCTGTACGCCCCGTCGATCGGGATCGTCGCGCCGGGGATGGTCGGGATCGTGCCGTCCATCGAGATGGTGATCTGGGTCGCGCTCGGCGGGCGCGGCACGCTGCTCGGCGCGGCCGTGGGCGCCGTGCTCACGAGCTACGCGAAGACCACCTTCAGCGAGGCGTTGCCCTCAGCGTGGCTCTACCTCCAGGGAGGGTTGCTCGTCCTCGTGATCGTCGCCGCCCCCCGCGGGCTCGCGGGGGCGTTGCGCTCCCTCCGCGGGACCGGACGTCGCCAGCGGCCCGAAGCGCCCGAACCCCCGGCGAAGCTCGCGGCAGAGGTGGCTTGATGACGCAGCTTCTCAAGATCACCGACCTGACGGTCAGCTTCGACGGCTTCCATGCCGTGGACGGGGTCGACCTGTCGATCGAAGAAGGCGAGCTGAGGTTCCTCATCGGCCCGAACGGGGCGGGCAAGACCACGCTCCTCGACGCGGTCACCGGCTTGAGCCGGGCGACGGGCAGCGTCCGGTTCCGAGGTCAGGAGCTGCTGGGTTTGGCCCCTCACCGTGTCGTGCGGCGCGGTGTGGGCCGCACGTTCCAGACCCCGACGGTGTTCGACATGCTGACGGTCGTCGAGAACGTCGACCTCGCCGCCTGCTACACGCAGCGGCTTCCGGGCCTCCTGCGCCGCCGCCGGCGCACCGCGCGGGCGGCCACCGACGCGCTGGAGGCCGTCGGCCTGGCCAGCCACGGGTCGCAGGCCGCCGGGACGCTGTCGCACGGCCAGCGCCAGTGGCTGGAGATCGCGATGCTGCTCGCCCAGGACCCGCGCCTGCTCCTGCTGGACGAGCCCGTCGCCGGCATGACCCGGGCGGAGCGCGAGCGCACGGGCGAGCTGCTGCAGTGGATCGTCGAGGACCGCACCGTCGTGATCGTCGAGCACGACATGGACTTCCTGCGCCGCTTCGCGCGCCGGGTGACCGTGCTGCACGAAGGGAGCGTCCTCAGCGAAGGCACCGTCGACGAGGTCCAAGCCGACGAGCGCGTACGCGACGTGTACCTCGGCCGATCCGGTGACGACCTTGAGGACGTGGAGGGCGCGGCATGCTGACCGTGGAGGGGTTGCGGACTGGGTACGGGCGGGTCCTGGTCCTAGAAGGCGTAGACCTGGAGATCGAGAAGGGCCATCTGCTGTGCCTCATGGGCCGCAACGGCGTCGGCAAGACCACCCTGCTCGGCGCGATCGCCGGGCTCAACCGCGCCTGGTCAGGCAAGATCACACTCGACGGCCGCGACCTCGCCGGGCTGACCCCCGCCCAGCGCGCCCGCGCCGGCATCGGCTACGTCCCACAGGGACAGGTCGCCTTCCCCCACCTGACCACCAAAGAAAACCTGCTCGTCGCGCTCGAAGCCTGCGGACGCTCTGCCGCCGGGATCGACGAGGCCCTCGACCGGTTCCCCGGCCTGAAGAGCCTGCTCCAACGCCCCGCCGGCCTACTCAGCGGCGGCCAACGCCAACAACTCGCGATGGCACGAGCCCTCGCCGCCCGACCACGCCTGCTGCTCCTCGACGAGCCGACCGAAGGCATCCAACCCTCGGTCATCCTCGACATCGAACGCACGATCCTCGACCTGCACCGCACCGCCCGGCTCACCATCCTCCTCGTCGAGCAGTACCTCGAGTTCGCCCTCCGCCTCGCCAGCCGCTACGCCATCATGGAAGCCGGCCGTATCACCGCCACCGGCGCAACCGCCGACGCCCAACCCGACACCCTCCACCGCCTCCTCGCCGTCTAACCCAGGCGCTGGCCCGTACAGTTTCAGGCCTTCGAGTGCGGGACCCTGCTCCACCGCGCGGACGCGGACCTTCACCGCGGCGTCCGCCACGGCTAGCGGGCCGAGACAGGTTACCGCGGGTGAGCTTCCCGGGCCGGGTTGGCGACGGTACCTTGTTCGACGGGTAGACCGGCCTCGATCCAGTCCTGCGTGCCGCCATACGCTCCCACCGCCTCCTCGTGGTGTGACCCGTGCCTCAGCGTGAGCCGTAGGTCAGGCGCCGCCACAGCGATTCGGCGGGGCCCGCCGAGAACCGCGCGAGGTAACGAGGGCTGGCGTAGACCTGCAGGGCGAGGAACGCCACCGCGATGCCCAGTGAGGGAACCAGCCCGATCCGGCCGTACAGTCCCAGGCCGTAGAAGATCGCGGTCATCACGATGCTCTGCGCGAGGTAGTTGGTCAACGCCAGCCGCCCGACCGCGGCGAGTCTGGCGGCGATCGTGCTGCCCGGCCTGCTGAGCGTAAACAGCGTGACCGAGGCCATGTAGCCGATGGACAGCGCGGGGGCTCCGGTACTCCAACACGCCAGCCCGGCCAGGGCGAATGGACCGACTCCCCCGGGGTCCATCGCCGAGAACGCGGCATAGGCGATGTTCAGCGGGAGCCCGGCACCCAGGCCGATCACGGCCGCGCGACGCAAGGCCGGGCGGTGCGCCTCCAGGTCGGCCAACCAGCCGGCGCGTGCGACCGCGGCCCCCGCCAGCATCATCGGGAACACGAACCAGCCGACGAAGAACATGGCGAACGCCGCGGACACGAGCTCCCGAAGCCGCTGCGCGACCATCTGTGGGTAGGAGCCCGAGGTGTACGCCGCTCGCGCCTGCTCGGCGAACGCGTCGATGGCCGGTATAGCAGCGGCGCCTGCCTCCGCTGCGACCTCCGGCCCGGCGAGCGCCGTGAACACGACACCGACCATCAGGATCAGGACCCACGCTCCCAGGATGCAGCCGGCCCAGGTCAGCAGCGTCCTGGGGCTCTGGCGGCGGAACAGCAGGAGCACGAGCGCCATGAGGGTGTAGGTCAGCAGGATGTCGCCGCTCCAGATCAGGATCGCGTGCGCCAGCCCGAACAGGCCGAGGACCGCGATCCTGCGCACGAGCAGCCGCGTGGGGGAGCGCTCCCGCGCCTCGGCCCGCATGCCCTGGAACGTGAACCCCAACCCGAACAAGAACGCCAGCGTGCTGATGAACTTGCCGGAGGCGAACACCTGGACCAGCGCTGAGGCGAACAGGTCAGGCGCTGGCGATTGGGGTCGTCCTCCGAACGTGAGCCCCTGGCTGAAGATCTCGATGTTGACCAGCAGGATCCCGAGGATCGCGAACCCTCGCACGACGTCCAGAGCGACGACACGGTCACCGCCCCGAACCGGCGAGAGCGCTCCGGGTGTTCCGATACCCATGACCCCCCCGGTGCATACCGCACGGCTGCTCGCAGCCGCACCAAGCCCTCTGCTTGCCACCTTACCGCCCGCAAGGTTCTCGCCGCTCAACGAGCGCGTGTTACAGGACGGTGACGCCGGGGAGGCCCTGGCGAAACCCGGGAGCGCACGCTGGGGTGACAACCGCAGAGCGTGCCTAGGGTTCCGCACTCGAGCGGTGGCTGGTCCGAGAGGCACAGGCGGCCCAGAGCCGTTACACGCCAGCGATAAAGCCCGGGAGGTCGAACCGGCCCGGTGCATTGCGTTTCCGGCGGGTGGAAAGGGAGCGCGCACATGACCGAGCATGACCGCCGTGAGGACACGGCCGGCTGGCGGGCGGCGATGCCCGAGGCAGACCCGCCGTCGACCGCATGGGAAGCTGAGGTGGACCGCGGGCACCGGCACGGGTTGACGGCGGCGCCTAGCATCACGATCGGACCATCCCGACGTTCGCGCGGGGCGAGTTGCCGCATTTCGCCGGCATCAACACCTTCCTCAAGGCGCCGTATGTCGAGGACGTGGCGGACGTCGGCGCGTACGACGCGGTCGTGATGGGAGTCCCGCTGGACACGGGGACGACGTACCGGGCGGGCACGCGGTTCGGGCCTCAGGGGATCCGGCGGATCTCCGCGCTCTACACGCCCTACCACTTCGAGTCCGGGATCGACCTGCGGGGAACAGCTGCGGCTTGGCGACGCCGGCGATGCCTTTGTCATCCCCGCCAACATCGAGAAGGCGTTCGACCAGATCTCCCGCGCGATGAGCCACGTGTTCCGGGCGGGCGTCTTCCCAGTCGCGCTCGGCGGCGACCACTCCGTCGGCTATCCCACGGTCAGGGGGCTGGCGCCGCACGTCGACGGCAACGTCGGGATCATCCACTTCGATCGCCACGCGGACCTTCAAGAGACCGACCTCGACGAGCGGATGCACACCACTCCGTGGTTCCACGCCACCAACATCGCGAACGCGCCCGCGGGCAACCTCGTCCAGCTCGGCATCGGCGAGTGGCAGGTCCCGCGCGCGGGCGTCAAGGTCGAGCGGGAGCGCGGCACCACGATCCTGACCGTCGGCGACATCGAGCGGATGGGCATCGACCGCGCGGTCGACCTGGCTCTCGAGGTCGCCACCGACAAGGCGCGCGCGGTCTACCTCAGCTTCGACATCGACTGCATCGACGCCGGCTTCGTCCCCGGGACGGGATGGCCGGAGCCAGGTGGGCTCCTGCCCCGGGAGGCGCTCGGGATGATCCACCGCATCGCCCGCGAGGCTCCGCTGTGTGGCATGGAGGTGGTCGAGGTCTCCCCGCCCTACGACGTCTCCGACATCACCGCGTTGATGGCGACCCGGGTCGTCGTCGACGTGCTCGCTGGCCTGGTCGACGCGGGCGCCCTGCCCCGCGAACCGCCCTCTTGGCTGATCAGCGACCAACCGGACGAGCCCTGGGCGGGGTAGGCATGCGCATCACGCGGCTTCCGGCGATCCTCGTGGCGCTTGCCCTGGCGGTTGCCTGCAGCAGCGGCCCTCGCGAGACCAGCGAACCGCGACGTCGTCTGAGCGCAAGCCCGAGACCCCGTGAGCTGTCAGGTGGCATGCGCCAGCGTGTGGCGATCGCGCGGGCGCTGGTGACCGAGCCGGCGGTCCTGTTGCTCGACGAGCCGTTCGGCGCCCTGGACGCGCAGACCAAGCGGGTCATGCAAGACTTCCTGTTGGAGATCTGGCGGCAGACCGGCACGACGATCGTGATGGTCACCCACGACGTCGAGGAGGCGGTCTACCTCGCGCAGCAGATCTACGTGCTCAGCTCCCATCCGGGCAGGGTGGCCGCCCAGATCGCGGCGACGACCGCTTCGGCGGACCTGCGCGACGAGATCGACGACCTGCTGCTGACAGCCGGGCAAGGAGCGCCTCATGTACCTGACGCCACATGAGCAGGAGCGCCTGCTCGTGCACGTCGCCGCCGACGTCGCCCAACGACGCCGGGAGCGCGGCCTGCTCCTGAACTACCCTGAGGCGGTGGCGATCCTGACCGCCTTCGTCCTGGAGGGCGCCCGCGACGGCCGCACCGTCGCCGAGCTGATGGACGCCGGCCGCGCCGTCCTCGGCAGGGACGACTGCATGGACGGCATCCCCGAGATGCTCACCGAGGTCCAAGTCGAGGCCACCTTCCCCGACGGCACCAAGCTCGTCACCCTCCACCACCCGATCCCCTAAGGCTACGGACTGAGGTTTGCGCGTCGGCGCGCAAAAACCTCAGGACAGTCAGGCCGGATCCCAGATGCGGTTGTGGTTGGGGCAAGCTTTGCGCGGCTGCGCGCAAAAGCTGGCAGCGGACTCGACGGCGCCTACGAGCGGGCACAGCTGCTTGACGCCGCGCACGACCGGGTGGAACGCTCGGGGTCGAGAAGCGGGCAGTGCGCGACCAGACATGGAGCGAGCGGATGATCCCAGGCGAAATTATCCCAGGCGAGGGTCCCGTGACGATCAACGACGGCCGGTCGGTGACGCGCCTAGTCGTCGAGAACACGGGTGACCGGCCGGTGCAGGTCGGCTCTCACTATCATTTCGCTGAGGCGAACCCGGCGTTGCGGTTCGACCGGGCCGCCGCGCGTGGCCACCGGCTCGCGATCCCCGCGGGGACCGCCGTGCGGTTCGAGCCGGGCATCGGGATGGAGGTGGAGCTGGTGCCGTTGACCGGGCGGCGGGTCGTGGCTGGCCTGCGCGGAGAGGTGGCGGGGCCTCTTGACCCGCCCGGTGACGGGCGTGGCTGAGCTCGACCGGCGCCGCTACGCCGCGCTCTACGGACCCACAGCGGGCGACCGGATACGCCTCGCGGACACCGACCTGCTCGTCGAGGTCACCGAGGACCGCTGCGCCGGCGGCGACGAGGCGGTCTTCGGCGGCGGCAAGGTCATCCGCGAGTCGATGGGTCAGGCGACGGCGGCTCGCGCGGAGGGCACGCCCGACCTCGTCGTCACGGGAGCGGTGATCCTCGACCACTGGGGGATCGTCAAGGCCGACGTCGGCGTCCGCGACGGCCGGATCTGCGGGATCGGCAAGGCCGGCAATCCCGACATCATGGACGGGATCGACCCTGCCTTGGTGATCGGCCCGTCAACCGAGGTCATGGCGGGGAACGGGCGGATCCTCACGGCTGGCGCGGTCGACTGCCACGTGCACCTGATCTGCCCGCAGCTCATTCCCGAGGCGCTGGGCAGCGGGATCACGACCATTATCGGCGGCGGCACCGGCCCGGCCGAGGGGACGAAGGCGACCACGGTCACGCCCGGCGCGTGGTACCTCGCGCGCATGCTCGAGGCCCTGGACGGCTGGCCGGTCAACATCGCGCTGCTCGGCAAGGGCAACACCACCTCCGCCGAGGCGCTGTGGGAGCAGCTGCGTGGCGGCGCAGCCGGGTTCAAGCTCCACGAGGACTGGGGCACGACCCCGGCGGCGATCGACGCCTGCCTGAGGGTCGCCGATGCCTCGGGCGTGCAGGTCGCGATCCACACCGACACGCTGAACGAGGCCGGCTACGTCGACAGCACGCTCGCGGCCATCGCGGGTAGGAGCATCCACACCTACCACACCGAGGGTGCCGGCGGCGGGCACGCGCCCGACATCATCACGGTCGCCGCGCAGCCGAACGTGCTCCCCTCGTCGACGAACCCGACCCGCCCGCACACCGTCAACACGATCGACGAGCATCTCGACATGCTCATGGTCTGCCACCACCTGAACCCCGCGGTTCCCGAGGATCTCGCGTTCGCCGAGAGCCGCATCCGCGCGTCGACGATCGCCGCCGAGGACGTGCTCCACGATCTGGGCGCGATCTCGATGATCGGGTCGGACTCGCAGGCGATGGGCCGCATCGGCGAGGTCGTGCTCCGGACGTGGCAGACCGCCCATGCGATGAAGCGCCGCCGCGGGTCGCTGCCGGGCGACGGCTCGTGCGACAACCTGCGGGCCCGCCGCTACGTCGCGAAGTACACGATCTGCCCCGCGATCACCCACGGCCTGGACCGCGAGGTCGGCTCCGTCGAGGTCGGCAAGCTCGCCGATCTCGTCCTGTGGGACCCACCGTTCTTCGGCGTGCGCCCGCACGCGGTGCTCAAGGGAGGGATGGTGGCGTGGGCGGCGATGGGCGACGCGAACGCGTCGATCCCCACACCGCAACCGGTCCTTCCCCGGCCGATGTTCGGCGCCTCGGTCGCGCCGGCACTCAGCGTCGCGTGGGTCGCGCCCGTGGCGCTGGAGGAGGGGTTGGCCAGCAGGGTCGAGGTCCGCCGCCCCCTGCTGCCGGTCGCCGGCGTGAGGCGCCTGGGCAAGGCCGACCTGCCGCTCAACGACGCGACCCCGGAGATCAGGGTCGACCCGGACACCTTCGCGGTCTTCGTCGACGGTGATCCGATCGTCGCCGCCCCGGCTGCCGAGCTGCCGATGGCGCAGCGCTACTTCTTGTTCTGATCGTTCCGATGATCCCGCCCGCCGCGCTGATGCTCGCCGACGGCCGGCTGCCGTGGGGCGGCCACGCCCACTCGGGCGGCGTCGAGGCCGCGGTCGCGCGGGGGTGGGTCCACGACCTCGACTCGCTCGCCGCGTTCGCCCGCGGGCGCCTGGCCACGGCCGGGCTGACCGAGGCCGCCCTGGTGGCCGCGACGGTCCTCCGGTGCGACGGCTCGTGGGAGGAGCTGGACGCCGAGGCCTCCGCGCGGATCGCCTCACCCGCCCTGCGCCTCGTGTCACGCAAGCTGGGCGGGCAGATGCTCCGCGTCGCCCGGATCACGTGGCCCGACCCGCGCATGGACGGGCTGGCGGCCGCCTCCCCCGCACCCGGCCCCCACAGGGCGGTGGCGCTCGGCGCCGCCGCGGCCAGTGCCGGCT
>JBOGED010000305.1:0-7145 GCA_050743625.1 Egibacteraceae bacterium | reverse complement strand
GGCCGCCCACCAGCCGGTCGCGAGCTTGGTGGCCGTGGTGACGAGGCCGAGGGCCAGCGCGGCGGCGGCCACCGGTGGGATCGACGCCGGATCGACCTGAAGCCCGAAGAGCAGGAAGAAGACCGCGGCGAACAGGTCTCGCAGTGGCTCGAGCAGCGTGCGTGCCCTCTCGGCGACCGGCCCTGACAGCGCGATGCCGACCAGGAAGGCTCCCACCGCGCTGGACACCTGCAGCCGCTGGGCGATCCCGGCGACCAGCAGCACGAGGCCGAAGGTGGTGAGCAGCACCACCTCGTCGTCGTGTGAGTGGATCGCCCGGCTGACCGGCTCGCCGAAACGGAGCGCGACGGTGAGGACGACGGCGACCGCGACCACCGCCACGGTGACGGCGACCAGTCCCTCGACGGCGCCGCTGCCGACGAGCAGCACGGCGACGATGGGAAGGTAGACGGCCATCGCCAGGTCCTCCATGACCAAGATCGACAGGACGGCGGGGGTCTCATGGTTGCCGAGCCGGCCCAGGTCGGCCAGCGTCTTGGCGGCGATCCCCGACGACGTGACATACGTGACGCCGCCCAGCAGCACGGCCGCCAGCGGCTGGAAGCCGAGCAGGAACCCCGCCAAGAGACCTGGGACGAAGTTCAGCGCCGCGTCCACCACTCCCGCGGGAAAGCTGCCGCGCAGGCTGCTCGCCAGCTCCTCCGCGGTGTACTCGAGGCCGAGCATGAACAGGAGCAACAGGACGCCGATCTCGGCGCCGACCTCCACGAACTGCTCGCTCAGTCTCAGCGGTAGGAGCCCGCCGTCGCCGAACGCGAGCCCGGCGAGCAGGTAGAGCGGGATCGGCGAGAACCTCGTCCACGACGCGAGGCGCGCGATCAGGGCCATTCCGACCACGACGGCGCCCAGCTCGACGAACAGCAGCGTGACCTCGGCGCCGCCGGCCGTGGCTGCGGCCATCACGATCCCTGCAGCAGGTCGAACGCTCGCTGGATGCCCTCCGAGGTACCGACGACCACCGCCGTGTCCCTCGCCGCCAACCGAAAGTCCGCGCCTGGTGAGGGCACGGTCTGCTCGCCGCGGATCACCGCGACTACCGACACGCCCGTGCGGCGGCGGAGGTGAGTGTCCCCGATCGTCGATCCCACCCATGCCGACCGGGGACTGACGGGCAGCCAGTCGATCATGAGGCCCTCCACCGACTGGGCCAGCTCGGTGAGATGCGCGCTGACCTCCGAGGCGCCGAGCAGCTCGGCGAGGGTGTGGCTGTCGTGCTCGTCGAGCCGAACGGTCTCACGGCAGGCGTCCGGGTCACGGTCATCGTAGATGAGCAGCTCACGATGCCCGGACCGGTGCGCGAGCACGCCGACGCGCCGCCCCGTACGAGTCGTGAACTCATAGCGGATCCCTACGCCTGGCAGTCGCGTCTCTTCGATCCTCGTCATGGACTCCATCATCGCCGCCGTGCCGCTGGCCGCTCGGCTGCTAGCGTGAGGCGGGTGGTAGGGCGGGTTGTCGAGGTCAACGAACTCGCGAAGCGCTACCGGCGCTCGGCGACGAAGGCCGTGGACGGTGTGTCGTTCGACGTGCGGCGCGGCGAGTTCTTCGCGTTGCTCGGCCCGAACGGCGCGGGCAAGACCACGACGATCTCGGTGCTCACCACAACCCTCTTGCCGACCTCCGGGTTAGTCCGGGTGGCCGGCCACGATGTCGTCCGCGACGCGGCGGCGGTCCGTCGCCGCGTCGGGATTCTCTTTCAGCATCCCAGCCTGGACGTGAACCTCACCGGGGAGCAGAACATCCGGCTGCACGCCATCCTCTACGGGTTGTTCCCCTACCGACCGTCGTACAAGACCATGCCGCACTCCTACCGTGCGGCGGTCGGGGAGCTCGCCGGCCTCCTCGGGATCGAGGGGGATATCTTCCGCCCGGTCCGCACGCTATCCGGGGGGATGAAGCGCAAGCTGGAGATCCTGCGGAGCCTTCTGCACCGGCCGGAGGTGCTCTTCCTTGATGAGCCGACCGCCGGGCTCGACGCGGCAAGCCGCCGTGATCTGTGGGAGTACCTGCGCCGCGTCCAGGCCGACAGCGGCACGACCGTGTTCCTCACCACCCACTACCTGGAGGAGGCCGAGCGCGCCGACCAGGTCTGCGTCATTGCTGGCGGTCGTGTCGTATCCGCGGGGACCCCGATCGAGCTGACCCAACGGCTCGTCGGCCGGCAGCTGCTGTATCTCGACGCAGAGGATCGTGACTGCTTGCGCGCGGAGCTGCGGGCGCGGGGCGTCCGTTTCGACGAGGGGAAGCCGTTCCGGATTCTCGCGGGTGACGGCGAGGTGCAGCGGTTGTTGCGGGCTGTCGAAACGCCGCTCACGGTGGTCCGCACGCACGTGCCGACGCTTGAGGAGGCCTACCTTGACATCGTCGCGCGCGCCGGGCCGGGTGACTCCGATGGCTGAGCCGAGGGCGGCCGGAACAGGCGTCGGCCCGGTTCTGGCCATCGCGCAGCGGGACGTCACGAAGTTCCTCTCCGATCGGCCGCGCATCATCTCGACCTTCGTGTTCCCGTTCTTCCTCGTCGTCATCTTGGGTGGCAGCTTCGCCGGCTTTGGTGACGCGCTCGGCTTTGACTACGTCACGTTCATCTTCACCGGCGTGTTCGCACAGACGCTGTTCCAGTCCGCCGCTCTCGGCCTCATCTCGCTGCTGGAGGACCGTGACACCGACTTCAGCCAGGAGCTGTTCGTCGCGCCCGTGTCCCGCTATTCCATCGTGCTCGGCAAGATCGCCGGCGAGTCGCTCGTCTCGCTCGCCCAGGGTGTGGGACTCGCGGTGCTCGGGCTCGTCGTCGGAGTGCGGCTGTCCTGGTCATTGGTCGTGCCCTTATTGATTGTGAGCTCGGCGGTATGTCTGTTCGGCGGGTCCTTCGGATTGCTGATGCTCTCTGCGGTCCGCAGCCGCCGGTTCGCCGAGCAGGTCGGTAACTTCGTATTCTTGCCACAGTTCCTGCTGGCCGGAATCTTCAACCCCATCGACACGCTGCCGCCGCTCCTCGACGCGCTCTCGCGGTTGATGCCCTTGCGGTACGCCGTCGACCTGGCCCGCGCCGTCTTCTACGCCGGCAACCCGGATCGGCCGAAGGTGGTAGTCGACGGCCTTTTCGTCGACGCGCTTGTGATAGGTATCCTGTTCGCGGTGTTCCTGGTCGCCGGCACGGCGCTGTTCGTCCGCAACGAGCGCAACCGCTGACCTATCACTGCCGTACTGCAGAGTGCAGGAAGAGCGGGCTGGCTACCGCACCGCGTCCATCACAGTTGACTAAAGACAGCCGCTTCTGACCGGTTATTCTCGTTGATCCCTGTGCGGTTGGTCTTCAATTTCTTTTGGGTGCGGCTCTTCTGGAGTGACGTCGCGGGAATGGGCGCTACTGTGCAGAGTTAGGCCGGAATACCGGCATAACCCTGCACAGTGCAGGAAATGGCCGGCTGGCCGAAGGCTCAGTGACACGGAAGCCAGCGGCGCGACGCCCCTTCAAGAGAGCCGCACGCATTTCTTTTTGTTCTCGCGTGAGCGGTGAGAGTATCAGGAGCCACCGGGACTGCTTTGGCCTTTGCTCGCTACCGCTGTATGATGGTTAACCGGTTTGTTGATCCAAGATCCCGGCCCGGTAGAGCGTTCCCTATTTCCCACCGCGAGCCGTAACGTCGTGAAAGCGAGACGCCGTGACCAGCACCGCCCAGACCGCTGTGTCTATCTACCTCACCGCCCTGCAGGACCCAAACGCGCTCGTGAACAGCCAGGCGATCGCGGACTTGAGCGCCAAGCTTGAGGAGTCCGCGGACCCACTGGAGCGGTTGGCGTTGCGCCAGGAGCTTTTCAACGCCCAGGAGCCTCCCTCGCTGCAGGTCCTCGAGGCCGAGTTCATCACCCATGCCCGAGCCTGGGCTGATGAGCGGGGCATCTCTCCCAAAGTGTTCCTCGTCGAGGGAGTGAGCCCGACCGTGCTGCGCCGCGCCGGCTTTGCCATGCCGAAGGCTCGCGGCGCGAGGGTGGACCGCAAGCCTGCCCCCAAACGAGTGACCGCCGAGCAAGTACTCGCGGTCATGCCCACCATCGGCACCTTCACGATCCAGCAACTCGCCGCGCGTAGTGGCGCCACCATGGCCACGGTACGTAAGATCGTGCAGCAGCAGGTGGATGGCGGGAAGCTTCAACAGCTTGGCGCTGACCCCACCCACCAGGGTGTCGGGCGTGCTCCGGGCCTGTATCAAGCCATGTGAGTCCTGCGAGCGGTAGCTCCAGTCGCGCCGTGGACGGACTCAACCCGGCGCGCTGAGTTCCGGGAAGCGCTTCTCCAACCAGGCCTGCCAGCGCGCTTCCTCACGCTCGGCTACATCTGCCCCGCCCTCGCCGTAGAGGTAGCCGCGCACCACCACTATGACGCCGCCGTAGGATTGGGCGGACAGCTCGAACAGCCCCGGTGATGGCTGAATCGTCCGCACCAGGACGCCGTGCTCTTTGGCCTCCTCGGCGATCCCCTCCAATGCCGGGGCGTCTCCTGACGCGCGGAGGTGATCGCCAGGAGCCACGCCGTTCAGGCCCAGCGCCCCGAGGAGCGCGGCCGACACCTCAGATCGCTCGCCGGGCACCTGGCCGACGGCGAACAGGTTGGCGGCGGGTTGACCGGCGAAGTGTGTAAGGTAGAGCCGCAGGTTGGTCATGCCCTGGCGCCAACCCTGGTCGGTACCTTCGAGCTGGTCCTCCCAGCCCTCGCTGTCGCGAAAGAACCCGCTGATCAGCCGCACGACGCAGGTACCGCTGCGGGCCTCGACCAGGATCTCGGTCGCCCACGGGGGAGCTCCGAGCTTGTCGGTGTAGTCACGTTCCTCGTAGGCGAACCGGTGGGGCGGCTCCCACGCCGTCACTGTGCCAACCGAGTCACCCCACGGGCCGTGGTGGGTGACGATCGTGCCACCCTCGTGCTCGTCGACCTCGGCCGGGACGAACCAGGTGGCGATCCCGGGCCCAGTGGCGATCGCGCGCCATACCTCCTCGGGGGTGCCCGGAACCTCCATCTCGACACGGACAACGCGAGCGGTGGGATGCTCGTACTCAGGGATGCTCATGGGAGTTCCTTCTTGAGGGTGCATCGGGGTGCGCGCGACATGAAAGCACTGACAACTATTATTGTCAATAACCGTCCCTCTAGCTATGACCGAGTCATCACGTTTTGGCATGCTTCTGATGTCCAGGCTTTGTTTGTTCAGCACGCCCACAAGGTGCTGGACAACGACCTTGAGCCTATAAAAAGCCTACGTGCTCCTTGGAAGGGGGTTCCGGAGCCGGAAGGTGAGACGGGACCTTGGGGCGCGACGGTAAGGGCGGCAGGGTGCGCGAAGCCGGGGCCAAGGGCAGCGCGGGTCGGGCCGTACCTTGAAGATCAACGCCAGAAGGAGACCACCATGCTTCGTCGACCGAAGAAGTGGACCGTCACGGCGCCGGCCGCTCCCGCCTCTGCGGGGTCTTATCCCATGCCCAGCCATGAGGTTGGCGTGTAACACACTCCGAGGAAGGAAGCCCGGACCGCGCGCCGCCAGACGTCCGCACGTCTCTATGCCGAGCTGTTGGTCGCCTTGTAGGAGGCTTCCAATAACTCCCGGACCTGCGCTGCCTGCGGAGCGGTAAGGCTGGTGAGAATACGGAGCGCCTCTGCCCAGTACGGCTGGGCGGAGGCCGCGCCGCGGGAGGCCTCGACCGCCAGGCCGAGCGCCCAAAGGACCAAGCCCTCCGAGTGGCGGGCGCCCAGCTCTCGGAAGATCTCGAGGGCATGCTCGTAGCTGGTGATCGCGCGCTCGAACCGCTGCTGGTCTCGGTAGACGTCACCGATGTTGTTGAGTGCCCTGCCCTCGTTGGGACGGTCACCGACCTCCCGCGAGATCTCCAAGCTGCGCCGCAGACATCCGATCGCCATCTTGAAGTGCTGCTGCTCCCGGTGGACGCTTCCGAGGTTGTTGAGCACCTGTCCTTCGCCGGACCGGTCACCAAGCTCCTGCGAGATGGCCAGGCTGCGCTGGAAGAGGCTGATTGCCTTGTCGAACTGGCGCTGCTCCCAGTGGACGCTGCCGAGGTTGTTGAGGACCATCCGTTCACGGGCGCGATTGCCGCCCTCGCGATAGATCGCCAGGCTTTCCTCGTAAGAGGCGACCGCCTCGTCGAAGCGGCGTTGCTCGAAGCGGATCACGCCGAGGCTATTGCGCGGTCCCGCCTGAGCGGGCCGGTCCCCGCTCCGTTGAGCGACCCGCAGCGCGACCTCGGAGACCTCTTGCCAGTCCGACATGTGCCTGCGCAGGTAGAAGAACCGGATCAAGGTCTCGCTGAGCCGCCAGGCGACTGAGGCGACGGGCGTCGGCGCCTGTGCCGCGGCCTGCTTGACCGCGGCCACCAGGTTGGCACGCTCGGTCTCGAGCCAGTCGAGGGCGGCCCGCTGGTCAGCGAAGAGTCGGCCGCCTCCCCGCTGATCGCTGGTACGCAGAGGGATGGGCTTGAGCAGCTCGTTGGCTTGCTCCGCGGTGGCCAGGTACCAGCCAAGCGCCCGCGCGAGCGCGGCGTCCCGGCCGCACTCATCCTCTTCGGCCTCCGCTCGCTCCCGGGCGAACAGTCGGAGAAGGTCGTGGAAGCGGTACCGATCTACAGACGGTGTCTCCAAAAGCTGGGCATCCACCAGCCGCTCGAGAACCGCCTCGGCGTCTGAGACCGTGGCCTCGGTCAGCGCCGCGGCGACCTCAGGCGTCGCGTCGGGACCCTCCAGAAGCCCAAGCAGGCGAAACGTCCGCGCCTCGGCCGCATCCAGATTGCGGTAGCTCAGCTGGAAGCTCGCTCGCACCGCAAGCTCTCCGGCCCGCAGCTGCCACAGGCGGTCGCGCTCATCGGCCAGGCGGCGGGCCAGCGCGGCGATCGGCCAGCTCGGCCGGGCTCGCAGCCTCGCCCCAGCGATGCGGACGGCCAGCGGCAACAGCCCGCAGTGACGGGCCACCATCACCGCTTCGGCCGGTTCGGCATCCACCCGCCGGCGCCCACTCAGCCGAGCCAACAGCGCGACCGCCTCATCCTCGGTAAGGAGACCCAGGCTGAGCGGAGCGACACCC
>JBOGED010000304.1:0-9208 GCA_050743625.1 Egibacteraceae bacterium | reverse complement strand
CGAAGGCGGCGATCCGGCCCGGCCGGGTTGGCAGGGTCACCGAGACGCCGCGGTCGTCGGTGAAGCTCCACGCCCTGTCGGCGGCCTGGTCCGTGCCGGTGGCGGTGGGGCCGCACGCGCCCAGCAGCGTCGCGGCCGTCAGGGAGGTGAGGAACCCGCGCCTGGTGAGGTCATCGACCAGCGGCATCGGGCGAGTGGTGGTGGTCGTCATGTGCACGCTCCGAGACTCAGAGACCGGTTGTGGTGGTCGGGTCGCCGTCGACAGCGGTCGCCAGCATCGGCACGAGCCCGTCGATCGCGAACGGCAGGCTGAGCACGGTCGAGAAGAACATCGCGTTGGTAAGGACTTCGGTCTCGCCGAAGACGAAGATGTCCCTACCCTGAGTGGCGACATCGAGGCCCGCGTACAGCGGGTTGGCCCGGATCTCGTCACTTTGGCTAGCGTTTTCCACTAGCCAGATCAGCACGTCGGCGTCGAACAGATCCACTCGCTCACCGCTGACCTGGACGAGGGTGCCACCGCTCTCCGGGGCCAGCTCGGCGACTCCGGCGGGCGCCAGAAACCCCAGGTCGGCGAGAAACTTGCCAGCCGTGTCGGGCGGGGGCCAGGCGTAGTAGTTGCCGTCCCCGGCGGGTGCCACCACGAGCGCGGTGGCCCTGGCGAACTCGGGATGGGCGGCACGGGCCTCGGCGAAGCGAGCCTCGACGTCGGCCACCAGATGCTCGGCCCGCTCGGGCTGGCCCACCGCCCGCCCGACGGTGCGGGTCATCAGCTGCCACGGCGCGCCGTAGTTGAGAAACCCTTCGGGCTGGGCCACGGTCGGGGCGATCTGGGCCAGCCGGTCATAGTCGCTCCGCTCAATGAACGAGAAGACGGCCAAGATGAGGTCGGGGCGCAGCGCGGCGATCCGCTCGAACTGGGGACCAGCGGTGAACACGTCCAGCACCTCCGGCACCGGGGCGTCGCCGAGATTGTCCTGCGCCCATGGCTGGATGGCGCCGGGGGGTGGAGGATCCCCTAACCACTCGGTGGCGGCCAGCGGAACGATCCCCAAGGCGAGCAAGGTGTCCTGCTCGATCTCCCCGACGACCACTACCCGCTTCGGCTCCGCCGGGATCTCGGTGCGGCCGTACTTGTGCTCGATCGTGACGGGGAACGCGCCGCCCTCCGGCTCGGCGCCGGCCGCGGGCCCGACGACGACGCCGCCCTCCGCGGCGATCAACAGACCGGCGGCGGCGCCACCGGTCAGCAACCGCCGGCGGGTCAGCTCGTCGACCGGCTCTCGCAGCAGGGTCGTTGTCATGGGGTCACCTCTGTGGCGGGGTCGCCGTCGACGGCCGCGGCCAGCATCGGCACGAGGCGGTCGAGCAGGAACGGGATGCTGAGCACGGTCGGGTAGCCGATCGCCTCGTTGAGGAGGTCGGTGCCGTACAGGAAGACGTCGCGGCCCTGCGTGGCGACGTCGAGGCCGGAGTACAGCGGGTTGGCCCGGATCTGGCCGCGCCCGCTCTCGCCGTCGACGTACCACCAGACCAGCACGTCGACGTCGAGCAGGTCCACCCGCTCGGCGCTGATCTGGCCACGGGTCGTGCCCTCGGGCAGCTCGGCGAGCTCGGCGGGCACCTCGAACCCCAGGTCGGCCAGGAACCGGCCGACCTGGTCGGGCGGCGGCCAGTAGAAGTAGGTGCCATCCCCGCCGTCCAAGGCCATGACCCCCGAGGCCCCAGCGAACTCGGGATGAGCGGCCCTCACCTGAGCGAGCTGCGCCTCGACGTCGGCGACCAGCTGGCCGGCCCGCTCAGGATGGCCCACCGCCCGCCCGATCGTGCGGGTCATCAGCTGCCACGACGCACCGTAGTCGACGAACCCTTTCGGCTGGGCCACGGTCGGCGCGATCCGGGACAGCCGGTCGTAGTCGCCCTGCTCGATGGCCGAGTAGACCGCCAGGATCAGGTCCGGGCCCAGCGCGGCGACCCGCTCGAACGGGACGCCGTCGGTGTAAATGTCCAGCACCTCCGGCAGGGCGGCGTCACCCACCTCGTCTTTGGCCCACGAGAAGATGGCGTCGAGGTGCTCCTCGGCGAACCTGCTGGTCGCCACAGGGACCACGCCCAACGCCAGCAGCGCGTCCAGGTCGCTGCCCCCCACGGCCACCACCCGCCTGGGCTCGGCGGGGATCTCGGTGGCGCCGAACTTGTGCTCGATCGTGACGGGGACCGCGCCGCCCTCCGGCTCGGCGCCGGCCGCCGGCCGGGTCTTAGAGGCGGCGAACAGCGCTGCCAGGGACAGCCCGCTGACCAGGAGCTCCCGGCGGGTCAGCTCGTCGACGGGGTCGAGCAGCAGGGTCGCGGTCATGGGGTCACCTCGGTGGTGGGGTCGCCGTCGACGGCCGCGGCGAGCCTGGGGACCAGCGCTTCGAGGACCAGGGGCAGGCTCAGAGCGCTGTTGTGCCCGATCGCCTCGCTGATAACGTCCTCAGGCCCCACGAGGATGGCGCGCCCCTCCCGCGCCACGTCGAGCCGCGGGTAGATCGGGTTTTCCTCCAGCGCGGGACGATCCTCAGGCGTGTAGAAGTTCCACACCAGCGCATCCAGGTCGGCGAGCAGGTCCACCCGCTCCCCGCTGAGCTGGCCGAGGTTACTGCCGCCAGCCAGCTCAGCAAGCTCGGCGGGCGCCTCGAACCCAAGGTCGGCCAGGAACTGGCCCACATGGTCGGGCGGCGGCCAGTACGAGTAGGTGCCATCGCCGTTGTCGTAGGCCACGACCGCCGAGGCCCCGGCGAACTCGGGATGGGCGGCCCGCGTCTTGGCGAACTGGGCCTCGACGCCGGCCACCAGCCGCTCGGCCCGCTCGGGTTTGCCCACGGCTCGCCCGACGACGCGGGTCATCAGCTGCCACGGCGCACCGTAGTCGACGTGGTCCTTGGGCTGGGCGACGGTCGGGGCGATCCGGGCCAGCTTGTCGTAGTCGGCCCGCTCGGTGGCCGAGTAGAGCGCCAGGACCAGGTCCGGGCGCAACGCGGCGATCCGCTCGAACGGGATGCCGTCGGTATAGACGTCCAGCACCTCCGGCAGGGGAGCGTCGCCCAGCTCGTCTTGGTACCACGGGAAGATGGCGCCGGGCCGCTCGCCGAGCTTCTTGCTGGTCGCCACCGGGACCACCCCCAACGCCACCAGCGCGTCAGAGTCGATCCACCCCAACGCCACCACCCGCTTTGGCTCCTGGGGAACCTCGGTACTGCCGAACTTGTGCTCGATCGTGACGGGGAACGCGCCGCCCTCCGGCTCGGCGCCGGCCGCGGGCTGGGCCCCGCGGGCGGCGAGCAGCGCTGCCAGGGACAGCCCGCCGACCAGGAGCTCCCGGCGGGTCAGCTCATCGACGGGGTCGAGCAGCAGGGTCGTTGTCATGAGATCACCTCCGTGGCGGGGTCGCCGTCGACGGCCGCGGCCAACATCGGCACGAGGCCGTCGAGCAGGAACGGGATGCTGAGCACGCTGTTGAACCCAGTGGCACCGGCCAGCGGCTCGGGGATCGCGAGGAAGATGTCACGCCCCTCCTTCACGACGTCAAGTCCCTGGTAGAGCGGGTCGTTCGCGAAGCCCTCACGCTCGGCTCCTGAGTTCAGGACCCACACCAGCACGTCGGCGAGATCGAGCAGGTCGATCTGCTCGCCGCTGATCTGCGTGTACGGCTCGTTCGCAGCTGGCTTGGGGATCTGGGTGGGCAGCCGGAAGCCCAACGCGCGCATGGCCCGCACGGGAGCGGATTCCTGGCCATGGAGGTAGTAGGAGCCGTCGCCGCCGTTGACCGCGAACACCACCGCCGCGCCCTCGAACTCCGGGTGCTCCTCGCGCGCGTGCGCGATGAGCGACTCGACCTCGGCGACCAGCTGCTCGGCTCGCGCGGGTTGACCGAGCGCGCGGCCGATGACGCGTGTCGCCTCTTGCCAAGGGGGGCCGAGATAGTCGGCGTACCCGGCCGGCGGCGCGACGGTGGGGGCGATCTGGGACAGCGTGTGGTAGTCGTCCTCGGTAATGGCGGAGTAGATCGCGAGGATCAGGTCCGGGCGCAGCCCGGCGACCCGCTCGAAGTTGAGGTCTCCCCGCAGGACCGCTGGCTCGGCGCCGCCCAGCTCGTCGGTCGCCCACGGCCAGGTGGCATACGGCTGCTCGCCGAACCATTCGGTCACCGCGACCGGCTTGACGCCTAGCGCCAGGATCGCGTCCTGCTCGGTGAGCCCGACGCTGACGACCCGCCGCGGCTCCTCGCGGATCTCGGTGCCGCCATACTGGTGCTCGATCGTGACGGGGAAGGCGCCGTCCTCCGGCTCGGCGCCGGCCGCGGGCCCGACACCGCGGCCCGCGGCGATCAGCAGACCAGCGGCGCCGGCGCCGGTCAGCAGGCGGCGGCGGGTCAGCTCGTCCACGGGGGTGAATACGGTCGGTCTCATCGGTGCTCCCTTCGGGTCATGACGGCACGACGGCGGGGTCGCCGTCGGCGGCGGCGGCGAGCAGCGGCACCAGCCCCTCCAGCGCGAACGGCAGGCTCAAGACGCTGTTGAACGCCAGCGCGTCGTCGAGCTCCTGGTCGACGTAGATCACCCGCCCCTCCCGGACGGCGTCGAGCTGTTGGACGAACGGGTCTGCCTTGAGCCCGGCGAGGCCGTTCTCCAAGAACTGGATCTGCTGGAAGACCACGACGTCGCGGTCGAACAGCTCCAGCTGCTCGGCGCTGATGTCGCCGTAGAACTGCTCACCGGCGATCTCGTCGAACTCCTCAGGCAGCTGGAAGCCTAGAGATGAGAAGATCCGCGCCCGCGGATCGGCCGAGGCGAAGAAGCCGTACCGGCCCTCGAACTCCCCGCCCACGGCGGCCAGGGTCAGACCGGCGAACTCGGGATGCTCGTCACGGGCGGCGGCGAACTGTGCCTCGACCTCGGCGACCAGCTCCTCGGCCCGCTCCACCCGGCCGAGGGCGCGGCCGATCGCCACGGTTACCTCCTGCCAGGGCATGCCGTAATCGATGTACTCGCCCGACTGGGCGACTGTGGGAGCGATTTGGGACAGCGTGTCGTACTCGTCGGCGGTGATGCCGGCGTAGGTGGCGATGATCACGTCGGGTTGGAGGGCGGCGATCCTCTCGAAGTTCACCTCGGGCATGTTCAACACCTCAGGAGAGGTGTCGTCACCCAGCGCGTCCCGCGCCCACGGGAACACGGCGTCGGACTCGTCGCCGTACCAATACCGCACCGCGATCGGCACCACGCCGAGCGCCAGGATGGGGTCCTGGTCGCTGTAGCCGAGCGACAGCACCCGCTGGGGCTCCTCGGTGATCGTCGTGCTGCCGAACTTATGCTCGATCGTGACCGGGAACGCCGCCTCGGCGGCCGACGCCGCCGACGCCGCTGGTGACACGCCCGCCGTCGCCACGAGCATGACCGCGATCGCCAACGCGATTGGCCTTAGAGTCATCGGCCTCACCCCACAAGTCCCTCGTCGAAGCTCTTCAACGCCGCGTTGATCTCCTCGATGACCGAGGCGAAGGATGCGTAGCTGTACGGCGCCTCGAAGCGCCAGGGGATGATCTGGCCGGCCTGGACCGCCGGCAGCTGGCTCCACGTGGGGAACTCCTCGGCCATATGCTCGAGGGTGAAGGCCTGGAACCGTGCGTCGTGCAGGATCACGTCGGCGGGGTAGCGGTCGGTCTGCTCCCAGCTCAGGGCCTCCCAGAAGTCCCCCTCGCCGCGGGGGGCGACGATGTCCAGGCCCAGCTCGGCGAAGTAGCGCAGGTCGTTGGCCTCGCCGGGCTTGGCGACGTAGAGCCCCTCGGTGTACCCGCTGGCGGCCATCACCTTGAGCCCGGGCTTGTCCCTCGCGATCGCCGCGAGATCCTGGCTGGCGGCGTCGAAGCGGGCCTTGGCACCAGTGAAACCTGGGCCCTCCGGGTCGGCCCCGAGCGCCAACGCCAGCTCGGCGAACCGCCCAATCGTCTTGTCCACCGTCGTGATCGTGCCGCTGATCTCGATGCCGACCGTGGGCGCCACCCGCTCGATCTCCGCGGCCGACTCCTCAGGCACGTACCACAGCGGAGGCTCAGGCGTGTACATCAGGCTGACCAGCAGATCAGGCCGTAACGCGGCGTACTGCTCGACGTTGAACTCGCCGTAGGTGTTGCCCACCGAGGTGAGCTCGCCCAGGTCGAGGTTGCCCACCTGGTGGTCCGCGCGGGAGCCGTCCTCTCGCCTCGACGGGCCAAAGATGGCGATCGGCCGCACGCCGAAGTCCGATAGCGCCGCCGCCGCGGACACGAACGCCACCACCCTCTGGGGCCGCTGGTCCAGCGTGATCGTCACTCCCCGGTCGTCGGTGAACTCCCAAGGACCGGCATCCGCGGCGTCCTGGCCCCACCCCCGGGCCGGCAGCACGGTCAGTATCCCCAACGCCGCCGCGCCGGTTAGCAACCCGCGCCGCGTCACCTCGTCAGTGATCGGGTGCGGGTCGAGCAGGGTCGTGGACATGAGCGTTCCTTCCGGTCATTCGCGACGACCCGCGAGACCGCACAGACGCCCGCGCCACCGAGCCCGCCGCCGCCTTCCGCGAGCCCGCGCCCGCGCAACTAGGTTAGCTTCACTTTAAACCGCGCCATCCGCGCTGGTCAACAGGTCAGGAGGCTCAGCGCGCCGCTCCGGGTCTGCCCGCTCCGCCCGGCCGAGCGCCGCCACCCCGAAGGGATGAAAATCGGGCAAACCGGGCGGTGCGCGGGTCCTTGAGGAGTACTTCGCCGTACTGTGCAGGATGAGGAGGTCGGCAAGCGCCAGATCGATCGGGAACGGCACGTCGACCTTCAACCGCTCGTTGGGTGCGGCCATCGAATAGGTGTCGTCTTCGCCAAGCCGGTACACGGCGATTTGCAACGGCGACCACTGGACGCGGCAATAGTGGGGAATGCCGAACCGTGAGTACAGCGCGGGCTTGGTGGTCCGGTCCTCGACGTGGCTGCCGGGTGACTCGATCTCGCTGGCCACAGTCACCTCGGCCGGGGAGAACCAATGCCGGCAGGGGTCCTCGCCGCGGATGACGAGCAGGTCGGGGATGCGGGTGAGCTGGCGTGTGAAGCGGATCTCCACGGCCCCGGTCCGCCAGGACCACGTCAGACCACGATCAGCGGGATCGGCACGCCGGCGCCCGACGCCCGCACGAGCCGCTCCAAGTCGTCGGGATCGCTGGTCACGACCCGAGCCTCATACCGGAGGGCGGTACTGACCACGATGGCGTCCACGGCGTCCGCCGCTCCTGCCCTGCCGAGCAACTCCCCGGCGGCCTTCGCCATCCTCTCGGACGTTGGTGCGACCAGGCACCCGCGCAGCAGCCGCACCAGGCGCACCTGCCGAGCGCCGTCCCGCCACGCCTGGGTCAGGACGGGGGCGGGCACGATGATCTGCCGGGCCTCGTCGAGAAGGCCACCGTGCAGCGCGAACATCGAGCGCGTCCCGCGGTCGGCGGCCACCAGCGCTCCGGTGTCGTAGACCACCGGCCCGCGCTCGGCGATCGTCACGCGGAGGCTCTCCGGGACCGGGCGATGATCGCGTCGGCGCGGGCGATCTCCTCACGGGCCCGCGCTCGCTCTTCGACAGTGAGCGACCCTTCCTCGGCTTCCCACTCCCGCAACCCCACGAGCCCGTCCTGCACCCGGGCGTGGTGTGCGGCCACCCTCGTCAGATAGGTCGACAGTGGCAGACCCTGCTCAGCCGCCAGCGCCTTGATCCGCCCGAGGACCTCTTCGGGCAGCGTGATCGTCACCTTCCTGGTCGCCATGCATCACACCATACCACGGTATGGCTGGAGTCATGACGTGGGCGCCGTGGCGAGGGCGCCGGCGAGGAGCGGCACCAGCCCGTCGATGGCGAACGGCAAGCTCAGCACGGAGCTGAAGCTGAGCGCCGCGGCCAGGTCGGTTTGGTCGCCGTTGCCCACGAAGAGCGCGCGCCCCTCGCGAGCGGCCTCCAGCCCTTGGTAGACGGGGCTGTCCTCGATCTCCTTCTGGTTCTCGGGGGAGTAGGAGAACCAGACGATCACGTCCCCGTCCAGCAGCTCGAGCCGCTCTTCGCTTAAGGTGGGAAGGGGCTCACCACGCGCGACGAGCGCGGCGGCCTTGGGAGTGAACTGGAACCCCAGCGAGGTCAGGAACCGCCCCCGCAGCTCCTCGGGCCCGTAGAACCCGAAGTTCCCGCCCCCGTACCACGCGGGAACCGCGGTGGCCCCCTCGAACTCGGGGTGCTCCGCCCGCGCGTCGGCGAACAATCCTTCGACCTCGGCGATAAGCTCCTCCGCTTGGTCCTCCCGGCCGAGCGCCCGGCCGATCAACCGCGTCATCTCCTGCCACGGCGTGTTCACGGTCGCGAACTCGCGGGGTGCGACCACGGTAGGAGCGATCTGGGACAGCGTGGTGTAGTCGTCCTCCTCCGGCCCGTAGTGGATCCCGATGAGCAGGTCGGGGCGCAGGGCGGCGATCCGCTCGAAATCGTACCCGTCCGGTGTGCTCAGGACCTCGATCGTGGCGCCGCCGAGCTCGTCGGTGGCCCAGGGCCCCACCCCGCTGGGAAACCCCCACCAGTCGGTGATGGCGATCGGCGCGACGCCCAGCGCCAGCAGCGCGTCCTGCTCGGTGAGCCCGACGCTGACCACTCGCTCAGGGGCCTTCGGGATGGTCGTGGCGCCGAACCGGTGCTCGATCGTGACCGGGAACGCGCCCCGCTCCTGGCCCCACACGGGGGCCGGGAACGCGGTCAACAGCCCCAGGACACCAGCACCGGTCAACACCTGGCGGCGGGTCAGCTCGGCGGCGGGATCAAGGACAGTCGTGGTCATCGCTACTCCTTTGCGGTGGTGGTGGGGTCGCCGTCGATAGCCGCGACGAGCCGGGGGACCAATCTGTCGAGCAGGAACGAGGCTTGAGGACCGTGATAAACCCGGTGATCGGGATCTCGAGCGGGTCCCCCGCCCCGATGAACAGGTCGCGCCCCTCGGTGCGGACCGCGAGGGTGCGGTACAGCGGGTCGTTCTGGATGGTGGGATCACCCGGCTCGGCGAACCACACCAGCACATCGGTGTCGAGTATCTCTGGGCGCTCCGCGCTGACGCTGCCGCCGTACCCGTCGCCGGCGACTTTCTCCAGCCCGGCGGGCGCTGAGAAGCCCAGCTCATAAAG
>JBOGED010000303.1:0-2892 GCA_050743625.1 Egibacteraceae bacterium | reverse complement strand
GGGCAGTGAACCCGCTCGATACGCGCGGGCTGCCCCATCCCCACAATTTTTCGGCTGCTGGGGCGCGGGGGCTGTCCTCGTACCCAGCCGGTCTGTGGAGGGACGACGCGGAGGCAAGCCGGGGTCCCCGCGGAGGCACGGCACGGTATGGAGGGAGCGGGGTGGCTTGCCGCAGCGGCGGCCCCCCACCACCCACAGGGGGCAAGGACAGCCCCCGCCACCACGACGCCCGTGAACCCCTCGCACCCTGCAAGCTCCGCCTCACCGAGGGTCCGGTCGGCGCAGCAACGCCGCCGCCAGCGCATTTCGAAGAAATGCAAGGGTGTGGTCACAACACTGTCATTCACCAAGCACACAGCGGCACCCAGCAGAACCGAGGCCTCGCAACGGCCGCGCAGACCCAGCAGCGACCGGCCAGCAAGCGCGGGACGCGGTGGCGGTGGGCTGCTAGTGGCGGCGTCGCTGGGCAAGCTGATCGTGGGCAAGAACGACGGCCGCTACTACCTCGAACGCGTCGCCACCGAGCGGCACGACTACTACGCCGGCCACGGCGAAGCCACCGGCATCTGGGCGGGCCAAGGCGCCCACAACCTCTGCCTGACCGGCGAGGTCAAACCCGAACAGTTCCTCGACCTGCTGGCCTGCCGGCACCCGGACACCGGGGACAAGCTCAAGGCCCGGCAGAACACGGTGGTGCTCGGCTTCGACCTGACGTTCTCCGCGCCCAAGAGCGTCTCGGCGCTGTACGCCCTCGGCGACGACCGCATTCAGACTGCGGTGTTGCGCGCTCACGAACACGCCTGCGCCGAAGGGCTGGCCCACCTCGAGGACGTCGCCTGCGTGGCCCGGCTGGGCACGGACGGCGTCGACCGCCAACCAGGGCTGGGGTTCATCGCCGCTTGCTTCCGCCACCGCACCTCACGTGCCGGGGATCCGCAGCTGCACACCCACACGGTTATGGCCAATATCGTCCAAACCGGCGACGGACGCGCCGCCGCCTACGACGGCGGGCTGACCTACCGGCACTGCCGCTCCGCTGGCGCGGTCTACGACGGCGAACTCCGCAAAGCCCTCACCCAACAACTCGGCATCCGCTGGGAAAAACGAGGCGGTCAGTGGGAGATCGTCGGAATCCCCGCCGACCTTTGCGCCGTGTGGTCTAAGCGGCGTCGGGAGATCCAGGATCTGCTCGATGAATGGGAACAGAGCAGCTCTCGCGCCGCCCAGTACGCGATGCTGGCCACCCGCACCAAGAAAGACCACACCGACAGCGACCCCGGCCTGCACGACCGCTGGCTCGAGGAGGCGCTCGAGCACGGGTTCAACCGCGAACGCATCCTCATCACCCTCGACCTCCACAACCGCGCACCCGTGGAGGACGGGCTGTCGGATGACGAGGTCGTCGAGCAGCTGCTCGGCCCCGAAGGGCTAACCGAAAAGAGCTCCGGGTTCGGACGGCGTGACATCCTCGTCGCCGCCGAACGCCTCCTCGGCCACCAAGGCGTCTCCCGCGAGGGGCTCAACGCCATCGCCGACCGCACCCTGGCCGACGACCGAGTCCTGGACCTGCTCGCCCCCGCGCAACGCAACAGCGGCGAACTGCTCACCATCCGCGATCCACAAGGCCGACCGGTGCGCAAGGTCTGCACCGAAGCCGAACGCCGCTACACCACCGCCGAACTCGTCGAAGCCGAACTCGAAGCCCTCCACCTCGCAGAACAGGGCCGCGGCCGCGGCCTCGCAGTCGTGCCCGACGACGTCGTCGACCAGGCGATCGCCGCCAACCCCGGCCTCGACCCCGACCAGGAGGCCATGGTCCGCCACCTCTGCGCGTCCGGCAACTTCATCGATCTGGTCGAAGGCCGGGCCGGCACCGGCAAATCCCACGCCGTCGGCATCCACCGCCAAGCCCTGGAGCACGCGGACGTCCAACTCATCGGGGTCGCTCCCTCCGCGACGGCCGCCCATGTGCTCGGCCAACAAGCAGGGGTCCGCGTGGTCGACACCGTCCACGGGCTGCTCGCCCGCCTTCAGCACACGGCATATCGGCTGCCGGGCAATGCGGTCATCGTGCTCGACGAGGCCGCCATGTGTGACACCGCACCTTCCTCCGCCTCGTCGACGCCGCCCACACCGCTAACGTCAAACTCGTCCCTGTGGGCGACGACCGGCAAGTCCCCTCAGTCGACAGCGGCGGGCTGTTCACCGCCCTCAAACTCCGCATTGGCGTCGTTGTCCTGGGACATAACCACCGGTTCGCCGACCCCCCGCCAACGGGGCGCCGCCGAACACGTACGCGACCGCGACGCCGATAACGCCATCAACCAACTCGACGCCCTCGGGCTTGTGCACATCTTCGACCGGGTCGCCGACGCCCACGCCGCACTTGTGGACGACTGGTTCGATCTTGTGCAGCTGGGTGAGTCGGCGCGCATGTTCGCCGATACCAACAAGGTCGTCGCCGACCTCAACATCCAAGCCCGCCACAAACTCATCCGGGCCGGCGCGGTGGCCAAGCATGGCCACACCTACACCAACCCGGATACTGGCCACCGCATTCGCCTGGCTGCCGGGGACCGGGTACGGCTCGGCCGCAACGACGCCCGCCTCCAGCAACCCGACGGCGTCACGTGACCGTGCGAAACGGCATGGAAGGCACCATTGCCCACACCACACGCCACACCGTCCAGGTCCACCTCGACGTCACACACGTCAGCCCCAACGGGCCTGAAACCCTGCTTCTGCCCGCCAGCTACACTGCCGCCTGAGGCGTTTCTGGGCTTTTGATACAGATCGTCCGGGATTCACCCAACATCCGGTTAGTCCTCATGACGATCCTTCTAGCGGTTGCTTGCGATGGTAGTCCAGGCGCAGCTGCCGGGCCCGCTCGAG
>JBOGED010000302.1:0-3937 GCA_050743625.1 Egibacteraceae bacterium | reverse complement strand
CGCACCACCTGTGCGGGTTCGCAGATCACTCGACGCCCATACGCTCCGCTAACCCCCGCAGTCCTGGGGTCAGGGAGCGCTGCTCCCGGCGTAGCATCACACGGACGACCTCGCGGACCGTGATGTGGTAGCGCAGCTCCTCCCCGGAGATTCGCTCAGCCTGCAGCAGGGCTTTGACCGTGGCCGGGTCATCACGGCGGAGGTTGTGGCTGCGCGCCACGTCGATCAAGGTACGCGCTTGCCGCTGGCGCCACGGCAGCCAGTCAAGCTCCACGTCCTCGGCGACTCGCAGCGCCTTGAGAGGATCACCCGAGTCATAGGCCGCGCTGATCTCGTGAAAAGCCACGTTGCCACCGCAGAACGCAGTCCACGGCTCGACGTATCCTTGTGGAAGCCGTTCAGCCGCATCCCACGCACGACGCAACAGCGCGCGCTCCGTCGCCGCGTCATCTAGACGTGCTGCTGCGATCATCCCGACGAGCTGCAGGTGTCCCCAGGTCGCGATCCGCGACGGTGCATTGAGGTCCTTCCCAAGGGCGAGGGCGCCTTGCTCGGCAACCGTTGCGCACGCTTCCGAGTTGCCGGCCACGAGTACGGCATGGGCTAGTCGAGCGACCGCCTGGCCGACAAGCGCCGGGTCACCCGCTCGATGTGCGGCAGAAGCCGAGCGGTCAGCCGCGATCCATGCAAGGTCGTTCTCACGTAGGCGGGCGCAGAGCTTAGCGGCAAGCTGATACGCACCCGCCAAGATCGCCCACGCGAAGCGAGCCTGCTCCGGGTCTGGATGATGCACCGCGGTCCGGGCATCAGCGATGAGGTCAGGAAGCAGGAGCCCGAACTCCGTATAGCGGCCGTGGTATCGCGCTAATCGTGCACGCTCGAGGGTCGTGTTGAGCGCTTGCAGATCGATAGTTGTGGGGTGTCGGTGCGGCGGTAGAGCGTCCGGCACCAGGAGTATTCGACGCAGGGCCGGCACGCCGCGAGGCGGCTCTCCTGCCGCTCCGTTCTCTTTGAGCTCGAATGGGGGGCCGAGAAGGCGTGCCGGGTCTATCCGGAGCGCCGCAGCCAGCGCGATGATGACGGGTACGCGTTCGACCAGCCGATCCCCGCGCTCGACCTTCTCGATCCATGACACGGAGCGGCCGACGAGTCCCGCGAGGGTCGCTTGGCTGAGCTTCCGGCGCTTCCGCCAATACCGGATCCGCTGGCCGACGGGCGTATCCTCGTTCATGTCCGCCGCCCCCTCACGGCTTGCGGTCACGGCCCCTGGCAGGCGCTCACCTGCTCGGGGCCACTTCTCTTTCTGTGTCAGATTACCTCGTCGCGTGCTCCCGTCCCTCTGTGAGCAGCTCGCGGACCTCAGCGGCCCGGTAACGGCGGTGCGCACCCAACGTCCGGATCGACCCCAACCGGCCAGTGTTCGCCCATCGGGTGACCGTCTTGGGGTCGACGCCGAACAGCTCCGCGACCTGGCTGGCCCTGAGGAGGTCGGGCTGCAAGTCGAGGTCGTCTAGGTCGATCGGGGTGTGTGCCATGTTCGTCTCCTTCCTACCCGATTCGGGCGCATCGAAGGGAGGGTAGCCGGGGCCGGTTGGGACTGACCGAAAGACTGACCGGGTGCCGTCTGGGAGCGGCTGGCAGCGGCAGTGTCAGCACAGCGCTACCGGATTGGCGGTAGCAGCGGGCTCGCAGCGACACTACGGCGCAACACTTTCTTCCGTCCTAACCCCAACCGGGACGGCGTGACCTGCCACGTCATCGACCCGAGCCGCGCTGAGGGCAGACCGTGGGACAGACGGCGGTCTGTCCCACAGCGGCAACGTGAGCTGAGCCGTGGCCCTGGCGAGCATCCGGGCACGCCATTCGAGCGCGTACTCGAGGCAGTTCGCGCAGCTGCGGTGCGAGCAGCCTGGTAGCGGCGGGTTGCGGCGCGCGGCGTAGCTCCACGCCAACGAGTCGGCCGACGCCAGCGCGTCCTGGTAGCGGGCCAACCCCTTGGTCTTAACGCCAAACCCGTGCAACCGCAATCCGAGCGAGGAGAGGGATGTCAGGATGCGCGCGATCTCGGCGCTCGCCTGGCGGCGGCACGCGCTCCCGACGCCTACCAGCGGCTCGGCGGCCAGGTCGATACCGGCACGGTCGCAGAGGTCGGCGCAGCGCTGGTAGTCGGCCAGGCCCCAGCCCTGGAGCACCGGCACCCAGGGCAGCTCGGGCGCCAGCGACCGCAACGTGAGGAGGTTCGCTATGGTGCGACGTTGATGCTCGGCGATCGACAGGCCGGTCTTGGCGACCATGAACGGCTCGCACATCCAATCCTGAGGAGCCGCCCACGCCAGCATCCCAACCTCGGAGCCGTAACGGCGAACCGCCGCGATGTACGTCGCCGGGCTCGTCCGCCACTCGCCATGCGTCGCCAGCTCCGTGAAGCCGCCGGAGTCCAGCGCCCAGGGCGCAACCGCGCGCATCTCGGCACCTGTGCGCGCCTGGCTGCTTGGCGGGGCTGGGCTTATTCAATGGTTCTGAACGGTTCGGTCCGGTTATTCTCCTTTAGTCTTTGGGGATAAATAACGTGGTTAAATGGTCGGGTCGGTTACGCTGCCTGGGTGGCAGTCACCGAGGAGGCGTTGAGGGGTAAGCTCGAGGCGGTGTTGCCGTTGTTGGACGAGCGGCAGCGGCGGGCGCTGCTGGGCGCTAAGGCACGCGCGTGGGGTCGTGGCGGGGTCGGCGTGGTCGCCCGAGCGGCGAAGGTGTCGCGCGCCACGGTGAGCAAGGGGCTGGCCGAGATCGCCGCCGGGCTGGGACCGTCGGCGCGTGTGCGGCGTGGCGGTGGGGGGCGTAAGCGGCTGACCGGCCATGAACCCGGAGTTGATCGCCGCCCTGGAGCGGCTGGTCGACCCGGGCGCGCGGGGGGACCCGATGTCGGTGTTGCGGTGGACGTCGAAATCGACCCGCAAGCTGGCTGAGGAGTTGTGCGCGGAAGGCCATGAGGTCGGCTACCGCACGGTAGGCAAGCTGTTGCGCCAGCGGGGGTACCGGCTGCAGGCGACCCGCAAGACGCTGGAGGGCAAACAGCACCCCGACCGTGACGGCCAGTTCCGTTACCTGGCCGACCAGGCCAAGGCGTTCTTGGATGCTGGGGATCCGGTGATCTCGGTCGACACGAAGAAAAAAGAGCTGGTCGGGGCCTTTGCCAACGGCGGGCGGGAGTTCCAGCCCAAAGGCCAGCCGGAAAAGGTCAACACCTACGACTTCCCTAGCCTGGCCGAGGGCAAGGCCATCCCCTACGGCGTCTACGACCTCGCCGATAACAGCGGCTGGGTGGCCGTGGGCGTCGACCATGACACCGCCGCGTTCGCGGTCGCCACCATCCGCAACTGGTGGCAACAAGTCGGCCGCCACCGCTACCCGGACAGCCGGCGGCTGCTGATCAGCGCAGACGGCGGCGGGTCCAACAGCTCCCGCAGCCGGACCTGGAAAGCCCAGCTGGCAAAACTGGCGGCCGAGACCGGGCTACAGATCACGGTCTGCCACCTCCCGCCAGGCACCAGCAAGTGGAACAAGATCGAGCACCGGCTGTTCTCCCACATCTCCATGAACTGGCGCGGGCGGCCGCTGGAAAGCCACGAGGTCGTAGTCGAGACGATCGCGGCGACCACCACCCGCCAAGGCCTGACCGTCCACGCCGAGCTCGACCCAGGCGCCTATCCGACCGGGATCAAGGTCTCCAACAGTGAATTCAAGGCCGTGCCCCTGGCCGCGCACGAGTTCCACGGCGAGTGGACTACACTATCCTCCCACAGCCACCCTAAACCCAATGCCACCAACTTAGGTGCTTCCTGTCTGGGCGTGGTCTCGCGTGCGGCTGTGACCATGGGTTTTGGATGCGCCGGTGATTTCGACCGCTTGGTCCGCGGGCCGGTCAGGTTGCGGCCAGCCG
>JBOGED010000301.1:0-8186 GCA_050743625.1 Egibacteraceae bacterium | reverse complement strand
GCTCAGCCTAGGCTGAGCCCACGATGAGAATCTATTTCTGTAATGAAGTGCCAGGTTACGTCCTCAATAGTCTCCGAACCCAGTTGCCTGCGGACGAGATTCGTACCTGCCTGTCGGAGCAGGTGCCCGAGGTGGCTCAAGACGCGGACGTTCTGATCCCGGCGATGTCCCGCATTGGCGAGGACGTGCTCAGCTCCCCACGACTCCAGCTAGTCCAACAGCATGGTGCCGGCCCGCCGAATCCGATGATCGCCGCGGTCCGTCCCTTCCAGGCTCGGCCCAGCGGGCCGGCAAGGCGGCGTTGCCGGAATAGCTCCTGCGCACGCGGGTACTGCCGCGCCAAGGCGAGCATCAAGAAGATCGCCAACTCGGCCATGGACTCGGCGTTGCCCGTGCCGGAGCTTGGAACGTTCGCGACGTAGACACCAAGCCGGGTAGCCGCGGGAATATCCACGGTGTCGAGGGGGCGTGATCAGCTTTTGCGCGCGGACGCGCAAAAAGCCGTAGGGGGTTACCGCTCATCGCTCTTTCCGCACCGCTTGACCGGAGGGTTTGCGCGTGGGCGCGCAAATCCTGCCAGCGAACGGCGCACGCCGACGGAACCCCAGGGCCCACAGGGGCTACTCGGCGCGGGGGGCGGGGGCGGGGGAGGTGTGCTGCTCGGAGCGAAGGCGGAGGCGGAGGTCGGCGTCGACCCCGTCGACGCCGAGGGTGTGGGACACTCGCTGAAGGGCCTCGTCGGCGTGGGCGCGTACCTGGTCCATGTCCGCGTGTTGGTCGACGTCGAGGCGCACGGCGAAGGAGGGTTGGGGTTGAAAGCCGCGCATCCGGACGCGGCTCCCGGTCACGTCGTCCATCCGGCTGAAGTCCGCGGCGACCACCTTGCTGACCGCGGACGGCTCGAGGCGTGTGGCGCCGAGATCGTGGCGCCGCAACAGGATCGTGCCGAGCCGGGTGCCAGCAACGGGGAGTTGACGGAGCGCGTAGACCAACCCAAGCAGCGCGAGCAAGACGGCGACCGCGATGACGACGGTCCACCACAGGGCAGGCCGCGAGGCTACAGAGACCTGCATATTCCGATAGATCGCCGAGGGCTGCATGAGCCGGAGCGCCCGCTGCCGAGCCGCGATCGCCACCACGCCGGCCGCGCAGAGCGCGAGCCCGAAGAGGAGCAGCATCACTCGGTTCACCCGGTCGATCATCGGAGCTCCTCGAAGAGCGGTGGCAGCTCGGCGGCCGCGTCCGCCTCTGGCTGCACATCGACGTCAGCCACGTACACGTGAACGGCCCGCCCCGAGTCTCCGACCGCCTCTAAGGCGGCCAAGACGGCGTCACGCAGGTCATGGGTGACGTCTGGTATCGGGCGCTCGAGGGTGACCACCACGTGGACGTGGATCTGTGGCCCGTCGGTGTTTACGACGCGGACGCCGGGCACGCGCCGGCCACCGCCGTAGGTGGCGACCGTGCCGACAGGACCCTTGTCGAGCCGCGTGACGCCCTTGGTCGCCACCGCGGCCGCGGCGGCGGCCGCGGCCAGCGTCATGGGTGGGATGGCCATCGCGTGCCTACTGGACCCGCGACGCCGGTGGAGACTGCTCATCGTGCTCTTCTGGGAACACGAGGTCGATGACCGCGATGTTCACCTCGACGACCTCCAGCCCGACGAGGGTCCCGATGCGATCGATCACGTTTTGACGGATCTGATCCGCGACCTCGTGAATCGCCACGGGATATTGCATCCGGACGATGAGGTCGACCGCGGCCTGCGTGGACCCCACCTCGACGGCTACTCCGGCGGTGGCGTGCTCTTTGCCACGGATCCGGCCGACCACTTGGTCCACCGCGCTGGACAGGCTGCCTCCGAGGCCGGTGACACCGTCCACCTCACGCGCCGCGATCGAGGCGATCTTCGTCACGACGCTATCCGCGATCGACGTCGCGCCGCGCTCCGCGCGCGGGACGAGAGCCTGTGGTTCAAGGGCCGAGCGAGACGTGAAACCGACCTGGCCAGCGTCAGCGCTGGTTCTTGTTGCAACATCTGTCATTGACGGCATCCTTTTCAGGTCAGCGCCGGCTCAACTGGTCCGTAAAGTCCGTGATGTCGATGTCACCGTGGAGCACCAACCCAATCAGGTACCCCACGCCTGTCAGCAAGCCCGCCAGAACCGCGTACCCAAACCCGGCGACCGCCCAGATCGCGCCGAGAGCCAAGCCGATCAGCGCCCCGAACACGGGTGTCGTCAACTCGCCCTCCTGATGTGGTGGTGGTCTGTCTGTACCCCAGTTCGACCACCGCGCAGCAGAAAAGTTGCGGAGATTCTCTCAGCGGACGCGAGCGGTCGCCCGCTGTTGGCGAGCACGGAAACGCCAACGCCCCACAACACGGGCAGCGCGGCGCCAGCGAGTTGCGTGGCACACGATCAGCTGGCGGTCCCGTCTCGCCACCGAACGCTGTAACGCCGCCCGCGCCACGACCAGCTCGGCGAACCGGCTCGCGTCGCCTCCCCGGTCGGGATGGTGAACCCGAGCGAGGCGGCGAAACGCCCGGTCGACGTCTTTAGGGGTGGCCTCCGGCCGCAACCCGAGTAGCCACCGGGCATGCGCAGCAGTCATCGTCGCACCACCAGGCCCGCGGCCGCCATCGCGGCCTTCACCTCAGCGATGCGGAACTCCCCAAAGTGGAAGATCGACGCGGCGAGAACCGCCGACGCCCGCCCTTCAGTCACCGCCTCGACCATGTGGTCCACCGTACCCGCACCGCCGGAGGCGATCACGGGAACGCTGACGGCCGTGGCGACCGCATGGAGCAACCCAAGGTCAAACCCCGCTTTGGAGCCATCGCGATCCATCGACGTGAGGAGGATCTCACCCGCCCCACGGTCCGCGCAGTCGATCGCCCAGGCCACCGCGTCCCGGCCGGTGGGTGTCCGTCCCCCGTTGACGTAGACCTCATAACCTTCGCCGGCCCGTCGCGCGTCGATCGCCGCGACGACGCACTGAGCCCCGAACGCTTGGGAGGCCTCCGACAGCAGGTCCGGCCGCTGAACCGCCGCGGTGTTGAACGAGACCTTGTCCGCGCCCGCGCGCAACAGCCGCCGCGCGTCGCCAACCGACCGGACGCCTCCCCCTACCGTGAGGGGGATGAACACCTGCTCGGCGGTCGCCGCGACCACGTCGTAGAGCGTCTCGCGGGCGTCGCTGGAGGCGGTGATGTCGAGAAAGACCAGCTCATCGGCGCCCTCGGCGTCGTAGATGCGAGCCAACTCGACGGGGTCACCCGCATCGCGGAGATCGACGAACCGCACGCCCTTCACCACCCGGCCGGCCGTGACGTCGAGGCAGGGGATGACGCGGACGGAGACCGTCAACCCACCATCTCCAGGGCCTGCGCCAGCGTGAAGCGACCCGCGTAGAGCGCCTTCCCGATGATCACGGCGTCGACCCGCTCGTGAGCGGTCGCGAGGGCGGTCAGGTCGTCGAGGCTGGACACGCCGCCGCTCGCGGTGACCATCGCCGCAGTCGCCTCGGCGACCTGGCGCAACCGCTCGATGTTCGGCCCGCCCAGCATCCCGTCACGCGCGATGTCGGTGAAGACGAACCGGGCGACCCCCAGGTCCTCCAGGCGCTGCAGCGCGTCGAACAGGTCACCGGAGGCCGTGGTCCAGCCTCGCGCGCGCAGGGTGGTCCCGTCGGCGTCCAGGCCGACGGCCACCTTGTCGCCGTGGCGGGCGACGGCCTCGGTGACGAGCCCGGGGTCTTCGAGCGCCATCGTCCCGATGACGACGCGGCTGGCGCCGTACGCGATCGAGGCGTCGAGATCGGCGAGGGACCGGATGCCGCCGGATGCCTGCACGGGCACGCCCGTCGCCTCGACGATGTCGGCGATGAGGTGGCGGTTGCGCGGCTGGGCGTGAAACGCCGCGTCGAGGTCCACGACGTGGAGCCATTCGGCACCCTGCTCGGCCCACCGGAGGGCCGCCGCCACGGGATCGTCGTCGTAGACGGTGGTCGAGTCCTCACGTCCCTGGACAAGCCGCACCGCCCGACCGCCCTGGATGTCGACGGCGGGATACAACGTCAGCGGCATGCCGCGACCTCCCTGACGAAGTTCGCCAGCAGCCGACCGCCCACCCGTGACGACTTCTCGGGGTGGAACTGCGTGCCGACGACCCGCCCAACCCGGACGACGCAGGGAAAGGCGAGGCCATAGTCGCAGGTCGCCACAACGTGTGCGTCGTCGGACGGCTCAGCGTAGTACGAGTGAACGAAGTAGCACTGCTCCCCCGCCACCCCGTCGACCAGCGGATCCTCCCGCGCCGCCCGCACCATGTTCCAACCCATGTGCGGGACGATCATCTTCCCGGGAAGGCGCCGCACCCTCCCGGGTAGCACGCCGAGACCAGAGGCGTCCAGGTCCTCTTCGCTGTCCTTGTAGAGGATCTGCATGCCGACGCAGATACCGAGCAGGGGGCGGTCTTCGGCCACCCATCTCCGGACGAGCGGCTCCAGGCCGGCAGCGGTGAACTGCCGCACGCATTGACCGAAATGCCCTACCCCGGGAACGACGAGCGCCTGTGCGGACCCGGCCTCGTCGGCCGACGCGGTGACGAACGCGTCCGCGCCGGCGCGGATCAGCGCCTTCTGCGCGGACCTGAGGTTGCCGGCCTCGTAGTCGAGCACCGCGATGCGGGGATTCGCCATACCTGCGTATCGTATGCGCTGCGCTTATCCCTGCGCTTCTTCACGCATAGAGGCTGTTGCGAATCCAGCGGGTCACCGGTCGGAGTGCGACACCTCAACGGCAGCTTTCCTTCGGATGCGCAGGAAAGTGACACCCCAAGCTCGCCAGCCCGCGCCTGGCCTGCAGTTTTCCTTCGTATGCGGAGGAAAACTGCAGTTGACCACACCGGGGCGCCTCGGGAGCGCGCGGCCGTGCGCCAGTCCCGAGAGCCGCACGTCGATTCTGCAACACCCTGAATCGTGAGAACCCCTGGCCGTAAGCTGCGTCAGAGCACTCCCTTCGTCGAGGGGACACCGGTGCCCGTGACTCGCACGGCGCGGCGGAGGGCGACGGCGACAGCTTTGAACACCGCCTCTTGGATGTGGTGGCTGTTCTCGCCGGACAACTTCTGGACGTGCAAGGTGATACGGGCGTTGGCGACAAGCGCCTCGAAAAAGTGTTTCGTCAGGCTTATATCGTAGGTACCGATCAGCGTGAGGGGAGTGGCGGCGTCGTAGACGAGGTACGGGCGCCCTGACAGGTCGATCGCGACCCGGGCGAGGGACTCGTCGATCGGGACCGTCGCGTCACCGAATCGCTCGACGCCGGCTTTGTCGCCTAGTGCGCGCGCGAGTGCCTGGCCCAGGGCGATGCCGGTGTCTTCGACCGTGTGATGGGCGTCGACGTCCAGGTCGCCGTCGGTCCGCACGTGCAGGTCCAGCCGCCCGTGCCGGCCGAGCTGGTCGAGCATGTGGTCGAAGAACGGTACGCCTGTCTCGACGTCGGTCGCTCCGGTACCGTCGAGGTCGAGACGGACCTCAACCTTGGTCTCGTGGGTCTCCCGGACGACCTCCGCCACTCGCGTCATGTCAACGCCTCCTTCAACGCCGCGAGGAAGGCGTCGTTCTCTTCGGGCGTACCGACGGTGACGCGGAGGCAGCCTGCCAGCCGGGGCGCGCGTGAGAAGTCGCGCACCAGCACTCCACGGGCCAAGAGCCGGTCGAAGAGATCCTCCACACCCGTGCGGAACAGCAGGAAATTGGCTGCCGACTCGTAGACCTGGACCCCATCGACCACGGACATCGCGTCGCGAAGGCGCTCGCGCTCCCTGGCCAGCTCAGCGATATGCGCGGTCACCTCGTCGGCCAACTCCAGCGCGACGAGGCCCGCCACCTGGACCATCGCATCGATGTGATACGGCAGGCGAACCTTGCGGAGGTCGTCGATTACCCACTCGTGGGCGAGTAGGTAGCCGAGCCGCGCTCCCGCCAGCCGCCAAGCCTTCGAGAACGTCCGGCAGACGACGAGCCGTGGCAGCTCGTCGAGCAACCCGACGGCCGAGACATCGCCAGCGCACGAAGCGAACTCCACGTACGCCTCGTCGAGCAGCACCAGCGCCCGCCCCCCGTCGTGAAGCGCCCGCACGGCGTCCAACGTGAAAGGGATACCGGTCGGATTGTTCGGGCTCGCGACGAAGACGAGGTCGGGGTCGTACACCTCGACCGCCGCCCGAGCGGTGATCGCGTCGAGCCTCAGCTGGGAGTCCAGGTCCGCCTCGACCGTCGTGGTCAAGGTCGCGCGGGCCAACAACGGGTACATCGAGTACCCGGGCCGGAATAACAGGAGGCGCCTCCCTGGCCCCCCATACGCCTGGAGCACCTGGAGCAGGATCTCGTTGGAGCCCTTCGCCGCCCACACCCGCTCGGGTGGCAGCCCGAATCGATCACCCAACGCCGTGCGCAGCGCCCACGCGCGCCGGTCGGGGTAGCGGTGGAGGTCGAGGTCAACGAGGCGCTTCGTGAGCTGCTCGAAGAACGCCGGGGGTGGCGGGTACGGGGTCTCGTTCGTGTTGAGCCGCACGGGCACGTCGAGCTGCGGCGCGCCGTACGGCACGATGTCGCCCAGGTCCGACCGGACCGGGATACGGTCAGCGGGCATTACCCTGATCCAGGCGGATCCTCACGGCTCGGGCGTGCGCGGGCAGGTCCTCCGCCGCGCTCAAGGCCTCCACCACCGGCGCGAGGTCGGCGAGCGCCTCCTGTGTATATTCGATCCAGTTCACCGGGACCATGAAGCTCGAGGTCGTAAGGCCGCCAGCGAACCGCGCGGTCCCACCCGTGGGAAGCGTGTGGTTGGGTCCCGCGGCATAGTCCCCAAGCGGGACGGGGGTCCACGCCCCGACGAAGATCGACCCCGCCGCGCGGACCCGGGCGGCCACGGCCGCGGCGTTGACGGTCTGGACCTGGAGATGCTCAGCCGCGAACGCGTCCGCCACCTCGACAGCGTGATCCAGATCCTCCACGAGCGCGGCCGCGCCCTGGCCGGCAAGCGCCTGGCGGATGCGCTGCTCGTGACGGGCGGCCGCGACCTCGGCGACGAGCGCCTCCTCGACGGCTTCGACCAGTGTCTCGGATGGCGTGATGAGCAACGCCGTGACGAGCGGGTCGTGCTCGGCCTGCGCCACAAGGTCGGCGGCGACGAGCCGTGGGTCCGCGGTCTCGTCGGCGATGACGGCGACCTCGGTCGGACCGGCGTACCCGTCGATCCCACAGGCGCCTTCACCCGCGACGAGGCGCTTCGCCTCCGCAACGTAGGCGTTGCCCGGCCCGCAGACCATCTCGCAGCGCGGCACGGTCCGCGTACCGTAGGCCATCGCGGCGACGGCCTGGGCTCCCCCGATACGGTAGACGTGGTCTACCCCGGTAAGCGCCGCGGCGGCGAGAATGGTCCGGTTCACCTGCCCGTCGCGACCGGGTGGCGTGCAGAGCACGACCTCGGCCACACCGGCGACCTTCGCGGGGATGACGGTCATGAGCACCGTCGACGGGAGCGCCGCGAGGCCACCAGGGATGTACACGCCGGCGCGGCGAACCGGGTGGTGGTCTACCCCGAGCACCGCACCGTCGCGCTCGACCCGCCAGCTCTGAGGCTTGGCCCGCTCGTGGAACCAGCGGATCCGGTCCGCGGCCCGCTCGAGGGCCGCGCGCAGCGCGGGCTCTAGCCTGGAGAGGGCGGACTTGGCCTCGACCTCGGGAATCTCAAGGGGGCCGCCAGGGAACCCATCCAACTGGTGAGTGAACCGCGCGACCGCCTCGTCACCATCGGCGCGGACGCCCTCCACGATCTCGCGGGCTCGCTGTCGTGCTTGGAGCATGCGCTCCTCGCTCGCGCGCGGCAACCGGTCGGTGGGGTCGGCGCGGTCACCGCGCAGGTCGATACGTCTGAGCATGGACGCACTGTACCCCTGGACCGGTCTAGGGGTGGTCCTTGGGTTTGGAGCGGTGAGGCGTCGAGCGCGCATTCGTCGGCGACCTCGTGGTCACGTCTCCGCGCGATCCGTGCATCCAGGTCTAGGGGACTTGGATCCGCGAAGTCATTGCGCGTGAGTCAAGTTTGGGGAGTCATGTTGACGTCGTGTCCCCGGGCCGGCTGTGTGCTGGATCGCGGCGGAATACCGCCGCGATCC
>JBOGED010000300.1:0-2930 GCA_050743625.1 Egibacteraceae bacterium | reverse complement strand
GGGAAAGCGACAGCTCACCGGCTCCCACCGGCCCGCGGACGCCACACACGCGATGGACCCCGCCTAAGTTGGTGGCATTGGGACTAAGGCTCATCTTATGAGGCGATGAACCGGATCGTGAGGGGATAGCGATAGGTGTCACCGTTCGCTGCCTTGACCGCGGCGACGATGGTCAGCACGAGCCAGAGGATTCCGAGAATAATCAGGATGGGTATTCCCACGAGCGCAAACGCCAAGATGCCGGCGATCACTGTGTAGAGCAGCACCGACAGATTGAAGTTGAGGGCTTCCCTCGCATGCGTGGCGATAAACGGATGGTCCTCACGCTTGAGAAGCCATACCACCAAGGGCCCCAAGAAGGCCAGCGCCGCCCACGCACCGACGAAGGCGCTCAGGTGGGCTCCAAGCGCCCAGTCGCGCACCTCCCGGGGCAGCGGGGCGTCCACAGCGGCATCCTCGTCCTGCGCGTGCTCACGATCGGTCATGTCGTTCATGGCCTCCATGATGGGTCGGTTCTCCTCGCGCGACCATCAGGGGTTACCCCTGCGAATCCCTGATGCGGCCCACCCTCACCACAGGGGTCATCCGGCGGTCTCGCGCGCGTTGCCGCCCGCGAAGAGCCGGCGATCTCGCCATGGCAACGTGTCCGGGACAAAGTACCGATTGGCCCACGAGTCGTCGCGGATGAGTCTGGGTGCGGCGCCTGGATGCTTCGACGCCCAGCGGAACCGGTAATGGTCGTAGATCCGCATCAGCTCGACGCCGTAACAGTCCGCGATGTCAGGGTCGCCGCGCATGATCAGGAAGTTCTCGTCGTTGCCCTCGGAGGCGGATCTGGACAGGTTGTGCGACCCGCTGATCACGATCGGGCGGTCGGAGGTGAAGTCGATCACCACCAGCTTGGTGTGGATCAGGATGTTGCCGCGTTGCCCGGCTGTCGTCTCCTTCAAGAAGCCCTCCAGGCCGGTGGAGAGCATGGCGGCAGCGGTGAAGGAGGCGGTGATGTCCCGGTGGAAACCGGTCAACTTGCTTCTCGTGTTCTGCACGCCGATCCGCAGGATCGGGTCGCGTGGCTGCCCGAGCAGCGCCTCCTCCAAGCCCGTGTACAGCCTAAAAGCAGTGCAAAATAGGACGTCTCGGCTTGCGTGGCGGATCAACGCGGAGAACCCGTCGAGGTCCTTCAAGCCCGATCGGGGCGAGAACCCCACGAACAGCGGGCCGGTCAGCTCCATCGGATTCGCTTCGTTGACGAAGCGGCGGGTCTGGGCGCGGTCAGCGCCTGACCACAACAGCTCGAACAAACCGGAGAACGCGGTGGCGACCGCCGAGTCCTCTATGACGTGGACCACGTTTGCCTGCCGGTAGACGCCGTTGTGCGTGAAGTTCGTCGAGCCGCACAGGACCGCGACGGGCTGCCCCTGGCCGTCCGCGAGCACGGCGTACTTGTGATGGAAGATCCGGCTAGTCACCCGTCCCCTCTTGACCTCGCCGGGGAGGGCCGCGAGCTGCTTCTCGTTGACCGCGGTCTGCTCGTCTCCCACCTTCGCGTGGTAGATGACCCGCACCTTTGCGCCGCGGTTGTGGGCGGCCGCGACCGCGGCGGCGATGTCGGGATGCTCGTACTCGTAGATGGCGATGTCCAGGCCCCAGTCGGGCCCGTCCGCGCGGGCGATGAACGCCAGGATCTGCTCCAATACCCCGCGGGAGAGCCATTCGAGGGCCGCTGGCGGAAGCTCGGGCTCACGACGCTCGCGTCGAGCGGCGTCGAGCTCCCGCTCAACCTCGGGGAACTTCTTGCTGAAGGCTTGGCTCGCCGCGGCCGCGCGGTTGAACAGGATGGTGTGCCGCCCACCTCGATCCGCGGCCGACCGAACCCGAACCTCAGGCCCCGGCTCGACCTTCGGCTGGTCCGGGGTCCCGTACACCGGGTGGACGGTGTACGTGTACGCCGTGTCGGGATGGACACGATAGTCGGACCAGCGAAACCTCTGGAAGGGCCGCTGGTTGCTGGGAAACGAGCTCCCCGCCACAGGCGTTGCGCCCTCGAAGTCGAGCGAGCCCATAAGCCACTCCGCCGCCCTGTCGCCGACCTTGCGCTCGATGGCGAAGCCGAGCAGCCCTTGACGCCTGTCGGGCTCTACATTCCACGCGAGCAGGACCCCGCTCGTCCCGGCGTACGCCTTCACGTGGGTCCCACCGATCGCCGCTGTCGCCCGCATCTTCCCCTCCCTCGCGCCTCGTACTCACCATCGTAGAGGCGTGCGGTCCCGCGTTTGATACCAGGCCTGGTGGCCGCACGCTCATCGGCCGCTGACGACGGTTTCCGTTGAGGTCGCCTTACGCGCCTTGGGCTTCTTCCGTTTGGTGGCGGGAGGAGGGGCAGCCGCGGTGCCGCCCGCGTCGGACGGCGCGGCCACGTACTTGCGGTATGCCGCCGCTGAGTCAGCGGCGGCGGCAGCCGCACGCTCGGCAGTCGACGGCGCCGGCGCGATCGAGGGAGCGACTGGTGCGACATCCACGTCCTCAGCGGCCGGCGCCGCCACAGACCGGAGATAGGCGGCAGCCGCTCTGGCGGCGGATTCGGCGGCAGCGGCAGCGGACCGCGCCGCGGCGGCAGCGAGCTCGGCAGCGGCAGCAGCGGATCTGGCGGACGCAACAACGGATTCAGCCGCGCTCGCGACAGACTCGGCGGTAACCGTCTCCGCAGCCGAATCCGCCGCTGCGGTGGAGGGTGCCGCTGTGGTGGGTTGGGGGGCGGTGTCGGCGAGGACGTATTTGCGGTAGGCGGCTGCCGAGGCTGCGGCCGCGGCGGCTGCTCGTTCCGCGCTCGACGGCGCCGCTGCCGTGGGTTGGGGAGCGGTGTCGGCGAGAACGTATTTGCGGTAGGCGGCTGCCGAGGCTGCGGCCGCGGCGGCTGCTCGTTCCGCGCT
>JBOGED010000299.1:0-10686 GCA_050743625.1 Egibacteraceae bacterium | reverse complement strand
GCCTACGAGGGCGGTACCGCTCCGAGCGCTCGCTTCATACTGGACGTGCAGGTCTCCCCCAGCGGCGACGTGACCGTCGAGAAGCGTGCGAGCTGACCACAAGCGGGAGGGCGCGGCGGTCGCCCGCCCGCAAGGTCCGCCCCTCGCTCCTCGCCCGCAAGCGCCGCAACCAGTGGGCGTCACCGTGCCCGTACCGCCCGGCGGCGGCGTAGCCGCCGCCCTTGAAATAGTAGAGAGACTTCTCACGCGAGTCTGGACCGAGTCTGGACCGAGGCCTGGACCGACACGACCCTCTGCCTGACGAGTCAGGAGAACGGTGACGGCGTTCCTGGTGGGGACTGGCCAGTTATCATCGGCGGCTACGAGGGGATTGCCTGTGCGTGAGGCGTTGGCTCATGTGGGGTTGGCGATGAATGGTGAGGGGCTGTGATGGCGGGTGTAGTGGTTGGCGAGGGCGGGTTCGAGTTGGTGGCGGGTGGGCATGCGGTGGGCGCCCGCCGGTTCCTTGACGCTGGGGCGGTTGAGATGTTGGAGGGTTTGGCGTCCCGGTATGAAATGGCGGCACGTGATGGTGATGCGGGCGTGTTGTTGGGGTTGGGGCGCCAGTTGTATGGGTGGTTGGATGGCGACGAGGGCCGGTTGAGCCGGCTGCGGGAGTTGGTGGTTGGTCCGTTTGTGTTCGAGGTCCGTGGGCCGGGGTCACCGTCGGCGGCGGAGTGGGCGTTGTTGCAAGCGCCGTTTGAGTTGCTTGCTGACGCTGACGGCTTTTTGACGCAGGACGCGTTGTTGCAGTTTTGTGTGGTTCGTCGTCTTGGCAGTCCGGTGCCTGCGGAGCCTTTGGATGGGTTCCGGTTAGGGCTGGCGTTTATGGCCTCGTCCCCACGCGGGCAGGTCGAGTTGGATTACGAGGCCGAGGAGGCCGCGATCCTGGAGGCGGTGGGAGAAGCCAACCTCGATCTGGTTGTCGAGGAGAGCGGGGACCCTGAGCAGCTAGGTGACCGGTTGGCAGAGCTGGGTCGGATGCCGGCGGTGCATCTGTCATGCCATGGGTTGAACCGATGGTCCCCGGACGGCCAGTCTGCTGCCGAACCGCGGCCGGTGTTGATGATGGAGGACGCCGAGGGCAACGATCGGCCGACCGATGCGGGTGAGCTGATCCGCTGTCTGCGTGTGGCCAGCCCGCGGCTTGTGGTCGTTTCAGCCTGCCTGTCCGCTGCAACAGGAGGGGAGGGTCGGGGGTCGGCGCCGCTGGCGGGGCGGGAGGGGGAGGCCGGTCGGGTGGCGCATTCGTTGGCCAGTGCGTTGGTGGGGGCGGGGGTGCCGGCCGAGGTGGGGTGGCATGGGTCGGTGGCCGATACCGCGGCGACGGAGTTCGCCCTGGTCCTCTACCGCGGGTTGGCGGGCAGGCAGGACGTGGCGTTGGCGGTCGGTGACGCCTGCCGGGCGCTGCTGGCGTGTGAGGATGAGCGGGTGCGCCGGGATTGGCATTTGGCGCGGTTGTGGGTCGGGCCGCGGGGGGGTGGTGCGATTGTGGGTGGTGGCCGCAAGCGGTCGCTGGTGCCCGCCACGCATGGTCAGAAAGCGTTTTTGGCCAAGCAGCGGCGGCAGGTCCCGGTGGCCTCGCATGAGATGTTCGTGGGGCGCCGCCGCCAACTGCAGCAGGCGTTGCGAATGTTGCGGGGCGGGGATCACGGGGGCGTGTTGTTGCATGGGATGGGCCGGTTAGGCAAGTCGAGCCTGGCCGCGCGGATCGCCAACCGCCGCAAGGACCTGGCGTTGGCGGTGGTGTTCGAGCATTACGGCGCGTTGAGCGTGCTGGAGGCGTTGACGACGGCGCTGCGCTCTTACCCGGCGGCCCGCGAGGTGCTGGCGCCGGGGACCGACCTGGTGCGAGAGGACCCGCTGAGGTTGGAGGAGGTGCTGATCGATCTGCTCAACGGTCCCTGCCAGCAGGCCGACGGCGACAGGGCGCCGGTGTTGTTGGTGATCGATGACCTCGAACGCATCCTGGTCCCTGGCCCTGGCGGCGCCCATCGGGTGGACGTCGAGCATGCGGGGGTGCTGGCGGCGGTGTTGCGGGCGTTCGACCCGGCCGAGACCGACAGCCGGCTGCTGGTCACCAGCCGCCACCCCTTTCACTTGGAGGGGCTGGAAGCGCGCCTGCACCTCATCCAGTTGCCGCCGCTGTCGCCGGTCGAGCAACGCAAGCTGCAGCAACGCCAAGCTGACGCGGCTCGCGACCCGACCCGCACCCGTCGTCTCGACCAGCCGGAGTTCCAGGCCCGCCGCGTGCTGGCAGAGCGCGTGCCGGACATCGCGCGTGGCAACCCCGGGCTGCAGGACCTTATCGGGCTCAAGCTCGTGTTCTCCGAACATGTCGCGATCGACCGGGCCGCACAGACCCTCGATGAGATGGGCAAGTGGCTGGGCGGCGGAGACCTGCCGGATGAGGCCCAAGTACGCGAGTTTCTGGAAGACCTGGCGATCGATAGGCTGCATGAGCATGCCGGTGCGGCCGGCCGTGAGCTGCTGCGCGCGGTCACGCTGTTCGACCTGCCCGTGCCCACCCGCGTCGTGGAGACGCTGGCCGAGACGGTTGGTGGGTCGGTGGACGCGCTTCGGAGTTTGGGTCTGGTGGATGTGTTCGAAGACGTCCTCGACTCCCGAGCCCATGCGGTAGCGGTCAATGCGTTGTCCGCGGCGCGACTGGACCAGCTCAGCGAAGCGGAAAGAGCCGCCGTTGCGGTGGTCGTGGTGGGGCCGCTGTTCGACGCGTGGGGTTGCGTCGAAGGGCATCTGCGGCGCCCTCGAGCCGCAGATCTGCAGATAGCGGTTGTAGGGCTGCTCGCCGGTGACGCCCACGTTGTGGCTACGTGTGCCGCCGACGCCGTGGCGTTGCTATCTGACGGGTCTGCGGCGGGGGCGGCTGATCTGGGCGGCCGCGCGATCGCGCTGCTGGACCGCCACGCCGCCCAGGTCCCACTAGCACTGCTGAGCAATACAGCCGAGGCGGCCGCAACGGCCGGCGAAGGCCGCCGCGCCGATGAACTGCTCGAACGCGCTGCCACCGCTCTGGAAGCCGAACAAGACGCAGGCCAGGCGATCGACCCGAGACAGGCAGCTCTCATAGCCGCCCATCACGGCCGGCGACTGGCCACCCGGGGCGAGCTCAACCACGCGCAACGCGAGTTCGAACGAGCCGTGGAACTGTTCGAACAGGCCGGCTCCGAACGCGAGGCTGTGGTCGTGCGAGGAGACATCGCCGATGTGTTGTTCGCGCGGGGGGAGTTGGACGAGGCGCTGCGCATCCGCCAAGAAGAGCTGCCGGTGTACGAGCGGCTGGGCGACGTCCGGTCCCGGGCGGTCACCTGGGGCCAGATCGCCGATGTGTTGTTCGCGCGGGGGGAGTTGGACGAGGCGCTGCGCATCCGCCAAGAAGAGCAGCTGCCGGTGTACGAGCGGCTGGACGACGTGGACGGGATCGCTGCAGCGCTGTGGGGCCTGGCCCAGATTGACCTGGCGCGAGGCGATATCGCGGCGGCGGCACCGCGGATCGCGGAGGCCTGGACGTTGCTGGCACAGCTCGGTCGAACAGATGGCATCGCCGTCGTCGGACAACTCTATGGTCAACTGTTGATCGCTGGGGATCAGCGCGATGCGGGCATGGATGTCCTGCGCATGAGTAGCGAGGCATACCGCAAACTCGGTCGCTACCGCAAAGCCGACGAAGTAGCCGCGCTGCTGCGCGAGCTCACCGATCCACCCGACACGGAGACCGAAGCATGATCATCAAGCTAGTCCCAGCATCGCAAGCGGGAGATTGCGATGCCGCCGCGCAGGCTCTCGAGGCCGTCGTTCACACCTGGGACAAGGAGCTGGTCGTGAGCTGCCGTGAGGTGAAGGAGTTGTCAGCCGAGGAGCGGAAGGCGATTGACCCGCTGTCCGTCGCAGCGTTGATCCTTTCAATACCATCGGCGGCTCTTGCCTTCGTGGACTTGGCGGATCGGATGAGGAAGCGACAACGCGCGCAGCAAATCATCGAGAAAGCAGGTGAGTTCCGCGCAAGTCGGAATGCGCAGGCGTATATCATTACCGTTCAGGGTGCCATACCCCTTGACACCATGCGACCCGACGATCTTTTAGACGTGGCGCCCTTGAGCAGACCGGAATCACGGTAGGCAGACTGGTCGGCAAGCCACATCGCTATGTAAAGCCTGGCACCCGCGGGTAGTCGCGGGCGGCAAGGACCTCGAAGTCGGCGACTGTGAGCGCAACAGGAAATGTGTCGTGGTCATACACGCGCACAAGAACCTCTCGCTCGCCAGGATCGCAGGCAACGAGGCGAGTGTGGAGCAGGGCGGTAGTCGATTCCTTACTTTGGGCGACACGAGCCCCTGGCCCAGGAGTGGCAGGTCTGTTGTCTGTAGCCATCGATTGATAATGACAGAATGCCGCCCTCGATGGGTAATAGCCGTTCTGATGGGAGAGCACTTGCGTGTGGCGTGTGGCGGTTAGGTGGGGGTGTGGAGGCGTTCGTCGAGTTGGAGGGTTGGGGGGTGGGTGTTCCAGTGTGGGGGGAAGGTTGTGCGGGCGCGGCGGATCCAGGTGGTGATGCCGGCGAGGCCGTGGGGGTGGCATTCGTCGAGGGCGGCGTGGGCGGAGGTGATGGCTCGTTCGGGGTCGTCGAGGGCGATGCATGCTGTGATGATGTTTTCGTGGAGGCTGGCGCGGCGGACGGGTGCGGTGGTGGCGGCGAGCGCGTCGTCGAAGATGTCGAGGGCGTCGGTGGGGTGGCCGAGGAGCAGTGATCGGCGTGCGGTGAATACGTCGAGGCGGGTGGCGTTCATGCCGGCCAGTTCGCCGCGGGTGGACCACCAGCCGGAGCCGGGGCCCTCGCGGAGAATGCGGGCGGCGGCGGTGTGTGCGAGGTCGAGGAACTGTCCTGAGGCGAGGTCGTCGCCGAGCGTGGCGTGTTCGCGGGCGAGGTAGCCGAAGATCCAGGTTCGGGTTGCGGGTGGCAGGAACCGTTGGAGCTCGGCGGCGGCTTGGAAGGCTGCGAGTGCCTTGGTCCGGTCGGGTTGGGGGGCGTCTAATGCGGGCCAGGCGGTGGAGGCGATGGCGAGCGCCTCGAGGCGCCGGTCGCCGGCTCGGCGGGCCAGCTCGAGGGCTGTGGCGAACCATGCGTCGGCGCGGGTGAGCCGGCCGGCGTCGAGTTCGGCGTAGCCGGCCAGGGCTGCGGCGTCGGAGGCGGCCGCTTGTAGGCGTGTCCTGGTGGTCAGGGTCATCTTGGCGTGGGTGAGCAGGTCGAGGAGCGTGCGGGCGTGCGCGTCGGCGGCGCGCACGGTGTCCGCGTCCGGGGCCGCGGCGTAGACGACGGCGAGGTGGGTCGCGGTGTGTAGGGCGAAGTCGACCGTGCCGCCGCTGATGCTGGGTAGCCCGTCGAGCAGTTGTGCGTCGGCGACCAACGGGGAGGCGGGTAGCAGCAGGCCGCTGATGCCGGCGATTCCCGCGAGGCCTGTCTGTTTGAGCAGCTGTCGGCGGTGCAGCATTTCCCGGTCTTTCTGATCTTTGGTCATGTACGCAAAATTGCGTGCGGCGTCGGCCGTCCAGCCCAGCCCGAGCAAGCCGACCGAGTCGACGTTGAAGAAGGCGCGGGCCGCTTGCTCGCCCAGGGGATTGGGTGTGTGACGGCGCGCCTCCCACCCGCCTAGGGTACGCCGGTGCAGGCTGGCGCCTTTCCCGCCGCACAGCTCGAGCTTGGCGCACATCGTTGGGATGTCGAAGCCCAGCGCGAGACGAAGAACCTCGAACAACGTGACCTTTTCCATGGGTGCGTCCAATTCATCCCTTCTTATTGCCGGACCAAGACGGCCGACCAAGCGCGCAGAAGAAGACGCTTCCGGTCGCTTTACCAATCTGTTTGCCGAGGAGCCCTCGTACCTGGCCACCCATCTCCTCAAGGGCTCGCGTCAACGTCGCCTCATGAGTGACGGTCACGGCAAGCACCCAGATTCCGAGCGAGTCGACAACGTGCCGGAAGGCGAGGCAATCGTCGCGTTTACGCCCTGCCACGATGCTCGAGTCCTTCTTCCACTCGACGAGGCAGTGCCGGGAATCGTGCTGGACCTGTTCTGCCCCAAGGACGGCCGAAAGTGGCTGCTCCAGCTCGTCACCGACGAGGGCGCTGAATCCGGCTTGCGTCCCGTGTGGACCGACCCGAAGCAGGATCCTGAGAAGGGGGAGGAGCGGTGTTTTCTCCCATGTCGTCGGTGATGGGGCTGGCGCTGGTGGGGGCGGGAGTGCGGGTGTGCTTCACCCCGTGCCACCGCGACCCGGTCCGACTCTCCGACCGGGAGCAGCCGCCGGACGCCGCCGAAGTCGTGGCATGTCGGCACTGTCAACGCTGTTACACCGTCGCGTTTCCCGCGGTGCCTCTCGACCAACAGCAACTCGCGACCTGGCGGCCGGTTGATGGCTGATCCACAGGGAGGATTCGAGCAGAACAGCAGTGAGTCGCAGGCCCGCGACTGCCAAGCGGCCAGCGAGTTGGTCGCCCAAGCATTAGCCCTGTGTAACAAGGCGGGGTTCGAACTAGCGGCGATCCTGCTGGACGACGCCCGCAATGTCCTGGCTAAGGACCTGGGCGATCTATCGGAATGAGTTGCGATCGAGGCGGGGAGGCGCATCCTGTCCCGTTGCACCGTCATCTCCCTTCCCGTGGCGGGTGCGACGGCGCCTCCCCGCCTCCTCCTCCGATGGCCGGTCACCGGTTCCTCGACCCTGACTCACCGGGGCCGATGGGGTAGGTGTCTTCGAATTGTTGGCGGTCGGCGGGGTAGACGGATTCGACAACCTCGAGGGGTTGGTCACGTTCGTCGCGGGCGGCGAACACGACGGTGAGGACGGGAATGCCGACGGGGAGGCCGAGGGCGGTGGCTTCGCTAGGGGTGGGCATGCGCGCCCCGATGCGCTCGGTCCCCGTCGTGTAGGTGCGTCCCGTCTGTTCTTCGACGTAGGCGAACAGTGCGCTGGGGATGGGTCGGGTTTCGGCGAGCAGGGGGGCGGCTTGGACTATCTGGAGGGGGAACCAGCTAGTCGCGATCTCGACGGCAGTGCCGTCTGGTGTGCGCAGGATGCGCCGTCGGGCGAAGGCTTCGGCGTCCTCGTCGATGCCGAGCAGGACGGCGACCTCGACCGGGGGAATGGCCCGGGTGGTTTGGGTGATCTCTGAGGTGAGCCCGGCGGTCAGCAGTGTTTGGGTGCGTAGGGACTGTTGGTAGCGGGTGCGGGAGGTGCGTCGGACGGGGGGCCGCTGTCTGACGAAGGCGCCACGGCCGTGCTCGACGCGCAACAGGCCTTCGGCGCGCAGGATGGCGATGGCCTGGCGGATCGTGGGGCGGGACAGGCCGTATTTCTCGACCAGCTGGGTTTCGCTCGGGATGGGGTCGCCGGGGGCATAGTCACCGCGCTGAATGGCTTCGCGGAGCTGGTCGGCGATCTGCTGGTAGCGGGCGCGAGGGGGGATCGTGCTCACCGTCGGCGCTCCTTCCGGTTGTCAGGACGACCTCTTGTCAGCCTAATGCTTGACAAGTGAGTGCGCGAGCGGCAATCTCACTTGTAATGACGTCCAACGTCAGACAACAAGACGTCAGATTGAGTAATGAAGATCGACTACAGAGGGGGAGTTCCGTGAAGCTGAGAGTGGATACGGCGGAGTTGACGTTCCTGCTGGTGGCCGCGCCGATTCCGGTGCGGGATTTCGACACCGGCCGGGCGAAGATAGAGGACGGCGTGCCGTTGTTCTCTGTTCGTCTGGTCGCGATGGGCGCAGGCGAGGCCGAGATCATCAACGTCAAGGTTCCCGGTGAGCCGGTGGGGCTGGTGCCCGGACAGCAGGTCGTGCTTGCGGAGCTGACCGCACAGCCGTGGAGCATCGGGGACAAGTCCGGGGTGGCGTTCCGCGCGCTGGGCATCGAATCCGCCGCCGTCCGCGTGCGCAACGGCGCGAGGGCCGAGTAGCCCCGATGCGGCTGATCGAACGTCCTCCTGCCACGCCGCGCAGACCAGGAACCCATCCCTGGCTCTGGCCTGCGCGGCGGCACCCGGCGGCGCGCCTAGCCGGGTTTCTGATCGGTCTGGGTTGGCGGTGGCGCATCGAGCTCGGCACCATTGCCGTGGATCTGGGCTGGCAGGACGGCAAACGCCGCCGCCCCTACGTGTACGGCAAGACCGAAGCCGAAGTCGTCGCGAAACTCCAGCAGCTGCAACGCCAGGTCTGGAGCGGCGAACCCGTGCTGACGGGCCGAGAGACGCTGGGCGAGTACCTGGAGTCCTGGCTTGCCGACACGCTGCCTGGCACCGTCAAAGCGTCGACGCAGCGCAGCTACACCGACATCGCGCGCCGGCACATCATCCCCGAGCTGGGGCGCATCCCGCTGCGCAAGCTCACCCCGGCGCACGTGCGCCGGCTGCTGCGCACGAAGTCGGCCGAGCACAGCAGCCGGGGACGGGCGTTGTCGCCGCGAACGGTGCAGTACATCCACTCGGTGCTCCGCCGGGCGCTGGAACAGGCCCGCCGAGACGAGCTGGTGCCACGCAACGTCGCGAAGCTGGTGCAGCCGCCACGCGTGCCGCGCCCCCAGCGGCGCTGGCTGACCGACGAACAGGCCCGCCGGCTGCTCGACGAGCTGGGGGGGACCGGCTGTACGCCGTCTACTCCGTGGCGATCGCGACCGGGCTGCGCCGCGGCGAGGTGCTCGGGCTGCGCTGGACCGACGTGGACCTGGACGCCCGCACGCTGCACGTGCGCGCGTCACTGCAGCGCCTCAACGGGCAACTGGGGCTGGTCGAGCCCAAGACCAAGCTGTCCCAGCGGCCGGTCCCCCTCCCAGAGGTCTGCGTCGCCGCACTACACGAGCACCACGCCCGTCAGGCCCAGGACCGAGAGCAGGCCCTCGTATGGTTAGACGAGTGGGGTCTCGTGTTCACCACCAAGCACGGAACCCCGATCGAGCCGCGCAACCTCCTCCGCCACTTCCAAGCGACCTGCCAGCGGATCGGACTCCCGAGGCTGCGGTTTCACGATTATGCCGACCTCAGGATTATGCCGACTGAGCGGCTGAAATCTCTGGCCAGAGGGAAACACGGCGCGCTGATGTCGGCATAACCCGAGGCTTGTGAGCAAAGCCAGCCGAGGTCGGGAGCCCGGAAAGCGCCGCTCTCATCACTTGAGCATGGATGGTTTAGTCGGGATTACCCTTTCCCGTTCGACTACCTCGGAGCAGGAGGGCATCGATCAGCGTCCCCGGATTATGCCGATGCTTTCAACCCCGATCCAAGCAAAACCCCAGGTCATGGCCCAGCTCCCATCGAGCGTTCGGCATAATCCTGAGGTCGGCATAATCATGGTTATGCCGACGTCGGCATAACCACGAGTTACGCCACACCTGCGCATCGCTCCTGCTCGCCCAGGGCGTGGAGCCACGGGTGATCATGGAGCTGCTCGGCCACTCCATGATCAGCACGACGCTGGACGTCTACGCCCACGTCATGCCCGCCCTCCAACGCGACGCGGCAGACAAGATGGACACACTCCTACGCCCCAACAGCGACCGCCAAGGCCGTGGCAGTACCCGTGGCAGTCAACACGCCCACACCCAAGACGACGACGGACCGGCGGGAACCCCGCCGGCCGTGTGACCTGCACATTCGGGTGGCGCGCCGGGAGGGATTCGAACCCCCGACCCTCTGATCCGAAGTCAGATGCTCTCATCCGCTGAGCTACCGGCGCCAGTTTGTGGGCCTGACCTGCGACAATGCCATCATGGATACGACTCGGACCTTGGCGCAGCGCTTCTGACGGCACAGGCAGTCTAGCACACTGCTCACTGAGCATCTGACTGGGGAGGCCCGCCGGGTCGGGACGGCGCCTGTATGCGCAGCCGACTGACTCGGCTATGCCCCCGCCATTTACCAGCTCGCGTCATCCTCCAGCACTGACCGGTGACCGTGCGTCTCACCTACGTACCATTCCTCCGCTATGCCAACTTCCCGAGATCCCGGTTTTCTGGTAGAAGGGACGCTGCCTCCACTTCGAATACGCCTGTAGCAACATCGAACTCGCTGTCTGAAACAAGAACTCATCACTCCGGCCAAGTGGGCGTACTGATCGCGGCGAGCTTGCTGAAATGTCAAAGTCGGATCGGCGCCAGCGCTCGTTGAGGTTATCTACACGAACCCCCGCTCTCCCCGCGAGCCGCCCACGTCGTCGTAGGCGTTCGCAGGGGCACTGCCCTCGCGCGAGTACGCTCTCTTCGAGAGCGCTATCCGCGAAGGGGAACCCGTGATGATCAGGAGACTGCAGGTGGTCTCGCTGGAAGAGGCTGTACGCGACTTCCCGGGTATGTGGGTCGCGATCAAAGACGGCAAAATCGTCGAGGCACGACGTACTCCCGATGAGGTCGTGCTCGCCCTTCACGAGCGCGAGATCCGTGACGCCTACGTGACCCGGATTCCTGGAGAGCACGACAAGGAACTAGTCGGACTCGGCTAGGGGACTTGGATCCGCAAAGTCGTTGCGCGTGAGTCAAGTTTGTGAGTAGTGTTGCAGGTGTTGCACGAGTTGCGAGCCGGCTAGCGATGACCCACCGGTCCACTCCCCGAACAGGGATTTAGGGGCAGATACGC
>JBOGED010000298.1:0-13204 GCA_050743625.1 Egibacteraceae bacterium | reverse complement strand
CTTGGGGGCGTATCCGCCCCCAAGTCGGAGTTCAGGGATAAGCCGAAGCGGGTAGAGGCGCTAACGTTCCCGAAGGATCACCGACCGCCACGCGGAGGCGCTATGGCTCGCAGACCGCCGTCACCGTACGACTCCCTCCCCCAGGTGCCATCGTTCCAGGTGAGCAGCACTGATATCAGTGAGGGCGAGCCCATCCCGAAGCCGCACATTTCCGGAGTCTTGGGCGCGGGCGGCGAGGACGTCTCCCCGCACCTCACGTGGGAGGGCTTCCCTCCCGAGACACGCAGCTTCGCGGTGACCTGCTACGACCCCGACGCGCCGACCGGCGCGGGATTCTGGCACTGGGCGGTCTACAACATCCCGGCCGACGTCACCGAGCTCCCCACCGGCGCCGGTACGCCTGAGGGGCCCGAGCTGCCGGAGGGCGCCAAGACCCTTACCAACGACGGCGGCCTCGCGCAGTACATCGGCGCCGCGCCGCCCGAGGGTCATGGGCCGCACCGCTACTACTTCACCGTCCACGCCTTGGACGTTGAGTCGCTTGACCTGCCCGACAACGCCACGCCGGCCTTCCTAGGCTTCAACATGTTCCCCCACACAGTCGGGCGCGGGATCCTGCAGGCCATCTACGAGCGCTGAGCCGAACCACGGGCTACCGTTGCGGCGAGGTCCGTCAAGGTCGTCCGGATCGCGCCCTTCGACGCGCCGAGGTGCGCGCGCAGGTGGTGATACAGGTCGGCTGATAACGGCGCGAGAATGGCGTGCGCGAGGAGTGCGGGGTCGGCGTGGCCGGCCTCACGCAGCAGGTGCGAGACATGACTGAGCCAAAAGGCATAGGCGCCGGCGCGGAGGCGAGCGCCCTGGCCCCAGCGCTCGGTTTCTATGAGCAGGTCGACGTTGTCGTCGAGGAAGTCGACGTAGGCCGAGACGAACGCGGCAAGCCGCTGATGCGCAGGGGCTCCGTGCCCGAGCGGCGGCGGGCCCCGGAGCATGAGGTGCTGCAGCTCCCGCTCAGCATCGTCGAGTAACGCCTCGGCCAGCCCCGCCCGGCTCCCTACCGCGCGATAGACCGTCCCCTTGCCGACCCCGGCCGCCTCGGCGATCTCGTCCATGGTCACCGCATCGAGACCTCGCGAGGCGACGAGCCCCCGCGCCGCATCCAGGACCCTCGCGTTATTGCGGCGAGCGTCTGCCCGGGTCCGAGACGGCGCCGGGCTCACGATCTCGAGCGGAGCGGGAATAGATCCGGACTGCGGTCCGTTAGCCAAGGACATAAACGGACTGTAGTCCAGATCGAAGGGGACGTCGATATGAACGCCGTAGACCTCGGGTTGCTCGCGATCCGCGTGGTCGTGGGGCTGCTGATGGTTGGGCATGGACTGGGGAACCTGTTCGGCTGGCTCGGAGGATTCGGTCTCAAAGGGACCGGTGCGATCTTCGAGCGCTTGGGCTTCAAGCCGGGCAGGGTGTTCGCCGGCGTGGCCGGACTGGTCGAGCTGGCGGCGGGGATCCTGTTCTGCCTGGGCCTGCTCACGCCGCTCGCTGCCGCCGGCATCGTAGGGATCATGCTGACGACGATCCTTACGGCGCACGCCGGGAAGGGACCGTGGTATTTCAACGGCGGTTGGGAGTACAACCTCACCCTCCTCACCGTCGCGGCCGCCGTCGCATTCGCCGGTCCCGGCCAGGCCGCGCTTGACGCCGCGATCGCGCCAGGGCTCGCCGGTTGGTCATGGGGAACAGGAGCGCTGGTGCTCGGCGGCGCGAGCGGCGCGGCGGCGCTGGCGCTGCGGGCCCGGCCGGTCCAGGCGCATGCCCAGCAGAGTCGGGAGGTCGCGTGATGGCATGGCTGACACTGCTACTCGCCGGCGCGTTCGAGATCGCCTTCGCCGCCAGCCTCAAGCCGTCCGAAGGCTTCACACGACTTTGGCCCAGCGTCGCCGTCGTCGCGTTCGGCACCGCTGCCGTCGTCACCCTGACGCGAGCGCTCAGCGAGATCCCACTTGGGACGGCCTACGCGGTCTTCACCGGCATCGGCGCCATCGGCTCGGTCGCCATCGGCATCCTCGCGTTCAACGAGCCAGCTTCGCTCGCCAGGCTGCTGTGCATTGTCGTCGTCGTGTCCGGAATCCTCGGCCTGCGCCTGACCACAGGCGCGGCCTAGTGCCTCAGGCGCGTGGTCGCGGGCGGGCCCCGTCCCGGGGTCACCGTTGAGGAATCCCGGCTAGGCGCTTGGATCCGCGATCTTGTTGCGCGTGAGTCAAGTGTGTGAGTCGTGTTGCAGGTGTTGCACGAGTTGCGAGCTGGCTGGCGATGACCCGCGGTCCACTCCCCGAACAGGGATTTCGGGCGTATCTGCCCCTAAATCCCTGTTCGGGGAACGCTGTCATACCTCACACGCTCGTCGGGCTGGGGCCAAAGCCCCGCTAGTACTTGGCCGGGTCGATCATGAGATCGAGCATGGGCGCGTTGGCCACAACCGCGGCAATGTCAGCGGCGGTGCGGACAACGACCGTGGACTGCACACCCAAATCGCCAGCCGGTTGCTCCGGCCGACATTGGACACCGCGCAGCAGCGCCACCACACGCGCCTTCGTGCCTGACCCGTCAGTACAGGCCGTAGGTACGGGGTGTACGGCGAACTCATAGATCAGGCGCCGCTCGTCGACCATGGCGCGCGCGAACTCCTCTTCGTCGAGATCCCCACCGAACCAGCTGAGAGACCCAGTCGGCTTGCCCTGCACCTCGCGAAACAGCCGGAGGCTCTGCGCCGGCACGTCCGCCCCGTCCAGGATCGCCACCGTGGCCTCGATCCCCAGCCACGCGAAGGAGCTTGGCTCGAACACGAACAACGTCGCTCGCGGGTCCTTGCGCAAGCGCTCGGTCCGCACCCGATCATGTGTACCGCTGCTCCACAACTTTCCGTCCACCAGGACCACAGCTACACGGGCGGTCTTCGCGAACCCGTCAGCCCCGACGGTGATCATCGCCGCCGAGTGGTGATCCTTCAGGAACTCGATGTCGCGATCCGACAGGCTCATTTGCTCGCATGCTACCGCCGCGTGCAACGAGCGACGGAAAGAGGTGGCCTTCCGCGTCGTGGTGGTGGTCGACAGCGCCGTCGGAAACCCACCCGCGGCGGGTGGAGAAACGTCGAGCCGCAAGTGTTGGCAGCCATCACCCAAAGCACGGAGTAGCCGAACCCTCGAGCACGGCGTCCGGAAGGATGCCGACGTATGCGTGGCGCCAGCCGTCGACATTGGTCCAGGCGATCTGCCCGGCCTCGGCGGGCACTGCCTGCGTATGGCCCAAGCCATGCGCGCGCACCTGGCCCAGGCCACGAACACGCCAGCGTCGGTACACACCGCGAACCACCTCGGCAGAACGGCCGCGCGGCGATCAGGTAGGGCAGGGGGCGCTTGTGCGGCTGCGGCTGCGGGTGCGCTCGCGGGGCGCGACCTGCCCGGCCTGCGCGGGGCGCCTGTTCGAGTTCCCCGCCGACCTGGAGGAGCAACGGCCGTCGATGTGCCCCCGCACGGCCGGGAGGCTCGCGTCATGGCCGAGAACCGGTTGCGGCGGGCGGCCACCAGCAACATGTCGGGGTGGGAGGAGATCGGCGAGGCCTGCAAGCGCGGTTGGGAGGAGACGCCGTTGCCGTGGAGCGTGCGGCGGCTGCGAGCGGTCACTACGGCGGACAACTGGCCGGCCGGCGACGGCGAGGCCGCGCGGGAGGCGTTCGTCGAGCATGTCCGCGACGCCGAGCTGGTGCTCGACCACGCGGCGCACTTTCGGGGCCAACCCGAGCGGTTCGGCGAGTGGGTCGAGGAGGGCGGCAGCTGAGCGGTCGAGAACTGGCTGTCGAACCTGCTGTTCGCGCTGAGCCGGGCGGGGCTTGTTGAGCTGCTGGGCGAGGTGGGTGATGCGCTGGCGGGATGGGCCCCTGAATGCCTCAATGTACGCCTGCGACGTGGCGGTCGTGCTCGCCGAGGCGGGGTATGCGGACGAGGCTCTCGCCCGCTCGTCGAGTTCTTGTCCGGCCAACCTGGCCGTGAGGGCGATCGGCGGGCCGCCCGGCGCGCACCGCGGGAGTGGAACCGCGAGCACTGCTGGATCAGCCTGCCGCTCCAGCTGACAGGCCGGCGCGGCTCGGCGGCGTAGCCGCCCCAGGTCGAGGCCAGTGGGGCGGCGGGCGGGTCGTAGAGCCCGGACCGGTCAAAGAACCTGACACACGTGCTCGTGGCGACCATCGGGGTCCCTGGCGGGCTCCCGCGCTCATGCTGACTCGCAGGCCGGAGCGCTACAGTGAAACGGCGTCTGGGACGGCACCCCCATTCTCATCCTCCGGGGCGGCGGCGCCAGCCGCCATGAGCTGCGGTACTGAGGCGCGCGTCCCGGCACGCGATCACCGACCGCGAGGAGCTCGTCATGCCCGTTACCTGTCCCTCGCTCGCCGGCCGGGTGGCGATCGTGACCGGCGCCAGCCGCGGCATCGGGGCCGCTACCTCGCGAGCGCCAGCGTCGTGCTCGCGGCGCGTGACGAGCAGGCCCTGCGCGCGGTCGCCGGGGAGATCATCGCCGGCGGCGGCCATCCGCCGACCCCACTCGCCGAGGTCACCGTGGAGGACTACGACAGCGCGCTGGCTGTCAGCCTTACAGGCGTGTTCCTGGCGATGAAGTACGAGATCCCCGCGATGCTCGACAGCGGCGGCGGCTCGATCGTCAACATGTCCTCCACCGCGGGCCTTGAAGCCGTCGCCGGGTTGGCGGGCTACGTCTCGGCAAGGTTTGGGGTGGTCGGGCTGACCAGGACCGCCGCGCTGGACTACGCGGGTAGCGGCATCCGCGTCAACGCGTTGGCTCCCGGGCCGATCACCGAGCGCTCGAGCGGGCCGGCGCGAACGCGCGGGAGCACGCTGCGCGCGGGCTGCCGATCCGCAGGCTCGGTCAACCGGACGAGGTCGCCGCGGCGGTGGTATGGCTATGCAGCTCGGAGTCGTCGTTCGTCACCGGCGCCACCCTCCCGATCGACGGCGGGATGTTGGCGGGCATGCTCCCGTTCAGCGCCGCCGACCGTCCTAACCAGCGCGCAAAGTGAGCGAACGAGCTGAGACCTGCTGAGGAAACCGCAAGTCAGGCGCGGACGCGGCGCGGCTTCGGCCTGGCCCGCAGCTCTGACAGACCGCGGCCATGAAGAGGCGTGTGGTGGCGCTGCTGCGCGGTGTCAATGTCGGCCGGAGCAACCGGCTGGCGATGGCGAAGCTGCGGGAGCTGCTTACCGACCTGGGTTACACCGACGTGAAGACCTACCTTCAGAGCGGGAACGCGGTGTTCACGAGCTCCCCGGCCGCCGCCGACACCGCCGCCGCGGATATCGAGCACGCCCTGGCCCGCACTTTGGGTGTGCAGTCCACGGTCGTTGTCCGCACCGCCGCCGACATTGCCGCGGTTGTGGCCAACGCGCCGATGCTCGATCTGATGACCGACCCGGCCAAGTACCTGGTCGGATTCCTCAACGGCGACCCCGATCCGGACGGGGCCCGCGCGGTTGCCTCCCTCGACGTCTCCCCGGACGAAGTCCGCCTCGTCGGCCGCGAGATCTACCTGTGGTGCCCGGCGGGAGTGCGGGCGTCCCCGCTGAGCGCCGTGCCCTGGGACCGCAGGCTCGGCGTGGCGGTGACCATGCGCAACTGGAAGACCGTCACCTACCTCCAGACTCTGACAGGGGAGTAGCGCGGTCGTTGTGTCTCGCGCACCTGTACGCCCGGCTAGTCCTTGCAAAACCGTGATCGACAAAAAGTTGTCGATAGCTGCGCCAGCGCCCGGCCGATCTCCCGCTGCCCCGAAGGGGCCATCGGTTCGCAGCGTTGTTCTCGGAACCGGCGTAGGGGACTTGGATCCGCAAAGTCGTTGCGCGTGAGTCAAGTTTGTGAGTCATGTTGCAGGTGTTGCACGAGTTGCGAGCCGGCTAGCGATGACCCGCCGGTCCACATCCCTGTTCGGGGAACGCTGTCATGCCTCACACGCTCGCCGGGCCGGGGTGAAGCCCCGCTAGGTTACCGCCCGTGGGAGCTCGGCTGGGTCGGCGGCAGGCCGCTGGCGCTGCAAGACGTGAGCTTCGTCGTCGAGCCGGGCGGTGCGGCGGTCATCGCGACGCCGAAAACGCCCATCGGTGAACGGTTGCGGATGCTCGCGGTGTTCAGCCAGCCGACCGACGAGATGGCGTTGAACCTGCGCCGTGAGCGCTATGAGCTGGTCCGGCTATTGCAGCGGATCGCCGTTGTCAACGGCAAGGCGATCGAGCTGCGGGTGCTGCAGTATGGGGTGACCCGCGAGGGTTGCGAGAGACGCTCGAGGAGGGCGACGGCTGGGACGTCCTTCAAGGCTACGCGTCCCGGCCACCGTTGCCGTAGGCGTTGCAATCACCCGGCCTTGGAGCCGTGCAGGCGGCGGAGGCGCGGACCAGCTCGTCGAGGGCGGCCACGAGCATGTCGGTGACGCGGAGCTGCCCGGTCATTGCGACGGTCTGGCGCATCTGCTCGAGGTAAGCCTCGCGGTCGGCGCGCATCGTCAGGTCATGATGGGGGGGTCGGGCGTTGTTGATGGTGTGCGTGCTGATCGTGGACCAGACTGGCGAGGTGGTCGAGCAGGTCCGGGAGTTCGACGCCGGTAACCTGGCGCCCTCACCTCGGCATCGTTGGCCTGGACGCCTCCCCCTGCGGTTCTGCGCTCCCTGACTATAGTGGTAACGGTTGGAATCACCCGCGGGAGGTCTTACCGGGATGACCGTCACCCAACATGCCGATGTCCCGTTCTTCGACACGCTCGACCCGTCGTTCCGCGTCGATGCGCCCGAGGTGCTGGCCGCCGCGAAGGCCGGGTGGTACGCGCGCACGCCCTTCGGGCTGGCGGTGCTGGGTTACGACGAGTGCGCGGCGCTGCTGCGGGACCGGCGGCTCAGGCCCTCCATCATGGACTTCCTCGCCGCCATGGGGGTCACGTCCGGACCGTTCGTTGAGTGGATGGCCCGTTCGCTCCTCGCCCTCGAGGGTGAGGACCACTCCCGGCAGCGCCGGCTGCTCAGCAAGGCGTTCAGCACCCGCAGCGTCGACCGGCTCAGGCCCTTCATGCGGGCCAAAGGGCACGAGCTGATCGACGCGTTCGCGGGCCGGGGTGAATGCGAGTTCATGGCGGAGTTCTCCGACCCTTACCCCGCATGGGTCATCAGCGAGCTGATCGGCATCGCGGCGTCCGAGTTCGACCAGTTCCTCGGGTGGTCGACCGACCTCGGGTTAGGGTTCGGAAGCACCTGCGCGCGAGAGCTCGATCGTGTCGAGGCCGCGTTGGCCGGGCTGTACGCGTGCTGTGACGAGCTGGTCGCCGCGCGTCGCCGGCAGCCCCGTGAAGACCTGATCTCCGGCCTGATCGCCGTCGAAGAGGCCGGGGACCAGCTCTCTACGGAAGAGCTGAGGACGATGGTCGTCGGCTTGGTGTTCGCCGGTCAAGACACGACTCGCAACCAGCTGGCCTTGGCGATGGCGACGTTCGCCGAGCATCCCGATCAGTGGGCCCTGCTGGCTGCTCGGCCGGAACTGGCGGTGACCGCCGTCGAAGAGGTCATGCGCGTCAACCCGGCCACTCCCGCCGGTGGCCGGATCGCGGTGGAAGACTTCGAGTTCAACGGCCTCGCCATCCCTGCGGGGACCCTGGTGACCCTTTTCGTGGCCGCCGCCAACCGCCAGCGCGACGTCTTCGGCGACGCCGCGTTCGACATCACCGCCGAGCGGCCCGTGCACCTGGGCTTCGGCGGGGGGATGCATTACTGCCTGGGAGCGTGGCTCGCTCGGATCGAGATGCGCGAGGCCCTGCCGATCCTCGCCGCCCGGCTCGGCAAGCTCGATCTGGCGGACCCGGTCAGCTTGCGTCCCCACATCGGCATCCACGGCCCCCTCACCCTCCCGCTACGCTTCGGCGCTCGAGCGTAACGGAATGCGCGAAGCGCGCGGTGAGGGCGTGGTCATGGACCCGTCGTCGGCGTTCCGGCGGCTGGTCCCGGTCTCGCGGCTCGGCCGGTGGGTCACGGGGACCGAGGACGTGTACGTGGTGGCGCACATGGGGATCGCGTGGGTCGATCTCGAGCGGTGGCGGTTGCAGGTAGACGGGTTGGTCGAGCGCCCTTTCAGGCTCGACTACCAGGAGCTGACGAGCCTGCCGTCTCACGAGGTCACGGCGGTCCTCGAGTGCTTCGGGAACCCTTTGGAGCCGGACGTGCCAACCCGGCGCGTAGGCAACGTGGTATGGCAGGGGGCGCGTCTCGCTGACGCCCTCGCCCGCGCGCGTGTCCGGCCTGGCGCGGACGCGGTGTGGTTGGAAGGCCTTGACTGGGGCACCTTCGGCGGTGTACGCAGCGACCGCTACCTGAAGGACCTACCGCTCGACCGCGCTCTCGAGGATGACGTCCTCCTGGCGTGGGGGATGAACGGCGAGGCGCTCACCGCCGAGCACGGCTTCCCCGTGCGCGTGTTCGTGCCGGGTTACTTCGGCACCAACGCCGTGAAGTGGCTGTCGCGGGTCCAGGTAGCGCGCGGCCGGCCCGAGGGCCTGTACACGACACGGCTGTACAACCGGGAGGCCGATGGTCTCAAGGCCCCTGTCGCCGTCCGTGAGCTGGACGTGAACTCAGTCCTCGTCGTCCCGTCGGACGGGACTGCGCTGGCTTGCGGGCGCCATGCGATCTGCGGGTGGGCCTGGAGCGCGTGGGACGTCACTCGCGTGGAGGTAAGCACCGACCGTGGCATGTCCTGGCTCGACGCCCGGCTCGAACCTCGACGGAGCGGCCACACGTGGCAACGGTTCACGCTTGACTGGCCAGCCGAGGTGCCGGGCGCGTACCAGATCGCCAGCCGCGCGACCGACGTCCGCGGAAGGACCCAGCCTGTGGCAGGGCGAAACAGCGTCCACACAGTCGCCGTCACCGTGGCAACGTAGCGGTCACGCGGGTTGGCGCGCCATCCTCAGCGCGCGGCCAGGGGGCGGAACCGCATGGGTCTGGTGTGTGTTTCCTCCATGGAGAAGCCACGGGAGAGCAGTGATATGTTCTGGCACTTCTGACGCTGGCACCAGCATGGGACTGGGGACTGCCTCTACCACGTACTGGCCGTCAAGATCACGATGTGAAACCTCCCGCCCCGCTGTCCTGCCGGGGGTAGCACCGCACTGGCTGGCGGTCACTCTCAGATCGCTGTAGTGGTTTTCAAGCTGTGGGGGGGTTGAGTACGTCGAGAAGACTGCGTTCAGGGTAGGGGTTGGGGCCGATGTAGAGCCAGTTGAAGACCACGAGCGTGGCGAGGCCGAGCCCGCCCGCGGCTCACGTGACGACCCTCCTGCCGAGCAAGCCTCCCAGCAGCGCGTAGCGCTCGTCCGGGCGTGGGACGTAGGTCAGTCGCATGGGCTCCTGTGTGTAGCCGGCGGCCCGAAGCACGCAGTCGCCGTAGCCGAGCATGCGCCCAACGACGGAGCGTTCACAGTCCATGCCGGTAATGTGCGCCACAGGGAGGACGGTCCGGTGACGGGTGAGGATGCCGTGTACCCGTAGGACATGTTGGTCCGTCACGACGACCTGGTCCATCCACCAGTCGGCTACCGCCCAGCCCCCGATGAGCAGCAGGGAGACAGCCAGCCACAGGAGGGGGACGCGCGCGCTGGTTCCTGGCAGCGAGAGCGAGTAGCGGAGCACGCCGATCCCCGGAAGGATCAGCGCAGCGGCCGAGGTGGTGAGCGCGCACGGATGCTGACGCCACGAGGTCAGAACCCGCTCGGGGTTAGGGAAGGGCGGCATCGCGACCGCTCCCGTGTTGACGCCCGGCGTTGGTCGGGCCCGCGCCCGCCGTTCCGACGAGGATGAGAAGCAAGACTGCGAGCACTACTCCACTCATTGTTCCCACTTTGTGACCATTGAGGAAGCGGGCATCCCATGGGTACCTCGCCACGGCGGCGCAACTCCGCTATATCACAGAATATCTTCGAATCTAAGTATGGTCAACAGATTATCTATGATTATTAGTTATGAGAGAGCTATCAGACCCCCTGGCGCTCGAGGGCGCGGGCTGTTAGAGTTGAACCCTTGTTCAGATCTCCTCAAGGTTGCACTCTGTACTCACAATCTGGCCCCAGTTGAATCACAGTTCCCAGGACTCAGCTCGTTCCCTACGAGGAGGCGCAGGGCGCAAGCGGATGAGCGGGGATGGAGCTCGTTCCAAGACAGCGACGGAGGTAGCCATGACCGCGGGCGAAGTCGAGTCGGAGGAACACGCCGAGACGGGTGCTCGTTCTGGTGCTGACCCGCAGGCGTCACGGCGGGGGCGCAAGCCGGGTCCCAAGCGTCAGTGGGACGAGCGTTTGAACGTCATGGTCCCAAGAGGTCTCATCGACGAACTCGATCGTCGCGCCGAGAAGGAGGGGATCACGCGCTCGGCGTTGGCTCGGCGACTGCTGTTGGACAAGCTGCGTGACCTGGAGGCCAGCGAAACCCAGCAACCCAGCTTGGACACCATCGCGGCGGTGCTGCGCGACGCTCCTCCGGGCCTCGCGCCGGACCTGGTCAGGGAGATGTACACGGCGCTCGCCCGGGGCCTTCTCCAGCCGAGCCAGGACCGCAGATCGACCTGACTGCAGGCGACCGCAGCCCGGGGCTAGGGAGACTGCAGGTACTCACGCACGGCCGCGCTGACACCTGCGTGATTTTTCCAGGCGGCTAAGTGCTCCTTGAGGAGTCGCGCCGCCCGATCCCCGTCACCCGCTTCCATCGCGTCCAGAATCGCGGCGTGCCGTCGATGCTCGGCAGCGAACATCTCACCCTGGCTCGTGCCGTCAGGTACCCCGTGGCTCACCTCAAGCATGTGCTGGAACAGCTTGTCCCGCACGGCGATGAGGATCGCCTGCAACGCCTTGTTCCCCGAGGCGGCGAGAAGCGCGGAATGGAAGTCGGCGTGAGCCTCACTGAACTCTGCGAGGCTCAGCCCCTCGCGGCCCATGGCGTCCAGCGCTGCTCGCGCTTCCGCGAGCGCATGGCTGTTGACCGCCGGTTTCGTGGCGTGGCGCACCACCCACGTCTCCAGGGCGAGGCGCAAATCGAGAAGGTCCTGGAGCGGCACAGGATCGCCAGCCAACGCGGCGAGCGCCGCGAGCACAGACTCGGTCGCATCGACTCTGAACCAGTGGGCCACCTGGAGCGGGGCGGTTGCGCTCACCCGGTGGAGGAGCCCTTGGGCTTGCAGCAGGCGCAACGCCTCACGGAGCGTCGTGCGACCAACGTTGAACAACTCGACGAGCTCGCGCTCGGGCGGTAGGGGCTCGCCGGGTTGCAGCTCGCCCGTGTGAATCGCTTCCCGAATCTGCTGCGCTACCTGCTGATGGGCGTGCACACGCTTCACGCTTTCGAAGGGCACGTTCACCTCGGTCGTGGCTTCGACTCAACGTGGTCTGACAAAGATACAACAGACGGATGCCTGACAACTGACCAGCGGTTGACCCTCCACGAGGGAGCAAGGTAGCCTCGACACAACGGTCAACGGGAATCGCTCCGTGCCCTGATTCCCTTCCAGGGCATACCACACATTCGGAGGCCATCGCCGATGACGCCGTCCGACGAGGAGTGGGAACCTCTCGCACTCGACCTCAACGACGGGCTCCTCCGCTCGCTGAGGGGCCTTGCGGAGGCGTTCGACACGACGCCGGACGAGGTCGTCACGTGTCTCCTGGAAGAGCGCATCGCCGAGCTCGACCAGACCGTCGAGTTCGAGAACTGGTGGGCAACGCTGTGCGATATGGGCCAGGAGGATGCTCCCCCGCTGCTTCCAGCCGGAGCACTGCGGGCGTTACAGATCCATGCTCGCGCGGCGGGATTGCATCCCATCGAGTTGGTGGTGAACCTGCTCCAGGACGCGCTGGCGACGAGCGACAACGACGATACCGACGTCGCGGAGGCCCTCGCGAGGGAGCTTGTCTACCTACGCAAAGGCGACGGGTTGACACGGGCGAAGCTCGAACGGTGCCTCACTCTCTTGAACCTTCCTTGCGTGAGCAGAAGGTTGCGAAAGGCCAGCATTGGGTTGCCGAGCCGAGCCGAGCGTGCGATTACCGCCATGCGGATCCTCCAGGATTTGCTCCCGGCAACCACCAATTCCCGAGCCATGGCCCTGCGGACCGCATTGGCGATCGGCATCGACGACCCTGGGACGCTCACCGGCCGGCGAAGGCGGTTCGCTGCGGCTCGTAGGGTCAGCATCGACACGGTGCGAAGCTGGGAGCAGGCGACCATCAGGGATCTCGCGCTGCGCTTGATCGAGCTGGGCATGCACACCGACGACGTGGAGCTCTCCGGCCCGCGCCCCTGGCCCGAGCCGCTGGCGGTACCTCCGTCGCGAGGTTTCGAGGCCTACGAGATGCGCAGCCTGGACATCGATCGCCTCTACCGGTTCCGCAAGGGCAGGATTCTGGAGAGCTGCCTGGAGATCCATACGGTCGAGGCGCTCGCCGACGGGGTGACCGGCTTCGTCTACTCGTCCCGCTATTCCGGCGGAAACCCCTGGGTGTGGGCCGAGGCGATCGACGGATGCCAGGTCACGCTCTCACCTGACCGGACCGACGACCACATCATCGTCCGCGTCATGTTCGACCGCCCGCTGCTGCGGCGTGAGGTGTACAGGGTCGTCTACCGGCTGAATGTCAGCCCAGAAGCGGGTGAGTGCGTACCGGTTGCCTGCAAGACCACCCGCCACCCCACCCGTTCAATGAAACTGCGGATCCAGTTCGCCCCCGGGGAGGTACCGGAGGTCGTCCGAACGTTCTCGACCCAGGTGGGATACGACCCCCAGATGAACCAGCCCCTCGGAGAGTATGTCCCTATCCAGGGCTACGTCCAAGCAAGCTTCCTGGATCCCCCATTGGGCCTGAAATACGGATTCGAGTGGGCCTGGCCCGACGGCCAGGCCCACTGATACCTCGGCGCGCCTAGGTGGGTGGTGTGAATCGGGGTGTGTGGGTGCAGGCCGCCGTGGGGATGGGGTCATGACAGTCGTGCCCTGGTGTGTGGCGGGACCGGGGCGGGGTTGTGGCATGGCCGGTGTGGAGGGTTGACGGTTGAGCGCAGCCACGAGGATGGGCGTGCAGGTCAGTTCATGCCGCTGCGACTGTCCATCCGGTCGTG
>JBOGED010000297.1:0-3460 GCA_050743625.1 Egibacteraceae bacterium | reverse complement strand
CACGACCGGATGGACAGTCGCAGCGGCATGAACTGACCTGCACGCCCATCCTCGTGGCTGCGCTCAACCGTCAACCCTCCACACCGGCCATGCCACAACCCCGCCCCGGTCCCGCCACACACCAGGGGCACGACAGTCATGACCCCATCCCCACGGCGGCCTGCACCCACACACCCCGATTCACACCACCCACCTAGAGCGGGGCGCGGAGTGCTTCGCTCAGCACCTGCCGGGGGCCGAGCACGTCAAGGAGGACACCTTCGCGCAAGCCCCAGTCGCACAGCTCGATCCGCTCGAGGTCGAAGATCTCCATCGTCGCGAGGAGGACAATGCCGCCGGCCGGCAGGAGGTCGGCGCGCTTGAGCGTCAGCCCGGGGAGATCCATGCGCTCGAGCGTCGGCACCGAGACGAGGCGGGCGTAGCCACGCTCCAGCTGGTCGCGGGTCACGACGAGCCCACGGACCTTCACCGGCGCGCTCCCGCTGGCGAGCGCGAGGCCGGTCCTACCGAGGTCGCGGATCGTGCCCGCCGTCCCCGCGGCCCGCGCCCCTTTTGCGTCGGGCAGTTGCTCAGCCGCCGAGGCCAATACCTCCATGACCTTCTCGTAGAGCCGGACGCGATCGCGCAGGCGCGGCGGGTCGCCAGGCAGGCGGTCGGCGAGCCTGGCCGCTCCGATCGGCAACGACGCGACCTGCACGTCGCCCTCTCGCCCGCCGTAGCCGATCTCGTAGCTGCCGCCTCCCATGTCGAGGCCGAGCACCTTCTCCCCGTCGTCGAGCGCGAGCGCGCCCGCCATGCCATGGAGTGACAGCGCACCCTCCTCCTCGCCGGCGAGCATGCGGACATGTACGCCGTGATCCTTTTCGATACGATCGCGCAACTTCTGCGAGTCGCTGGCGTTCCGCAACGCGTCGGTGGCGACGGCGACCACCTGCTTGGCGCCCGCGTCCCTCGCGTGGTCCAGCAGCTCGCCGACCGTGGCGAGTGCCCGTTTCCGCAGCTGGGACCCAAGCTCGCCGGTGCGAGACACTGGCTCGCCGAGGCGGAGGCTGACCTTCTCGGTGGTCACCCGGCGGATCCGTCCTCCCGGAAGCTCGTCGGCCACGAGCAGGTGGAAGGAGTTGGACCCGAGGTCGAGCGCGGCAAGCCTCATTGGCGCGAATCTTCCTCCGCTGCGAGTTCCCACTCCCGGTCCTCGACGCCCTCCACGGTGTACCGCGAGGCCTGAGGCGAATTTGCGGACCGCCGTAGCGCGAGGAGTCCCGCCGCGAGGACACCGAGCGCCCCGGTGGCCGCTACCGCCGGCCCCTGGGCCAAAGCCCCCGTGGCCTGGACCGCCTCAATGGTACCGGCGGCCACGATGGCGCCGCCGCCGAGACCGAGGATGGCGGCGAGCACCCCGCCGATCACCCGGGCACGGCCGAACGCGAGGAGCGGGCCGCAAAGCATGGCGAGTACGCCCGCGGGGATCGCGGCGACCGCGAACTGCGTACCCGACGTCTGGACCACCTCGCGCACGGTCAAGTCGCCGATCTGGCGGGGAGCGTCGCGCACGACCCAGTCGCCAACCACACCCCCGACGAGCAGCAGCCCTCCGAGCACCGCCAGGATCGCGGCAGCCGCCTTCAACGTCCGAGCTCGGCCGCGGCGCGGACGGCGGCGAGCAGCGCCATCGCCTTGTTCTGCGTCTCCTCATACTCGCGCTCTGGCACGCTGTCGGCCACGATCCCCGCGCCGGCCTGGACGTGGGCCCAACCGTCGCGCAGGAGGACCGTGCGGATCGCGATGCAGAGATCGAGGTTGCCGGCGAAGTCGATGTATCCGATCCCTCCACCGTAGAGACCGCGGCGGGTCGGCTCGAGGTCGTCGATGATCTCCATCGCTCTGACCTTGGGCGCTCCCGACAACGTGCCGGCGGGAAACGTCGCGCGGACCACGTCGACGGGGCCCATGCCCGGTCGCACCGTTCCGCTCACCCTCGAGACGATATGCATGATGTGGCTGTAGCGAACGACGCTCATGAAGTCGTCGACGCTGATACTGCCGATCTCGCAAGCCCTCCCGAGGTCGTTGCGCGCGAGGTCCACGAGCATGACGTGCTCGGCCCGCTCCTTCGCATCGGCGAGCAGGGCGGCCTCGAGCTCGGCGTCCTCGGCCTCCGTCGCCCCCCGAGGCCGCGATCCTGCGATCGGCCAGATCTCGGCGCGCCCACCGCGCACGGTCACGAGGGCCTCCGGCGATGACCCCACAATCCGCAGATCGCCCCAGTCGAACACATACATATAGGGGGACGGGTTGATGACCCGCAGCACGCGGTAGACCGAGAGGGGGTCAGCCTCGGTGCGCAACGAGAAGCGCTGTGACGGGACGATCTGGAACGCCTCGCCCGCGTGGATGTGCTCCCTCGCTTTCTCGACGGCGTCCAGAAATGACTGGCGCGGCATGTTCGCCTCGACATCGTCCACCGCGACGGCGCGTGGCGGTGGCAGCGGCCTCGCGTCCAGAGGTGCGGCAAGCCGGCCGACGACCCCCTCGGACGCGGCGATCGCGTCGTCGTACTGAGCCTCGACGTCCTTCTCGGCGGTGATCAGGACGTTCGTCACGACGGCGAGGCGCTGCCGCAGGTGGTCAAAGGCGATCACCTGTCCCGGCAGCATGAGGCGCACGTCGTCCATGCCGAGGTCGTCATTGCCCGTGTCCGGAATGCGCTCGATCCAGCGCACCGCGTCGTAGCCGATGTACCCGACGGCGCCCGCGAACAACGGGGGCAGGCCCGGCAGCTGCGGCGTCCGCAGTGCCTCGACGAGCACCTCGAGGGTCGCGAGGGGATCCCCGCGCCGCGCCGCGCCCCGCACCGGCTCAGGGAGCGCTCCGGTGACCGTGACCTGATTCCCACGGGCGTCCAGACGGGAGAACGGATGCAGGCCGATGAACGAGTAGCGGCCCCAGCGTTCGCCCCGCTCGACCGACTCGAGCAAGAACGTCGGGCCGCTGTCCCTTCGCAGGCGGTCGTACACTGCCAGTGGAGTGAGGAGATCCGCCAGCACCTCGCGCCACACGGGAACGACGGCGTGGTCCCGCGCGAGCGCCGCGAACTCCTCACGGCTCGGCCGGTACAGGCCTTCGATCACGTGAGCTCCTCTTGAAAGCAGGTCCGCGCGCCGGTGTGGCATGCGCCGCTGCCCTGCTGGTCGACCCGCACGAGTAGCGTGTCACGGTCGCAGTCGACGAGGACCTCGACGACTCGCTGGACGTTCCCTGAGGTCGCACCCTTGTGCCAGGGCTCGGACCGGCTACGCGACCAGAACACCGTCTCTCCGCTCTTGAGGGTCTCGGCCAGGGTCTCGGCGGTCATCCACGCCATCATGAGCACCTCACCGGTGTCGTGCTGCTGCACGACCGCGGGGATCAGGCCCCGCTCGTCAAACCGCACGTCGATCATCGTGGGCTCAGCCTAGGC
>JBOGED010000296.1:0-6253 GCA_050743625.1 Egibacteraceae bacterium | reverse complement strand
CAGGGCGGGTGTGCGATTACGGGCGGGGATGCGCCCGAGCAGGCACATCACACCGGGAACGCCGCGAGGCGAGCGGGTGGGCGGCTGCGGTCGGAAACAGCAACGTCATTTATGCCCAGCCCCTTAGAGAACCTTCCCCGTCGGCTGTGGGTGGTGAGCATGTTGAGCAGCTCGGCCAGGTCCTCGGTCAACACAGGGTCGGCCGTGAAGAAGCCAAGGTCCTCGTATGAGGTGGCGGTGCTGGGATTGAAGTTGCCAGACCCGATGTGACCATACCGGCGGATGCGGCCATCGGGATCGGACCGCACGACGAGTGCCGCCTTCGCATGGGTCGAAGACCACGTGGACGCCCGCCGCCTCGAGCTGCTCGGCCCAGCGGATGTTCGCCTGCTCGTCGAACCTCGCTTTCAGCTCTACGACGGCAGCCACTTGCTTCCGGGACTCGGCGGCACGGACGAGAGAAAGCTGTGCCAGCCGGTCACGCGCCGGTCGGGGAACACTTGATCGGCGTGGGCACCGATCACCTCTTCGATCGGCACCACCACCGTGCCGTCATCGCTGTCCAACATGACGAACCGGGCAAAGGTCTCGGGCACCTTGATGCGACCGAACCCGCGATCTCCGTCGTCGGCGAGAATGACCCCGACGCTGAGGCTGAGATCCGAGATAAACGGGAAGGGGTGCGCGGGCCCGACGGCCAAGGGGGTGAGCACGGGCCTGATCCGGCGATCGAAGTCTTCTGACAAGCGCTTGCGCCCCGTCTCGTCGATGTCCGCCCACGCGCGCAGCAGGATGCCGTTCTCGGCCAGCTCGGGCACCAGCTTCTCGAAGAGCTCGCGTTGTTGGCCGCACAGCTTCAGGAACCGCCGGTGGAGCGCGTCGATCTACTGTGCCGGCGTGTGGCCACCAGGCGACAGGGACGTGATCCCCGCGGCTTGACGCTCCTTCAACGCGCCGACCCGTACCCGAAAGAGCTCGTCGGTCAGCGTGGTGAAGATCGCGAGGAACTTCGCCCGCTCGAGCAGTGGAAGCGCGGCGTCTCCTGCCCGTGCGAGCACCCGGGCGTGGTACTCCAGCTCCGATGCCTCACGATCAAAGAACACACGCACCGACATCCCCTCTCTTGGTCTGGTCGAACAGTCGTTTGTGACTGGGCGGTTAGTGGTAGGCCTACCCCATGGCATACCGATTCATCCTGACCGAGACCATCCCCGACGGCGTTCACCGCATCGCCAATGAGCAGGTCCAGGGGGCGCTGGACCGTCTCGACCATCTCGCCGGCTTTGACCCGAAAACCGTCGAGGACGCGGTGCACGATGTGCGAAAGCGGTGCAAGAAGCTGCGCGGCCTTCTCAGGCTGGTTCGCCCGGCAATCCCAGACGCCTACCCGCGGGCCAACGCCGCGTTCCGGGACGCCGCCCTACAGCTGTCACCGATCCGGGACGCACATGCCTTGCTGGCGACCTTCGACTGCCTGGTCGCCGCGCACACCGATCAACTCCCCTGTGACGGCATCTCAGAGGTCAGGGAAGGTCTGGCCGCACGGGCTAGATCCGCGACCCTCGCCGTGGCGGACCAGAAGGCACGGGTGGGGCGCGCCCGGGACCTGCTCGTCGAGGGCAAGAGCCACATCGAGGGCGCCTCGTTCGACGACGACTTCTCTCCCCTGTCCGCCGGGTTGGTCAAGACCTACAAACAGGGACGGAACCGCTTCGAGGACAGTACCGAGCAACCCTGCGACGAGGCACTCCACGAATGGCGGAAGCGCGTGAAGTACTCCTGGTATCACGCGCGCCTGCTGCGGGACTCGGCCCCGAGCATGATAAAGCCCCTCGTTGGCGCGCTGCACCATCTCGGCGACGCGTTGGGGGACGATCACGACCTCGCGGTGCTGACCGGCCAGCTGCGCTCGTCGCCGGACGAGTTCGGGGGCACGGCCTCAGTTTCCTGGGCCCTTGTGATCGTGGACGACAGCCGGGCCGACCTCCAGCGTCGCGCCACACAAGCGGGCGCCCGCCTGTACGTCGAACGGCCGCGCGCGTTCGGTGATCGGATGAGCGGCTACTGGAAATCGTGGCGCGTCTTCGGCGAGGAACTCCCTGTCGGCGCGATCTCCGACCTCTCCGGCCCCGACGACTCGTTGGACCGCCTTACCAAGGAGCAGCTGTACCGCAAGGCCCGGCAGCTCGACCTCGCCGGTCGGTCGTCGATGGACCGGCGCGAGCTCGTGGCGGCCGTCCGCGCCGCCGGAGGCGGATGTTGACCTCTTTGGTCCCGTCACTTGACGCTGAGCCCCCCGTCGACGACGACCGTCTGACCGGTGATCCACGAGGCTTCGCCGGACAGCAGGAAGCGCCCCAACGTGGCGGTGTCCTCGATGTGGCCGAGCCTCCCCAGCGGGTAGGTCGCGGCGACCTCCTCCTCGCGGTCCTCGTAGAGCGCCCGCGCGAACTGCGTCTTCACCACCGCGGGAGCGATCGCGTTCACGCGCACGCCAGGAGCGAGCTCGATGGCGAGCTGGCGGGTGAGATGGATCAGCGCCGCCTTGCTCGCGTTGTATGCCCCGATTGGGGAGCCGGCGCGGATGCCGCCGACCGACGCGATGTTCAACACGACGCCACCGTGCCCGGCCATCCATTGGCGCCACGCCTCCTGAACCCAGCCAAGCGGAGCGACGACGTTGTACTCCATGATCTTCGACACGGCGCCGAGGTCAGCGTCCACAAGCGGCCCGTACTGCGGGTTGATCCCCGCGTTGTTGACGAGCAGGTCTATGCTGCCGAAGCGCTCGACGACCTCCGCAACCGCGTCCCGGCGGTGCTTCGAGTCTCCGGTGTTGCCGGCGATGCCGATCGCCCGGTCACCCACGCCGAGGCGTTGGACGGCGTCGGCGAGCTGATCTGGCTTCCGCGCGGTGATCGCCACCATCGCCCCCGATCGGGCCAGCTCACGGGCGATACCGAGCCCGATCCCCCTGGATGCACCCGTGATGAGCGCGACCTTGCCCGCGACCATGCCTCCTCCTCGGGTTCCGCTCGGAACTGCGGGTCACGCGCTCTGGCGGCGCCGCTGGTCGAGCCTCCGGCGGTAATCTACGGCAGTCCGCGCCGGCGCCCACCAACCGATCTCTCCGGGTGAGATGCGCGCGAGGTCAGGGAGGCGGCCGACGGTCCCGACGCTCCCGCACATCCAGCAGGACGGCTTCGCGGTGGCATTTCCCGCCCACTCGACCTCGCACCGTTGGCAATGGTGCACGACCGCCCGGTCCGCGCCTCCCATGCCATACCTTTCGTACCCCGGCTTTGCAGTGTCCTGCACGGTCTACCCCAGCTACCACCGGTGCAACCGGATCTCAGGCATCTCTAACGCCCCAATGCTGGTCAACTCGTGAACGAGGCTCGTCACTGGCGCCGCCAGCGCGCGCAGCTCGGCGAGCTCACCCCGCTCGCCGCGCCGCAGCAGCCCGGCCAAGGCGAGACGACCCCGAGGAAACTCAATCAGCCGCACGCCCTCGTCCGGGGACAGGTCCAACAGCTCCCGGAGCGCCCGCATCGCGACCGTGTAGCCGCCGAGCTCGTCCACAAGGCCCCGCGCCTGCGCGTCGGCGCCCGACCAGACACGGCCCTTGGCAATCTCGTGCACTCGCTCGACCTCGAGATCCCGGCCGGTGGCCACCCTCTCGACGAACTCGTTGTAGACCCGGTCGAGCGAACGCTGCAGGTGGTCCCATTCCGACGGCGAGTAGGGCGTGTTGACCGAGGAGATGAGCGCGTGCGCGCCCGCGTGGACCTCGTCATGCGAGATCCCGAGCTTGGCTTTCAAGCCGGCGGCCACCGCTTTCCCGCTGACGACGCCGATCGAACCGGTGATCGTGGCGGGGTGCGCGACGATGCGGTCGGCGTCCATGGCGACGTAGTAGCCGCCGGAGCCGGCGACGTCGCCCATCGAGACGACCACAGGCTTGCCGGCCTCACGTGCTTTCGCGACCGCGCGGCGGATCGCGTCAGAGGCCACAACCGAGCCGCCCGGGCTATCGACGCGGAACAGGATCCCTTTGACCCGCTTATCTTTCACCGCGGCGCGGAACGCCGACGTCACCGTGTCCGAGCCCATCACCGCGCGGGCGAGCACGCCCGGCCGGCTGGGACCCGAGACGATCTGGCCGTTGCCGTAGATCAGCGCGACCCCGGTCACCCGGCGCCGCCGGCTCGCGCGTCTCGCGGAGCGCTTCAGATAGGTCGGCAGGGCGAGCAACCGGGGATCGAAGCGTTCGACGATCTCGTCGCGATACCCGAGCCGGTCGACGAGACCCGCCTGCACGGCCTCGGTACCGAGCACGGGCCCGGTATCGACGAGCGCTCGAACCCTCGCGGGTTCCAAGCCTCGGCCTTCCGCGATCCCCGTGACGATCTGGTCGAACAACGATACGACGATGCGCTCCGAGGCTTCCCGGTGCGCCGGCGTGAACTTGGTCTCGGTGAGGCGGTTCTTCGCCGCCTTGTACTCGCGCCGGTGGTCGAGCTGTGGGTCGATGCCCAGCTTGTCGAGCGCGCCCCGAAAGAAGTTGACCTCGACGGCCAGACCGAGCAGACCCACGTCGCCAGATGGCTGCAGCCAGATCTCGTCGAAGGCCGTGGCCAGGTAGTAGGCGCCGGTCGATCCGGTAACCTCGCCGAACGTCTCGGCGTACGCGACCGCGAACTTTCCGGCCTGGCGGAAGGCTTCGATGGCGTCCCGCAGCTCTTGCGCGCTCGCGAGACCTCGGGCGGGCGAGCGCACCCAGGCGACCACACCGTCGATCCGCTTGTCGGTGGCCGCGCGCTCAATCGCGGTGACGGCCTGCTGCAGCGTCAGCTTGCCCCCGTACCGCGGCAATGCCGGCTGCTCGGCCAGAGGCTCGGTGAGGTCCAGCTCGAGGACGGTGGAGCGCGGCACGCGCCGGGCAATCGCGCCACAGAGCGCCGCGCCGCCCAATAGCACCACGGCGACCGCCGTGGCCTGCAGCAAGAACGCCGAACGGTCATCGATCCGCTCGGTGAAGCCCGCGGCGGCGGCCACTATTCCCAGCGCGAACGATCCGATCGCCAACCCGATGAGCGCCACACGACCAACTCTCAACGCGCGTTGCATTCGTCCGTTCATCATCCTGCCTTTCTACCTGCTCGGCGCATCTCACCGGGATCAAGGTTCATTGGAACTATGTCCCTCACAGTTGGCACCCTTGTGTCGTGAGCGCAGGTGACATCAACGCGGTGGCGCGCGAGGCGGCGCGTGGAGACGCCCAGGCATTCGAAGCCGTGTGCCGGGCGCTCCAGGACGACGTATGGCGCTACTGCTACGCCTTGGTCGGTGATCGGGAGCTCGCCTTCGAGGCCGCTCAGGAGACGTTCCTCCGCGCGGTGACCGCGATCCGTCGTTACCGGGGAGAGGCCCCTGTTCGCGTCTACCTGTTGGTGCTCGCACGGCGCTCCGTCGCCGAGGTCCTGCGACGTGAGCGCCGGCACCGCGACGCCCGGGCCTACGACATGGAGCCCGACCGGACGGTGGCATCCTCGTCGGGCGCCGTCGAGATCGCACAGCTGGTGAACGACCTGCCGCCAGACCTGCGGCAGGCATTCGCGCTCACACAGCTCGTGGGGCTCTCCTACGAGCAGGCGGCCCAGGTCGCCGGGTGCAGGGTTGGAACGATCCGCTCAAGGGTGTTCCGGTCACGGGAACGGTTGGCGGCGGGCTTGAGCGTGCAAGAGGAGGGGATCCACGATGGCAGCTCGTGAGTGCAGGGATGCACGAGAATGGCTGTCGGCATACCGCGACACCGAAGCGCTCGATGATCCGGTGGCGCGGGGACATCTTGAGAGCTGCGGGGCATGCACGACCTGGGCATCGGTACTCGACCAGGTCACCCGCGCCGTCCGGGTACGGCCGGCGGGTAGCCCCGATGTCGCGAGCGCGGCGATCGAGGCATTCCAAGCCGAACCTCCACCAACCGCTGCGCGCGAGACCGCCCGCTTGCTCTTGGGAACAGCCGGGCTTGCCGGGCTCGCGCTGTTTGCTCTCGCGCTCGCCGGGCTACCCGGGACGGCGGTCATCGCCGGGCACTTCGGCCAGGATCTGTCCGGGCTGCATGCCGCGATCTCGCTCGGGTTCCTTCTCGCGGCATGGCAGCCGGCCCGATACGGGCGTGGCCTGCTCCCGGTCGCCGCGATGGCCGTGCTGGTCGTGCTCCTCCCCTCGGCGGCGCACGCGACCGGGC
>JBOGED010000295.1:0-1563 GCA_050743625.1 Egibacteraceae bacterium | reverse complement strand
GAGCGGAGCGGCACCGAAGGCCGCGTAGGCCCAGAGCACCTCGTCGCCCTGGCCGGCTCGCTGCTGGCAGCCGCCGACCGAGGACGACACAGAGTTCACGAACAGGCCCCAGAACTTCGCCGGACTGTTGGTGTTCGGCCCGATGCGCTCGATGAAGAAGTCGTCGAAGCCGCTGTTGTAGGTGCCGTCGAAGTCGAAGCCGGCGAGCTTCGCGCCGTCGTCGAGGGCCGCGGTGGCCGACGGCCCCGGGGTTGGATTGGCCGGCGGGTTTCCGTTCGTGCTGTCGCACTTGTGCGTGCCGCCGGACGGCGTCGTCACATTGTGCCCGTCCGTGGTGAGCGGAGCGTCGAACAGGGTCGAGCCCTGTGCCTCGACGCGGAGGTTGACGGTCGCGGGATCGGCCGACGCCGCGGGAGCGGCGATCGCGAACACGGCGAGGGCCACGACGTGCGTACCCCGGATGCGGTTGGTCATTGGGCCACCCTTTCCTCGAGGGTCGTATGGCTCCGACCGGGGCCAGGTCTCCTGGCTTCGGACTCAGCGCCGCGCCTTCCCGGAAAGCCGTCGGCTTCCCAGTGGCTCCGGCGACGCCTCAGCGCCCGTTCACAGTGGCGGGACCGCGCCGGCTTCGCACCGGACTTCCCTTGACCACCGGCCGATGAACGGCGACAGCATACCCGCACCACATGGGCACGCGCGACCCCGACCGCTACAATCGCCCGCCGACGGGCCGCCATCGTCTAGGGGACTAGGACGCCGCCCTCTCACGGCGGAAACCGGGGTTCGAATCCCCGTGGCGGTGCTTCGCAACCCGCTCTACGGAGCGGGTTCTGTCGTTTCGGGGGCGGCTGGGTGACACGGCGGATGGATGGGTGGAGGTCAGTCCGCTGGACCCCCTTGATTGTCGCATGGCGGATTAGTCGGGTCTCGTCACGTGACGTCCAAGAAGGGCCGGGGGACTAAAGCGGAGCCAATTTGGAGCCGAGTAGGTGCCGAAGCGAGCCCGGTGGTGTACAGTGAGGACGACGGACGAACGGAAGGAGGGCCCCGCGTGACCGTCCAGGAAGTCTTTGAGAGCGCTCACCGTTCTGCCACCGATCTGTCTCCCTCCGAGCTCGCCTCCGAGCTCCAGCGTGTACTCGGTCAGAAGCTGGTGGCGTTCGCGCTCGGTGACCGCCACCCCAAGACGATCGGCCGCTACGCCCGGGACGATCGCCAGCCCGACGATCAGACCCTGCGCCGGCTGATCGACCTGTACACGATCGTCTCGATCCTCGAGACCGGGATGCGTCGCGAGGCAGTTAAGTCCTGGATGCTCGGAGCCAACCCGCACCTTCACTCCAAGGCCCCGATCGAGGTGTTCCACGACGGGCGGACGCGGGACGTCATGCGTTCCGCTCACCGGTTCGTCTCCGCACGCTGAGCCTCTAGCGGTGTCCTCCTCCGTTCGACGCTGCATGGTCGTGCGACAGCCGACCGCCGCTCCGGCAGTAACCGGACGTTCACGGCGCTTTTACCGGCCGATAACGGGCCGGCGGCGGCTCCGTCCGACACTCCATGACG
>JBOGED010000294.1:0-56169 GCA_050743625.1 Egibacteraceae bacterium | reverse complement strand
GGATACGCGACGTATACGTCGCGTATCCAGCACACTCACCCACCTTTAGTAGTCCTCTTCCGCCTCGGTCACCAAGCCCTCTAGGTCATCGCGGGCGGTGTCGCGGTCGTGGTCGCTGGCCTCGGGGTCACGGCGTGCGCGGGCCACTCGGCGCACGTCGTCGGGATCGATGCCCTCGTCGGCGAGGGCCCGCAGCTCCTCGTCGGACAGGTCCAGTTCCGGCTGGTCAGCCGAACGGCGGCGGGCACGCCGCTCCGCGGACCCCTTGGGAGGGTTCCGCAGCGCACCGCGGCCAGCGGACACGGTCCGCCCGCCGCTGCCCTTGCGTTCGCGAGCCATGGCACCCTCCCGTCAGATGAGCGAATCCACCGACGATTGCTTTTGGCGTACCGCCTCAGCGGCCGCGCGCAGGTCATCCAGCTCTTCCTCGGTGAGGTCGAGCTCGACGATCTCCGCGACGCCTTGGCGGTCGAGCCGCGCCGGCACCCCCAGGTACACGTCCGTAATACCGTACTGCCCGCTCACCCACGCGCAAACCGGCATGACCGCGCCTTCGTCGTTCGCGATCGCCTCCGCCATGCGCGCCGCAGCCGAAGACGGCGCGTAGAACGCCGAGCCGGTCTTGAGCAGGGAGACGATCTCCGCTCCCCCGTCGCGGGTTTCCTGGACAAGCTGGTCGATATCCTCCCGGCTCAGAAGCTCGGTGAGCGGCTTTCCCTCGACCCTGACCTTCGAAGGCACCGGGACCATCGTGTCGCCGTGGGAGCCGAGCGTGATCGCCTCGACGGCGAGCGGGGACACCCCAAGGCGCTGGGCCACCTTGTCCGCAAGGCGCGCGGTGTCGAGCATGCCCGCCTGGCCCATCACCCGTTGTGTAGGGAAGCCGGACACCCTCTGGAACAGCGCGGTCATCTCGTCCAACGGGTTCGACACCACGATCACGACGGCGTCGGGCGAGGTGGAGGCGATCTGGCCCGCGATGCTCCCGACGATCCTCGCGTTGTCGCTCAGCAGGTCCATCCGGCTCATACCGGGCATACGCGGCTTACCGGCCGTCACTACCACGATGTCGCTGGCGGCGGTCTCGCCGTAGCCGTTCGTCCCCGTGACCTTGGTCTCGAAGCGCTCGATGGAACGGGACTGTTCCATGTCGAGCGCCAACCCTTGAGGCAGCCCCTCGATGATGTCGGTCATCACCACCTCGTCCGCGAGGCCCTTCTCGGCGATGCGCTGCGCGGTCGTCGAGCCGTACTTTCCAGCCCCGACAACGGTGATCTTCACGGCGCTTGTCCTATCGGTAGGCGCTCGACCCGCCCGGAGTAAGCCTACCCCGTGTTGAACCGGCGCAGACGCAGGGAGTTGGTCACGACGCTGACCGACGAGAACGCCATCGCGCCTCCGGCGATGACGGGGTTGAGCAAGCCGAGCGCCGCGAGCGGGATGGCCGCCGTGTTGTAGCCGAACGCCCAGCGGAGGTTCTGCAGGATCGTCCGGTACGTCCGCCGTGACAGCTGGATCGCGGTGGCGACACCCGCGAGGTCTGGGCGCATGAGGGTGAGGTCGCTCGACTCGATCGCGACGTCGGTGCCGGTCCCGATCGCGATGCCGAGATCCGCTTGGACCAGCGCTGGCGCGTCGTTCACGCCGTCGCCTACCATCGCGACGACCTCGCCGGCGGCCTGCAGGCGCCGGACCTCGGACTGCTTGTCTCGCGGGAGCACCTCGGCGAGCACGCGGTCGATGCCGACCCGGCGGGCGATCGCGTTCGCTGTGCGCGCGTTGTCGCCGGTGATCATCGCGACCGCCAGGCCCATCGCGTGGAGCCGCGCGACGATCTCGCCCGCGCCCTCCTTCAACGTGTCGGCGACGGCGAGGACGCCGCGCACCTCGCCGTCCCAACCGGCGAGAACCGCGGTCTTGCCCTCGGCCTCGAGCCGCGCGGCCTGCTCCTCCAGCGACTCCGGGAGCACCAGCCCCGCCTCGGCGGCAAGCGTGCGCCGCCCCACCCACACAGTGCGGTGGTCAACGGTGGCGCTGACCCCCTGCCCGGCCACGGACTGGAAGCCGGTCACCACGGGCAGCGACCCGGTGCGATCGCGTGCGGCGGCGGCGATCGCCTGGCCGATCGGGTGCTCGCTGTCGGCCTCGACGGCGCCCGCCAGGCGGAGCAGCTCATGCTCGTCGCTGGTGGCGGCGACGTCCGTTAGCGACATCTCACCCTTCGTGAGTGTGCCCGTCTTGTCGAAGACCACCGTGGTGATCGTGCGGGTTCGCTCGAGCATCTCGACGCCCTTGATCAGGATGCCGAGGTCGGCGCCGCGCCCCGTCCCGACCATGATCGCGGTCGGCGTGGCGAGTCCGAGGGCGCATGGGCACGCGATGATGAGCACCGCAACGGCCGAGGTGAGCCCCCCGACGGGATCGCCCGCCAGCAGCCACCAGCCGGCGAAGGTCAGCAGCGCGATGCCGATCACCGCGGGAACGAAGACCGCGGAGACACGGTCCGCGAGCCGTTGCGCCTGGCCCTTGCCGGCCTGGGCCTCCGAGACGAGCTTGGCGATCTGGGCGAGCGCGGTCTCGGAGCCGACGGCCGTGGCCCGCACGGTCAGCACCCCGCTCGTGTTCACGGTAGCCCCGGTCACACGAGAGCCGGCGCTCTTCTCGACCGGGACGGACTCGCCGGTGAGCATGGATTCGTCCACCGCGGACGCGCCCTCGACGACCTCGCCGTCGGTCGGGATCTTCTCGCCAGGGCGGACGCGCATGAGGTCGCCCCTGCGCACCTGGTCGACGGGGACCATGATCTCCTGACCACCCCGGATCACACGGGCCTGTCTGGCGCCCAGCTCGAGTAGTGAGCGGATCGCCTTGCCCGCGCGGCCCTTCGCGCGCGCCTCGAAGTACCGCCCGAGCACGAGGAACGCGATGACCAGGGCTGAGGTCTCGAAATACAGGTCCCCGCCGAAGAACAGCAGCTGCGCGGTCGAGTAGAGGTACGCGGCCAGCGTTCCGATCGCGATCAGCGTGTCCATGTTCGCGGTGAGGTGCCGGGCCCTTCGCGCCGCCTCACGGATGAACGGCCAGCCGACGAAGAACTGCACCGGCGTCGTGAGCGCGAACGTCGTCCACCGCACCCACGGGTGGTGCATGAGCCCGCCTGGGCCCATCGCCAGATAGGCGACCACCAGCGCCAGCGGCCACGCCACGACCACCCGGCGCAGCCATGCGCGCGCCGCAAGTTCCTCGTCGGGCCGGCCGGCCGCCTCGCGCTGATCGATGACGGCGCGGGGTGGCTCGGTCAGGCCGTAGCCGATGCGCTCGACGGCCTCGCGGAGAAGGTCGACGATTGGGGGACTCCCCCCGACCCCCTGGTCAGCGGGGTCCCCTGAGAGCACGACCCGCGCTTTGCCGGTCGCGAAGTTGACCTCGGCCCCGGCCACGCCCTGCTGCTTGGCGAGCACCCGCTGGACCCGGGCCGCGCACGAGCCGCAGGTCATGCCCTGGACGTCGAAGTCGACGACGGGCTGGGCGACGGGCTGAGATCGGCTCGTGATCGTCACGCCGGGACCTCGTACCCCTGTTCCTCGATCGCTCCGACGATCGCGTCGAGGGTCACAACCGCCTCGTCATACGTGACGCTCACCTGCCGGGCGGGGATGTCCACAGTCGCCTCTTGGACGCCGTCGAGCGGGGTGAGTGCTCCCTCGATCGACGCCTTGCAGTGCCCGCAAGTGATCTCGGGAACATTGATCGTCTGGGTGGTCACCGTGCGGTCTCCTCTGGATCGCGGTTTACGTCGTCGGGCGCCGGCGTGGGTCTGAACACGTGCCGGTCGAACTTCAGCGTCTCCATCAGCTCATCGACGATCTCTTCGGTACGCCCCTGGAGCATCGCCTTCGCGACGCACGTCTCCAGGTGGCGGCGGAGCATCACCCGGCTCGCGCCCTCCACCAACCCCTGCACCGCGGACAGCTGCTTCATCACGTCGGGGCAGTACGCCTCGCTCTCCACCATGGCGATCACCCCATTGAGGTGCCCACGGGCGGTCTTGAGGCGGTTCACGACAGCGCGCTGGCTCGCATCCATAGCGCGATCCTATCCCTCCCCAGGTGGGGTGGCAACTAGGTCAGCTTCCGGTTGATGGCGTCACCGGAAACTAGAGTGGGCCGCCAGTTCGTTTCAGTTCCGTTGCACTTCGAGGAGGTCGTCCGTGGACAGCACCCATCTGACGAGGCGCCGGCTGCTGGCGGGACTTGGCGTACTTGGAACGGCCGCCCTGGCCGGTTGCACGCGCGAAGCGGCTCAAGCGCCTCCGCGGCCCGCGCCCGGATCCACCGCGCTTGAGATGGTCGCGCCACGGGCCGCTGCCGCGCCCGCGTTCGCGGTGCTCCAGGGCCAGTCAGAGCTGCTCGTCGGCCCGGGCCAGCGGGTGGCGTTCGGCCTGGTCACGATGAGCAACGAGCCGATCCCCGACACCGAGGTCGAGGTCCGGTACGTCGCGGAGAACCGGCAGGTCGGCGGGGTCGCCAGGCCGACGTTCCACCCTGGCGTGGCCGAGTTTCCGGTGTACCTCGCGACCATCGATGTGCCCGCGCCGGGCGTCGGCTTCCTCGTGGCGACGACGCCCGACGGGAACCGGGGTGGCGAGGTGGCGATCCTGGCGGTCGATCAGTCGAACAGCGCGACCGTCCCGCCGGGGCAGCCGGCGATCAGCACCCGCACACCCACGACCGCCGACCCGCTCGGCGTCCCGCTGATCTGCACCCGCAGGATCGGCGGCGAGTATGCCTCCTGTGGGATGCACGCCTCCAGCCTCGACCAGTCGCTCGCCACTGGCCGGCCGGTGATGCTGTCGTTCGCGACGCCGCAGTTCTGCGCGTCGGCGATGTGCGGCCCGGCCGTCGAGGTGATCGAGACGGTCCGCACCTCCCGCGACTGGGGCGATCTCGACTGGATCCATGTCGAGATCTTCCGCGACCCGGTGTCCAACACGCTGATCGAGGCCGTCAAGGACTGGAACCTGCCGTCCGAGCCGTGGTTGTTCGCGATCGACCGCACCGGCACCGTCGTCCAACGCCTCGAGGGCCCCATCGTCGCCGAGGAGCTGCCAGCCCTGGCCGAGCGCATCACCGGGTGAGTTTTTTGTGTAGCATTCCGGCGATATATCGCCGGAATGCTACACAAATGAGGCGCTACTGGTGCTGGTGGCGTGCGGCGAGCACGGTGTTGTGCAGGAGAAGGGCGCGGGTCATCGGGCCGACTCCGCCCGGCACCGGCGTGATCGCGCCAGCGACCTCGCTGACCCCGGCGAAGTCGACGTCCCCGACGAGCTTGCCGGTGGCCTCGTCACGGCTGATCCCCACGTCGAGGACGGCTGCCCCGGGGCGGACCATGTCCGCCGTCAGCGTGCGCGGCGCGCCGGCGGCGACCACGACGATGTCGGCGCGGCGGGTGTGCGCGGCAAGATCCCGGGTGCCGGTGTGGCACATCGTGACCGTGGCGTTCGTGTTCGCGCCCTTGAGCGACAGCAGCATCGCCAGCGGCCGGCCCACCAGCTGTGAGCGGCCGATGATCACGACGTCCGCGCCCACGATGGGGATGCCATAGCGGGTGAGCAGGAACTGGCACCCGAGCGGCGTGGCCGGCACGAACAGCGGGTCGCCACGCAGGAGCCGCCCCCCATTCACCGGGTGGAGACCGTCGACGTCTTTCGCCGGGTCGATACGCTCTTGCGCGGCGACGGCGTCCAGGTGGGGCGGCAGCGGCATCTGCACGATGATGCCGCTGACCTCGGGGTCCGCGTTGGACCGGTCGATCTCGGCGTGCAGCTCGGCCTGGCTGACCTCCGCGGGAAGCCGCGCTCCCATGGAGCGCATCCCGACCGCTCGGCAGTCGCGCTCCTTGCCGTCCACGTAGACGTGGCTGGCAGGATCGTCCCCGACCAGGATCGCGGCGAGGCCGGGCACGATGCCCTTCTCGGCCAGCTCCGCGACCTCGGTCGCGATGCGCGCCCGCTCCTCCGCCGCGCACTTCTTGCCGTCGATGATCTTTGCCGTCACGTCCGTGGCTCCCTTCGCACCGGTGGACTCCAGACGCTATCGTGCGCTTGCCGGCTCTTGCGCGCTGGCGCGCAAAAGCAACGACCCATACGGGCCTGTGGGCATCCCGCAAGCCTCTTGCCTGTGGCTTTTGCGCGTACACGCGCCAAACAGGGGCTAACCCGTGAAGCAGTTGGTGACATTGGGGCTAACCGAGGATCCCCAAGGAGCTCTCTTGCCCTCACGTTGGCGCTCGCTCCTGCCCGCAAGCGCGGGCGCGCTGCTGATCGCCTTTTCTGCGATCTTTGTCCGGCTTGCCGGAGTCTCGCCGTCGACCGCCACGGTCTTCCGGTGCCTGTATGCGTTGCCGTTGCTCTGGCTCCTCGCCGCGCGTGAGCGGCGCCGGTACGGACCACGGCCGGCCGCCTCCAGGCGAGCGTCGCTGGCGGCGGGGGTCCTGTTCGCCGCCGACCTCACGTTCTGGCACCACTCGATCGCGGCGGTCGGCGCGGGCCTGGCGACCGTGCTCGCGAACACGCAGGTGCTGTTCGTGGGCATGGTCGCGTGGCTACTCCTCGGCGAGCGGCCGGATCGCCGGATGCTCGTGTCCGTGCCGCTGGTGCTTGGCGGGGTCGTGCTGATCTCGGGCGTGATCGGTGCGGGGGCATACGGGGAGAACCCTGGCCTGGGCGTCCTCTACGGGACCATCAGTGGTCTCGCGTACGCCGGCTTCCTCCTGCTGCTCCGCAGGGGAAATGCGGACCTGCGCCGCCCCGCCGGCCCGCTCCTCGACGCGACCGCGGTGGCGGCCGTCGCCGGAGCCTTCGCGGGCGTGCTCCTCGACGGCGTCGACCCCGTCCCTGGATGGCCGGCCCAGGGCTGGCTCGCCCTCTTGGCGGTCACCTGCCAGGTACTCGCATGGCTGCTCATCTCGGTGTCGCTGCCCAGGCTCCCCGCCGTGCTCACGTCCGTGCTGCTGCTCTTGCAACCGGTTGGCGCCGTCGCGCTCGGAGCCGCGTTGCTGTCGGAGAGCCCGTCACCGGTCCAACTCGCCGGCGTCGCGGCGGTGATCGCCGGCGTCCTGATGGCCGCGACCGGCTCAGCCGCCGCGCGGCGCGTACGCGATGACCGCGACGCCGGCCAGGCAGAGGGCCGCGCCGAGCAGGTCGAACCGGTCGGGTCGAAAGCCGTCCACCGCCACCCCCCAGGCGAGGGACCCGGCAACGAAGACGCCGCCATAGGCCGCGAGGGTGCGCCCGAAGTGGGCCTGAGGCTGCAACGTCGCGACGAACCCGTACGCGCCCAGCGCGAGGAGTCCCGCGACGGCCACTACCCAGCCGCGGCGCTCCCGGACGGCCTGCCACACCAGCCAGGCACCGCCGATCTCGGCGAGCGCGGCGACAAGGAACAGTCCCATGGACCGTAACACCGTCATACCCCACCTAACCCCCAGTAGCAGACTGGCACGGAAACCGAGGAGGAGCCCATGAGCACATCCGAACCGTTGGCCTGCGCCCTCGGGCCAGCCGACATGGTCGACCGCCTCGCGGTGATGAGCGCGCTGGGCCGGACAGCCTTGGAAGACGTCGAGCATGGTGAGCGCCACGCCACCCTCCGGTTCACGGCCAAGCCCGGCGTCCGGGAGCAGCTGACCGCGATCGTCGAGGCCGAGGCGGCGTGCTGCGCCTTCCTTGACCTCACTATCCGAGACGAGGGCGGCGCCGTGGTCCTGGTCGTCGTCGCGCCGGAGGGCGCCGAGCCAGTCGCGGCGCAACTCATCTCCGCCTTATCGCGAGGGCACGCAGAAGGCCACTGAGGGCGATGAGCATCCAGGCGGTGGTGTAGGCGAACGCGAGGGTAGGCGACACGGTCGTCCACAGCAGCCCGGCGACGCCACTGGCGGCCAGGTTGCCGAAGCTTTGCGCGCCGGCCAGCAGGCCAAAGGCGGAGCCCCGCAGCTCGGCCGGCGCGTGTACGGCGACGGCGGAATGCTCGGCCGTCTCGACACAGCCGATCCCTACGCCCGCGGCGACGAACGCGCCGGCCAGGGCCAGGATCCTAGGACCTGACGTCGCGAACGCCGCATAGGCCATGGCGAACGAGCCCGTCCCGAAAGCGAGGATCTTCGTGGGCCCGAGCCGATCGGACAGCCGGCCGGCGGGGATGCTGATCGCGGCGGCGGCGATGTTATAGGCCACGTAGAGCCCGAGCGCGAGCTGCGCTCCGCGGGCTGGGCCGTGGACAGGAGTAAGCAGCTCGGTCGCACGGAGCACGAGCAAGGTCGCGGCGATGTTGCCCAGCTCGAACGCTCCGATGCTGAGCATCAACGGGCGCAAAGCGCTTGCCAGGACCGGGCGGACACGTATCCGCAACGGCTCGCGTGGCCTCGCGCTCGTCACGGGCGTACGGCGGATCGCGAAGATGATCGCGGAGGCGGCGAGGAGGCCAGGGATGACCGACAGCCCGATCGCGGCGCGAGTGCCTACCCAAGCGACCAGGGGAATCGCGACCAGCGGGCCAGCGATCGCGCCGAGGTTGTCCATGGCGCGCTCGAACCCGTACGCGCGCCCGTAGACCTCTGCCGGGACCAGGTCGGCCAGCAGCGCGTTACGGGCGGGCACACGAAGACCGCGAGCGGTCCAGGCAGCCGCACGCAGCACCCCCACCTGCCACAGATGCGTTGCGGCGCCGATGGCCCCCGAGAGGACCGCCGTGGCGGCATAGCCGCCGACCGCCGTGGCGCGGCGGCGCGCGGGGTCGTCGGCCAGCGCACCCCCACCCACGCGCGCGATGCCCGCGAGGCCGTCCGCCAGCCCCTCGATAAGACCCAGGGCGGCCGCGGGCGCGCCAAAGGTCTGGGCGAGCAACGCCGGCAACAGCGAGGTCGGGATCTCATGACCGACGTCGGCCAAGAAGCTCGCGCTCCCGATACCGAGCACGCCCGGTCCCCACCAGCGGTTCCCGGCGATCCGCCCATCGGCTGGCCTCTTCGCGACATCACCCACGGCATCAGTGTGCCGGGTCCGCCGCCTTGAGCGGCCGATTGCCGCCCGCCGGCGGCGGGCGGCACAGTGGAGCCGCGGGAGGGGAGCGACCACTGGGAGGCGATATGAGCGGCGGGATTCCCGCGCTGCTGCGCGACCTGCGCGCGGCGATGCGCGTGCTGCCGTCGATCCCGGCCACCGCCCGCGAGCTCACGGTGTTCGACGCGGCGAAACAGCTGGGTGACGAGGGCGGGGACGTGCCCGGCACCGAGACGTTGGTCGTGATGCTGGGGTCGAACAACGTGCTCGGCACCGTGACGAGTCCAGGTCAGGTGGAGCGGCGCGGGTTTCGACGACCTCGACCGCAAGGGCACGTACACGATCTGGCGCCCCAGCCATTTCCAGGCGGAGCTCGACCAAGTCGTCGCCGAGGTGCGACAGATCCGCGCGCCCGCCACGTGATCTGGGGGACGGTCCCCCACGTGACCATCCCGCCGGTCACGCGAGGCGTCGCGGACAAGGTCGAGCCCGGGTCGCCGTACTTCCCCTTCTACACCAGGCCATGGATCGCCGACCGTGACTTCGACCCCCGCAGGGACCGGCACCTGACGGCCGCCCAGGCGCTGGCGATCGACAGCGCGATCGACCAGTACAACACGGCGATCACCGCTGCCGTCCGCACGGCGCGGCAGGACCAGCGGGACTGGTACCTGCTCGACGTCGCCGGCATCCTCGACCGGCTCGCCTCCCGCCGCTACATCGACGACCCGCTCGCGCGCCCGTCCTGGTGGCAGCCGTACGCGCTGCCGCCCGCGCTGCAGGTCCTGCGGCCGCTCCCGGACTCACGCTTCCTGACCGTCGGCGCGGACGGGGGGAGGGCGAGCGGGGGGCTGTTCTCGCTCGACGGCGTGCATCCCACGACCATCGGCTACGGCGTGCTCGCTCAAGAGGTGATGAACGTGATGCGCCGTGCAGGCGTGCCGTTCTTCCATGCCGACGGCTCCACGCCGCGCCCCGATCCCCTCACCGTCGACTTCCCACGGCTACTGAGGCGCGACACGCTCGTCACCGCCCCGCCACGCACGCTGACGGCTGGCCTGCGCACCTTGCGCTGGGCCGACGAGACGCTGGACCTGTTCGGGCGAACCCTTCCGTTCGCCGGGGAGAGCAATCAGTGGCGGAAGTGGCGGCGGGCGGTGAGGACCATCGGGACGCTGCGCTCGTCGCAGGCGGCGACGGTCTCGGCGTCGCGGACGCTGCCGCCCGGCTGGATGATCGCGGCGACGCCGGCGTCCAGCGCGAGGTCAGGGCCGTCGCGGAACGGGAAGAACGCGTCGCTCGCGAGCACCGCGCCGGAGGCACGGCCCTGTGACCGCTCGATCGCGATCCGGACGCTGTCCACGCGGGAGGGTTGGCCGGCGCCCATGCCGACGAGCGCGCGGTCACGGGTCAGCACGATGGCGTTCGACTTCACGTGCTTGCAGACCTGCCATGCGAACGCGAGCTCGGCGAGCAGGTCGTCGCTCGGTTGCGCCTTGGTCGGCACCGTCCAGGCGGTGGGGTCCTCGGGCGCCGTGTCGGTGTCTTGCACGAGCAGGCCGCCGCTCACGGTCCGTACGGCGAGCCGACGTCCTGGCGCGTCCGGCCGCGCGATCTCGAGGACGCGCAGGTTCTTCTTGGCGCGCAGTACCGCGAGCGCCGCCTCGTCGAAGCCCGGCGCGACGACGACCTCGGTGAATACCTGGACGACCTGGCTCGCGGTGGCCTCGTCGATCGGCCGGTTCGCCGCCACGATGCCACCGAAGGCGCTGATGGGGTCGCCCGCCAGGGCGCGAGGGTATGCCTCCGCGAGCGACGAGCCCAGGGCGAGCCCGGCAGGGTTCATGTGCTTGATGATCGCGACGCACGGCTCGCTGAAGTCACGGGCGGCGGCCCAGGCCGCGTCGGTGTCGAGAAGGTTGTTGTACGACAGCGCCTTACCGCCGAGCTGGCGGGCGGATCCAAGCCCCCATCCGCTCCCGCGCTCGACGTAGTAGGCGGCGGCCTGGTGCGGGTTCTCCCCGTACCGCAGGTCCTGCGCCTTCGCGTAGACGGGCCCGAACCGCTCCGGGAACGCCTCCTCCCGCGCGAGCCACGCCGCGACGTCCGCATCGTAGGCGGCGGTGCGGGCGAAGGCCTTCGCGGCCAGGCGCACGCGGGTCGCCTCGCCGACCCCACCAAGCCCGCGCAACTCGTCCAGGAAGGGGTGGTAGTCCGCGGGGTCGACGAGGACGGTGACATGTGCGTGGTTCTTCGCGGCGGCTCTGGTCATCGCGGGGCCACCAATGTCGATCATCTCGATCGCATCGCCAGGGTCGACCTCCGGGTCGGCGATGGTCTCGCGGAACGGGTAGAGGTTCGACACGAGCAGGTCGATCCCGGCGATCCCGTGCTCGACCAGCGCTTCCCGGTGCGACGGCTTCGACCGGTCCGCGAGCAGGCCGGCGTGGATGGCGGGATGCAGCGTCTTCACGCGGCCGTCCATGATCTCGGGGAAGCCGGTGACCTCGCTCACCTCGGTGACGGGAACACCCGCCTCCCGGATCGCCGCGGCCGTCGATCCCGTCGAGACCAGATCGACCCTCGCGGCGTGGAGCCCTCGCGCGAGGTCGGCGAGGCCGGTCTTGTCGTAGACGCTGAGCAGCGCCCTGCGCACGATCGCGATCCCGTTCACGTGATCCTCACCTGACGTCCGTTGACCGCAAGTCGGTCATGGCAGAACAGTGTCACGGCCTGGCGGAGCAACCCATGCTCGACGACCTTGATGCGCGCGTGGAGCGTATCCACGGTGTCGCCCGGCTCGACTCCGACCGCCTCCTGCAGCACGATCGGGCCGGCGTCGACCTCCTCGATCACGAAGTTGACGGTCGCGCCCGTCACCTTTACTCCGTACGCGAGCGCATCCCTCACCGCGCGCGCGCCTGGAAAGGACGGCAGGAGCGCCGGGTGCGTGTTCAGCATCGGCCAGCGTGACGTCCACCGCCCCGACAGGATCCGCATGAACCCGGCGAGCACCACCAGGTCCGGCTCGTACTCGGCGACCCGATTGAACAGCGCAGCATCCCACTCGTCCCGCGCCTGGTAGGCCCGGAATGGCACGACCAGCGTGTCGACGCCCGCTTCCCTGGCGCGCACCAGCCCATACGCCTCGGCCCGGTCAGCGCCTACGAGCACGATGTCCCCGCCCAGGTCGCCCGCGCGAAGCAAGGCATCGAGATTCGTGCCCGATCCCGACACGAGAACCGCGATGCGCTTGCCTCCAGACATCATCGAGCGAGATCATCCCCCACCCAGCAAACGCTTGCACAGACGGCGCCGGTCCGGTCACATTGAAGGGACGATCGAACCAGGCCGAGGTGGTGGAATGTCCGAGCCGGTGCCCGTTATCCGTGCCCGCATGTTGGCTCGCCCGGATGGGATCCCGATCATGCGAGGGTGGCTTCACGGCTTCATGACGCCGCTGGCGCTCGTCGGCGTCTGGGTGTTGTGGCAGTCGGTGAGCGGAGCCTCCGCTCGCGTGTCCGTGGCTGTCTTCGGGGTCTCGATGGTCGCGCTGTATAGCACCAGCGCGCTGTACCACGTCCCGCGCCGCTGGAGCTCACGCGCCCGCGTGATCCTGTCGCGCTGTGATGGGGCGATGATCCAGCTGTTCATCGCGGGGACGTTCACCCCGATCGCGTTCCACGCGCTGTCGGGGTCATGGCGCGTCTGGAGCCTCGTCGTCGCCTGGGCCGTGGCGCTCGTCGGCGCCACCATCGCCGCCTCCCCCATCCAGCCGCCGCGGTGGCTCGGCACGCTGGGCTACGTCGCCGTCGGGTGGCTCTTGATCGTCCCGTTCACCAAGGTCATCAACGCACTACCGTGGGAGGGATCAGGGCTGATCGCCCTCGGCGGCATCCTGTACACCGCCGGCGCCGTGGTGTACGGGTATCGCCGCCCGAACCCCTTCCCGGCGTGGTTCGGCTACCACGAGGTCTTCCACCTCTTCGTGGTCGCCGGCTCGACCGCCCACTACCTGGCGATCTGGCGCTACGTCGTCTGACCCACGTCCTCGTTCGTGATGGGCCAACTCCAGACGTGCTCCGCAACCACAAGTCGGCGAGTCTCGGGGCAGCGATGGCTGCCCCGAAGGGCTGCCTTTCTTGCCCTCCCGGACGGCCGGTTGCGCCCTACCGGTTGTTGCTGTTCCCCCCCGAAATCGGTGCCAGGACTTGGCGCTCGCGAGGGGGACCGATGACGAAGCGGGTAGACCAGGAACGATCGACCCGCGCGCTCCGGCGGGACACCGGCTCAAGGTCGAGCGCGGGACCCGACCCGGTCAACCCTCGGACCGGATCCTCGGACTGCAGCGGCTGGCGGGGAACCGGGCGGTCGGTGAGCTGATCGCCGGAAGAGCACCGATCACCGTCCCACGCGCCATCGGCTTCGAGTTCGAGACCGCTTCCCTGCGTGTGCGCCAAGCCAACGAGGGAGTTGATGTCCGCTCCCTTCAGCAACAGAAACAGAAAGGAGAAAGCGAAGGCGACTGGTACGAACGATACCGGGAGAACTCGAAACGTCTGGTGAAGGGTTTCCCGTACCTTTCCTCCGACGACTTCACGGTGGAGGCAGACGACAAGGGCGACGAGTCAAGCGTCGAGGTGGTCACGAAGGCGTTCCCTGAGAACGACGACGGTCAGGACCGGCTGAGCAATGCCCTCGACGACATGTGTGCAATGGAAGCAACGTTAAAAATGAGAAAAGGTGGTCGGCTGATTGAAGCTGGAGACCTCCGCCACTAGGCGGTTGAGGTCCATCACGCCCGGCGTCTTCTTCGACACGCCAAATGTTACGACCGTGGGTTTTACGGCGCGCCGCAGATGACGATGGGCTTAGCGCTAGCCGACATTCCTACGCTCGTGAAAGGCCTGGTGGGCTGGTCCGGCAAGCCCTGGCGCCGCGAGAGCCAAGGACGGGCGAGCAAGCGCTTGCCGGGTCGGAGCATCGTGCGGACAAGACCCGGTGACCCTGGTGAGCATACTGCCGCCAACGGCCTTGTCGACGGTGTCGGCATCGCCAAGCAGGCGATCAGCGCCTATCAGGCGGCGACCCGCAAGCTCCCGGTTCACGAGAGCTTCTTGGGCTGCTGACCGTCATCTACTCCTACCGTGAGTCCGTGCGACAGGAGGCTGGAGCGGTTTTCCTCAAATCGATCGCCGACCTGTTGGCAAAAACAAACTTCGCCACGCTCTTCAGCCGGCTCCCCGCCCAGGACCATGGCTACTACAGCGTGGCAGACAATTTCGCCGACCTCGTGGCATCGGCCCGCGGCTACAACGCGCTCATGCGTAGGCCGCTGTTCGACGACCCCCGCGGTCCGTTGTATGGATTCCAGCTCTGGGATGAGGCCCAAGCAGGTGAGGCTGAGTGGTACAAGGACCTCATCTTCAAGGACTGGATCGACGCCATGGCCAGTGGACGAGACTTACTCACCAAAGCGGAGTTCCCGAACCTGCCAGCGGGCAAGAAGGTCGAGGGGTTCGGCGTGCACGGCGAGCGCATGGACGTAAACCCAACAAGCGGCCTCGATATGCCGATTTTTGAGCTCCGCTCGTTCAACAAGAATATGAATTTGACCGACTTCAAGGACCCGGCGCTCAAGCTGTTCGCGTACGTCCGCGCACTGTCTGAGGGAAGGCGCCAACGCATCACCTGACGGCAGCGGCGTGGTTCGGCTACCACGAGGTCTTCCACCTCTTTCGTGGTCGCCGGCTCGACCGCCCACTACCTGGCGACTCCGCCAACCCACCCCACACTGCCCTCCTCGAACGCCTCGGGGTCACCCGGCAAGAAAGGGATCCCGCCGCCCAATGCCTCGACCTGCTCCCGCCATGCGGCGATGAGCGCCGGCCCACGCACCACTCACCCAGGTCCGTGCCGATCGCCAATGCCTCCGGAGAGATGAGCCGCTCGACCGCGGCCACGTCCCCCTCCGCCATGGCCCGGTAGAACCGGAGCATCAGCTCCCTCAGCTCGATTGACTCCTCATCGGTGCGTCCTCCCGCGAGGGCCCAGGCCCGCGCCCGGATCCTTGACCCTCTCCCAGTCGTGGCTCGGCGCCGTGCGTTACACGCACGCACTGGACAGCCGATCTCCCGCTGCCCCGAAGGGGGCCACCGGTTCGCAAGCCTTGGTCTCGGAACCGGCGTAGGGGACTTGGATCCGCAAAGTCGTTGCGCGTGAGTCAAGTATGTGAGTCGTGTTGCAAGTGTTGCACGAGTTGCGAGCTGGCTGGCGATGACTCGCGGTCCACTCCCCGAACAGGGATTTAGGGGCGTATCTGCCCCGAAATCCCTGTTCGGGGAACGCTGTCATGCCTCACACGCTCGTCGGGCGGGCGAAGCCCCGTTAGTGTTGAGATGACGTATTTACCGGGCGTTGCTCATCCTCCTCCCTGTGGTAAGTGATTTTGGGCCGCCGCATGGGGAGGACATCGAGATCTGGGAAGCATCCGCTGCGCGGGTGAGATGGTCCACGGCCTTGAGCGCGTTGGCGATTCGGAAGGAGGGAATGTCATGGTTGCAACGATGGAATGCGTGTCGGTAAACGGTGTTGAGCTGGAGTTCGATTCCGCGGGTTCAGGTGAGGCAGTGGTGTTCATTCATGGCGGCGGTTTCGCGGACTCGTTCTTGCCCTTGGCGGTTGAGCCAGCCATACGGGACCACTACCGGATGATCCGATATCGGCGGCGAGGATATGCCGGGAGCACCCCAATCCATGGTCCAGTCCCGGTCGTGGAACACGCGCAGGACTGCCGGGACCTGCTGAGCGCACTCGGGGTCGAGCAGGCACACGTCGTCGGTCACTCCTACGGGACTTTGGTGGCCCTTCAGCTGGCTGTCGATGCCCCCAGGGTCGTGTCCAGCCTGGCGCTTTTCGAGCCCGGACTGTACGCCGTTCCGAGCGTACAGCAGCTCTTGGAGGCAATGGTCCCGATCATGGAGAGGTACCTGGCGGGTGACCGGGTCGCCGCGGCCGACGACTTTTTCTCTGTGGTGCTCGGCTCGAACTGGCGAGCGGAGGTGGGCCGCACCGTCCCGGCAGGTCCCGAACAGATGGAGGATGATGTGGCCACTCTGTTCGAGTCCGATTTGCCATCCATAGCGGAGTGGCGCTTCGGCGCCGAGGAAGCGGCGCGAATCAAGCAGCCGGTGCTTTTCCTCTCTGGGACTGAGAGCCCGCCGATCTGCGCCGAGGTCCGCGACCTGGTTCACTCGTGGCTGCCGCACACCGAGGACGATCTGATGCCCGCAGCCAATCACCTGCTCCACATGCGCTACCCTGCTGACGCTGCGGCGAGGCTGGCCGACTTCCTCAAGCGCCACGCCGTCGCAGCGTAGCGCGGTGGTATCAGCGCCGGCCCGGCGTGCTCTTCCAAGTACAAAGCCGCCAGGGGGCTCGCAGATGAAGCCTGACGAGAGCCCAGGAGATGCGCACTTGGCCGTACTGCACAGTGCAGGATTAGCCGGTTGGCGCCACCTCCGGGAGGGGCGAAGATCCTGCAAACCGGGCGTGGGAGGCCGATTCTCATGCCAGTGCGGAAGGCGTCGCGCGGGGGGAGCCCAGTCGCACGCTCGGTGCCGACCCTGCCTCAGGTTGCGAGCACAGCGTGGCCGGGCATGTGCTCGTGCTCGTGCTACGCTTGCTCATCACCAACACGCGGAGCAGGGTGCTCGCGTGCGCGCAAAGCACAACGCTTGTCATGACTTCTCCTCTGCACCACACGGTGCTTCAGGTTTCGGAACTGATCGACCAGCCCGGCGTCTCGCGCCGGGTTGATCTCGCGTTGCCGGTCCCTGCGGGGCTCGACCTCCCCCTCGTCCAGGTCGTCGAACCGGTCCGGCTGACCGGTGAGGTGGCCGGGGTGGTCGAAGGGCTGCTCGTCCGTGGATCACTCCACGCCCGTCTCATCGCGCAGTGCGCGCGCTGCCTCGTCGAGTTGAAGCAGGACGTGTCGAGCGACGTCGCGGAGCTGTTCACCGATCTTCGGACGGATGTGGCCCCCGAAGAGGCTGTTGAGGAGGGCTACGAGGTCATCGACAGTACGATCGATCTCGACACACTGGTTCGTGACGCGCTTGTTCCCGCCGTGCCGTATCAACTCCTGTGCGATGCTGCTTGCCGCGGCTTATGTCCCCGCTGCGGATCCAACCGCAACGAGGTGGACTGCGCATGTTCCGAGCCTGCCGTCGACTCGCGGTGGGCTGCCCTCGAGGGGCTGCGCCTACCCAGCGACGGCTCGCCGTAGATGCACCCTCCTCACCAAACCATCCCATCCATGTGTCTGAAAGGGAACCGCTGTGGCTGTCCCGAAGCGCAAGAAGTCCAGGTCCAGGAGCCGCCACCGGAAAGCCCAGTGGCTGCGGACGAGCGCGCCGACCATCGCGAGTTGCCCGCGCTGCAAATCGGCCATGCGCCCGCACACGGTCTGCCGGGTCTGCGGTCACTACGCCAGCCGTCAGGTAATCGAGGTCGCCGAGTAGTGCACCCTGTCGAAGGATGAGCGATCCGCCCCGCGGCCATCCGAGCCGCGTACCACCGGCTGGCCGGAAGACGGTGCGGATTGCGTTGGACGCGATGGGCGGCGATGACGCTCCGTCCGTGACGGTATGCGGCGCGCTCCAGGCCCGGGGGGACGGCCTCGAGGTCATCTTGGTCGGGCAGCCGGAGATGCTGTCCGCGGCGCTCGCGGAGGCGGGGGCCGCGGATGGGCTCCGCATTGTCGCGGCCTCTGATGTCATCGGGATGGACGAGGATCCGGCATTTGCCCTCAGGTCCAAGCGAGACGCGAGCGTGAGGGTCGCCGCGCGGCTCGTCGCGACGGGCGAGGCCGATGTGCTGGTGTCCGCTGGGTCAACTGGAGCGACCTTGGCCGCGGCGCACCTTGTGCTCGGCCGCGTTCCTGGAGTACGCCGCCCCGTGATCGGGGCGCTGATCCCAACGCGCCGAGGTGGGCGTGTCGTGCTCGTTGACGCGGGTGGCAGAGCTCATGCGCAACCTGAGGCTCTCGTCGGTTACGCTCGGATGGGCTTAGCCTACGCGGGGGTGCTGGGGGTTGGCGCACCGCGCGTGGGCTTGTTGAACGTGGGAACCGAACCGGGAAAGGGCAACGCGTTGGCCAAGGCGGCGTACGAGCTACTCCACGTCGGCGTACCGGGTTTCTCCGGTAACGTGGAGCCCGACGGGGTGCTCGCCGGCGATGTGGACGTCGTGGTCGCCGATGGGTTTACGGGCAATATCTTCCTCAAGGCGCTCGAAGCCGCCTCTGGGCGTTACGGTGACAGCGCGGCGGTCGTCCTCGGTGTCACCGACGAGGTCTTGGTCACACATGGGGCGGCGACAGCGGAGCAGGTGGCCCGTGCGTTGCGGATGGCGACCGAGGTCGTCGCCGCCGGCCTATCGGGCAAGGTTGCGGCACAACTGCACGGCACGGTCGACGGTCAAGACGTCATAAACGAGGAAGCATTGTGAACACGGAGGAGTTGCTCGTGCTGCTCCTGCGGCGCGTGAGCGAGGTGATGGCGCTGGACGAGGCACAAGTGCGGCCGGCATCGCGGTTCGACGAGGATCTCCACGCCGACTCCCTCGACCTCGTCGAGGTGGTGGAGAGAATCGAGACGGATCTCCGGGCGCGGGGAGTCGCCGTAGCGCTTCCCGACGCCGCGCTCGTCACCGTCCGCACCGTCCAGGACGCCGCCGATCGGTTAGCCCAGCACTCCACGGTAGGCGGTGGCCGTGAATGATCTTGCGATGAACGATCCCGTCGACCGGTTACAACGGGATCTTGGGGTCTGGATCGAGGATCGCCATCTGCTGGAGCAGGCGCTTACGCATCGTAGCTACGCCTTCGAGGCCGGGGGCGTCCCGCACAACGAGCGGCTCGAGTTCCTCGGGGACGCCGTCCTGGGGCTCGTGATCACCGATCGGATCTACCGGATCCTGCCTGACGCCCCCGAGGGGCGGCTCGCCAAGGTCCGGGCGGCAGCCGTCAACACGCACAGCCTTGCCGACGTCGCCCGCGGGCTCGGGCTGGGCGCGGCCGTGCGGCTGGGCCGCGGTGAAGAGCAGTCAGGCGGTCGGAACAAGGACTCGATCCTCGCCGACACCATGGAGGCGATGATCGGAGCGGTCTATCTCGATCGGGGCATGCCCGCCGCGACGAGTGTCGTAGGGTTGCTGTTCGACGACCTCCTGGCCGATATCGTGACCCGGCGAGAGTCTCTGGACTACAAGACGTCGCTCCAGGAGCTTGGGGCGGCCGTGCTCTCCCAGCTTCCCGCGTACGAGCTCTCCGAAGAGGGTCCGGATCACGAGAAGCGCTTCACCGCAGCCGTCGCCCTGGCTGGCGAGGTGCTGGGCTACGGGCACGGACGGAGCAAGAAGGAAGCGGAGCAGGGTGCGGCGCAGCAGGCCTATGCGGCGCTCCAGCAAAGGCTGGCGACGGTGGGACTCCTGGATTCTGTCGACAACGTTGATCTGAGCGGTGCGGTGAAGGGGGAGCGCGGGTGACGCTGTTGCCTGAGGCTGAGGTCATGCGTAAGGAGCTGGAGAAGGAGGTCGTCGGCCAGCAGATCAAGAGCGCGTCCGTCACCTCCCTCGCCGTCCTCCCGGCGGGTCCCGCGCCGGCCGAGTTCGCGACGGCGCTGGAGGGTCGGAGGATCGAGTCGGTAACCCGGCGGGGAACGACCCTCGCCTTGCGGTTGAAGGGGGGAGGTGCCCTGGTCGTGCGGCCCGGCTCGGTCGCCACGCTGACACGCCACCCCGTGGACTCCGGCGTCGACGAGCACGCCGAGATGGTGCGGATGGTGCTGGAGTTCGAGGGAGGCGGTGCGCTGCGTTACCTCGACGCTGAGCAGAACGGCGCCCTACGCCTCGTCACATCCGAGGAGTTCGAGACCTCCCCGGAGTTCATGGCGATCGGTATCGACCCCTTCATGAACATCGCGACGTGGCTCGAGTTCAGCCGCCAGCTGATCATCCGCAACTACCAGCTGCGGGCGCTGCTTGGCGACGAGACGTTCGTGGTGGGGCTGGGCGACGTCTACGCGGACGAGATCTTGTGGGCGGCCGGCCTCTCGGGCATGCGCTCCTCGTCGAAGCTTTCCGCGCAGGAGGTCCGGCGCCTCTTCCGCGCCATCCAGGAGGTACTCCACGAGGCTGTCAAGCAAGGCACCGGCGCCTCGGAGCTGACCGAGGAGGGGGACGACCCGTTCGACGACCCCCTCGCCAACCAGCACTTGAAGGTCTACGGCCGGGAAGGCCAACCGTGCGCCCGCTGCCGCCAGACGATCGTGTTCGCGCAGATCGACGATCCTCCCGTGCCGTCCTACTTCTGCAAAAATTGCCAGACGTAGCACCCGGGTGGCCATAAGGACCGCAGTGCCGCCCTCGATACCAACGGATTTGCGGATGGGACCACTTAGGAAGCCACCCACGCCAGGCTGGCGGCGAGTGTCAGCAACCAAGTCGTCACCGGGAGCCAGGGGTAGCGCATCGGCGGGTGGCCGTCGATGGACCGTAGCCGGTCACGGCGGTGGACAGCCCCCGCCAGTGCGCCGCCGACGCCGCCGACAATCGTGGGCAACGGGTTGCCGGGCGCGACGAACTGCCCCGCGGCCACGGCGAGGACCGTCCCCAGCCAGGCATAGGCGACCATGACGACCGTCCCGGTCACCAGGGTGTAGCGGCGCCGCGCTTGCTTCGCCGCTCGGCGCAGTGGGCCCTCGTTCCGGCGCCACCACTGGCCAGCCCAACGTCCGGCCTGCCGCATCAGCAGGTCCCAGTCAGACTCGCCTACCCTCGCCGGCGTGCGCGGTGCCGCGCGGAGTGCGTCGTAGCGGGCGCGGGCGGCTGGCGTCCGTACCAGACCGTAGGCGACATTGATCTGCTGGATGCGCAGTGTCGCCTCCGAGCGCCGCTCGGGGGGCAGGCGATCGGGATGATGCTGCCAGGCGAGCCGGCGGTGAGCCTGCTTCAAAGTGGCCTGGCCAGCGTCGGGAGCTACGCCCAGCACGGAATAGGCGTCGACGAACGCGTCGATCTGTGGGTTGAGCTGCCGGTCAGACATCGAGCACGTGCTCGATCGCCTTGCCTACGGCGGCGACGAAGAGATCGGCGTGCGCCGTGCACGCATCGTGGCCGAGGGGCACCTCGTAGGTCTGTGCGCCGGCGATCAAGCTCGCGAGCGCGCGTTGCCGGGCGGCCGGAACCAACCGATCCTTCGCGGTGACGACGACGGCTGTCGGGACGTCGACGCCGCCCAGCCAGTCGCGAGCGTCGTAGCGGCCGAGCTCGCGCCCGGCCTCCGCGACGTCCTCGGCGCTGCCCCGGTCCAGCTCACCGATCATCCAGGGCAGGAGGCTCGGGGAGGCCTCGGGCAGGTACGAGCGGCCGAGCCGCTGCCACCAGAACCGCGGGACCAGCCTCAACGCCACCTGAAATGCTCCCATCCCTCGCCACAACAGCCGGTCCCCGAGATGCTCGGAGAAGGTCGCCGCCGTCGCGCAGAGCACGAGGCCCCGCACGACGTCGGGATTACGTCGCCACAGCAGCTGAGCGATCGTCCCACCCATCGAGTACCCCACGGCGACGGCGGGCCCGGTTCCCAGCTCGCGGAGCAACGCGGCGATATCGTCGGCCGCGTCCGCGAGGCGGAAGGGTTCACAGGGACGGCTGCCGCGCCCATGGCCGCGGAGGTCCATTGCCACGATGGGACCGATCTGGGCGATCGGCTGATAACACGCGAACCAGGTGAGATCGGCCGGGAACATCCAGCCGTGGATCAGTACGATCACGGGCCGCTGAGGCCCCGCCTCGTCACCGACCCACGGCGCCTCGCGAACGAAGATCTCGCCCCGCTCAGGGACCGGCACAAGCCGGGCTGGCGGCAGCGCGTAGGGCGGCATCGGCGCGGCGGCGTCAGGAATCCCTGGCCACGACCGCGAGGAGGCATACAGCACCCCGGCGACGCCGGCCAGCGCCGACGCGAGACTCGCGAATGCGGCTTTCTCCAGCGTGCGTGAAGACATGTCCTCTACTCAAGCTCCGACTCGTCCGACCGCCCGCCGATCTTAGTGCGTTGGCGCCGGACCCGAGGATCCGTCACATATCCGTGACGGATCCTGGGATGCACTCGTCGGGGTGCCTGGATACAGGTCTTTGCCCTTGCATGTCCACGGCCGTACTCGTTATAGTGCGATAGTGAATCAGGGCGGTCTTGTTGCAGCCATCCTGCCGACTAGCAGCCTCACCAGGTGCGGGAAGTATCCGGCCCGGGTGAGGTCTTTCGTCTAAGGGGTCTGCGAGGCCGACTGGCGATGCCGAACATCATCCCATATCCGCAGCGTTACGGGTTTTGGGTCGCGCCTAGGCGCGACTTTGCCACGCGTAGACAACATGCAGGAGGATTCCCCGCATGAAGGCCCTTGTCGGTTCCTGGGACCAGCGTCCCTACCAGCTGCTCGCGGAGATCACTGCGTTGCGTACCCGGGTGGCTGAGCTCCAGTCAGAACTCACCGACGCGCGGGACGAGAACGCGATCCTCCGTCAGCTCTTGCGTACCCGCGAAGAGGTACCCGACGACCTGTCGGTCGTCGCTGGCTGACGCGAACAACTCTCCAGAGCGGCCCGCCGGGCCGCTCTTGTCGTGAGCGGTTTTGGCAAATTTGCCTCATGTGACAGATCCTGCCTTACTAGCCGGGTGTTCTTGAGCTCGATCACCCTTAGAGGCTTCAAGTCCTTCGCAGACAAGACTGTCCTGGATCTTGAGCCGGGCGTTACGGTGATCGTGGGACCGAACGGCTCGGGTAAGTCCAATATCGTCGATGCGTTGACGTGGGTCTTGGGCACGCACAGCGCGAAGACCTTGCGTGGTGGCTCGATGGCGGACGTCATCTACGCGGGCGCGCCGGGTCGAGCGGCGCTCGGGCGGGCGATGGTCGAGATCACCATCGATAACTCCAGTGGCAGCCTCCCCATCGAGTTCTCCGAGGTCAGCGTCTCGCGTTCCGTGTTCGCGACCGGCGAGACGAGCTACCGCATCAACGAGGTCGACTGCCGGGCACTCGACGTGCAAGAGCTCCTCAGCGACACGGGACTTGGACGGCAGACACACACCATCGTGGGGCAAGGGCAGCTGGATGCCGTCCTCGGTGTCCGGCCCGAGGAGCGGCGCCTGTTCATAGAAGAGGCGGCCGGCATCCTCAAGCACCGGCGACGGAAGGAGCGCGCGCTGCGCAAGCTCTCCCAAATGGAGAGCCACCTCGAGCGCTTGACCGACCTCTTGCGAGAGCTGCGCCGCGGTCTGCGCCCTCTCGAGCGGCAAGCGGAGGCTGCCGCGAAAGCCGCGCAGCTGCAGGCCGCCGTCTACGAGGTTCGCGTCGCGCGCGCGCTGCGCGAGCTGGCCGCGGCCAATGCCGCCGTCGCGTCGGACGAGGTCGCGCGGGCCGCCTCTGGGGAACTGCTGGCCGACCTGGGCCGGCAGCTCAGCGAGGCACGGGAGCGGGAAGGCGCGATCGAGGAGCGGCTGGACCGTCTCGCGCCGGCCGCGCGCGCGGCGACAGAGACGCACTTCCGGTTGGCGAACCTCACCGAGCGGTACCGTGGCCTCGTCGATCGGATCGCCGAGCGACATCGTGGCCTCCGCGACGCCGTCGAGGAGCCGGTCGCGGGGCGGGATCCGCACCGACTGCGGGACGACGCGAGCGCCGCCCGCCAAGCGCTGAAGGACGTCGAGATCCACCTCGTCCAGGTACGCGCCCGGCTCGAGGCCGCGTCCCAAGCTCGGCGGGAGGCCGAGCGCGCGCAGCGCGCCCACCAACAGGCGGCCGTGGCCGAGGCGCGCCGCCGCGTCGAGGACCGTGAGCGCCGGCTGCGATGGGAAGGTGAGGTCACTGCGCTGCGCGGCCAGGTGGCTCAGGCCGCGAATGAGGACGGCCGGCTGATGAGCCAAATCAGCGGCCAGACCTCCCGCCGGGAAGAGCTCCTCCGCGACATCGATGCGGTCCAGGCCGAGATCCAGCGGCTGGACGGTGACACGGGGCGGCTCGAGCGCCAGCTCGAGGCGGCGAGCCGGCTCGAGGAGCGCCGCCAGCAAGCCGTGCGCGAGGCGGCGAAACGCGAACGTGACCTCGAGCGTCAGCGGGCGTCGCTCGAAGCCCGCGCGGACACGCTCACCGCTGCGGCGCGGGATCCCAGTGAGAGCGCCGCGGCGCTGCTCGAAGCGGCGCGGCGCTCTGGGTCGGATGGGCTCGACGGCCTCCTCGGCCGGCTTATGGACCACATCACGGTGCCCCACGGGCAGGCTGCGGCGGTTTCGGCCGCGCTCGGAGCCTTGGGCTTGGACGACGCCCTGGTCGCGACCGGGCGGGACACCGCCATCGCGGCGATCGGGCTCGTGCGTTCCCAAGAGTTGGGGTGGGTGGCGGTGCTCGCGGCGGACGCCTCGCCGCCGGCCGTCCCTACCGAGCTCGCGGAGGACAGCGCCCGCCCGCTCGCTGGCGTGCTCGATGCGGAGCCGCCCGTGCGCGGCATGCTCTCGCGTGCGCTTGCCGGCACGTTCCTCGTCGAGGACTTCTCCACGGCCTGCCGGCTCGCGGCCACGCATCCCGACCTCGTGTTCGTCTCGAATGATGGGGACATCGCGGGCGCGCGCGGCTACGCGGGTGGCGGGCAGTCCGGTACACCACCGGTCCTTGCCCTCGCCGCGGCCGCCGAGGCGAGGCGGCAGGCGGAGGCGGTCGCGTCCGCGCTGCTCGTCGCGGGACGCCAGGTCGGCGACGCCGACCGCGCGTTGACGGCCGCGCGGCATGAGCTAGACGCCGCCACCGCGGCGATGCAAGAGTCCGACGGGCTTATCACCGCCGGAGCCGAGCGCCTCCGCCGGCTGCGCAAAGAGCTGGCGCATGCCGAATCGTCGCTGGCCAAGCTTCAGTCCCAGCGGGCTGACCTGCGGCGCGAGGTCGACGAGCGGCTCAAGCGGCTCGATGCTCTGGAGCAGCTGAACCTGGCGCCGCACGATCTCCAGGTCGATGTGCCCGATCTGGAGGCCGAGCTGCTCGAGGACGCGCTGAGCGCATCACGCGAACGTGAGGTGCAAGCGCGCATCGAGGTGAATGCCACGAACGCGCGGGCCGAGGAGCTTACGAGCCGGATCGAGGCATCCGAGCGCGAAGCCGCGGAGGTCGAGCAACAGCTCGCCGAGCTGCTCCAGCGACGCCAAGCGAGGCTCGAGGCGATCGAGCGCCTCCAGCAGCTGGCTGGGCTGGCCGAGGCCGCGCTGCGGCAGGCGCAACGCTCGACAGCCGCGTCCTTGGAGCAGCGGGACGAGCGGGAACAACGCCGCGCCAGGGAACAGGAAGAGCTCGGCGCCGTACGGGCACGGGCCCGCGAGCTCCAGGCCGGCGTGGAGGCGTTGGCCGAGCAGCGGCATCGGGAAGAGCTCGCAAGCCAGGAACTGCGGCACCGTCTCGACGCCGTCCGCGCCCGCCTCAGCCAAGAGCTTGGCCTCGATCCGGACACCGCGCTCCTCCAGGCTGGCTCCGCGGACCTCGAGCCTGGCCCCGAGCGGGACCAGGCGCTCGCGGACCGCGAGGACCGGCTCGCGAGCAAGCTCGCGTTGCTGGGTACCGTGAACCCGTTGGCCGTCGAGGAGTACGAGGAGCTGCGGGAGCGCCACGGGTTCCTCACCGAACAGCTCGAGGACTGCCGCTCGTCGAAACGCGACCTGATGGAGGTCGTCGAAGCCGTGGACGAGCGGGTCTGCGAGCTGTTCGCGAGCGCGTTCGCGGACGTGGCCGCCCAGTTCGAGCGGCTCTTCCCCCGGCTGTTTCCTGGCGGCGAGGGCCGGTTGTTCCTCACCGACCCCGACGATCTTCTCGAGACCGGCGTCGAGGTGGAGGCCCGCCCACCGGGCAAGCGGGTGAAGCGGCTCTCGCTGCTATCCGGCGGGGAGCGCTCCCTGTGCGCGTTGGCGGTGCTCTTCGCGATCTTCGCGGCACGACCGTCGCCGTTCTACGTCCTGGACGAGGTCGAGGCCGCCCTGGACGATGTCAACCTCCAACGCTTCCTCGACGTCGTCCGCGACTTCGACCATAGCCAGCTCCTCATCGTCACCCACCAGAAGCGCACGATGGAGATCGCCGACGTCCTCTACGGCGTCACGATGCGCGCCGGAGGCGTGAGCAAGGTGATCAGCCAGCGCGTCGCCGAGCTGATCCCCGTGTAGCTCTCCCGCCCGCCGCCCTGTCGCTCCCGCGCGCTCCCGCGCCCGCCGCTTGTCCTGCACAGTACGGGGTCTAGGCCATCGGCTGTCTCATCGCGGGACTAGGCTTGGAGGCCTATGGAGCTCGTCATCGTCGCGATCGTCGTCATGGTCGGACTGCTCGCGTTCATCGTCGGGCTCGTGGTGAGGGGGGTCGGTTCCAAACCGACCCTGGACGCGCAGACCGAGGACGCCCTGCAGCGGTCGATCGAGGAGCAACGGCCGGTCGCCGTCGACACCCTTGAGCGTCCACCCGCCGACCTCGGGGTGGAACCTCCCCAGCCGATCGACATCGAGGAGCCGCCGCCGGCCCCGCCGCCTCCTCCGGTGGTTGTGGAGGAGGAGCCGCCCCCGGCCCCGCCGCCTCCTCCGGTGGTTGTGGAGGAGGAGCCGCCCCCGGCTCCACCGCCTCCTCCGGTGGTTGTGGACGAGGAGCCGCCCCCGCCGCCACCAGTGGAGGAGCCAGCTCCGGTCGTGGAGGAGCCGGCCCCACTCGGCGTTCGCGAGCGGTTCCGGTCGCGGCTCGGGCGTGCCCGGGGAGCGCTGCGCCTTGGGGGAATCTTCCAGCGGGGAGTCGATGAGGAAGCCTGGGAGGAGCTGGAGGAGTCCCTGATCGCGGCCGACGTCGGGGTTGAAGCGAGCCTCGAGCTGGTCGAAGGCCTGCGCGGCCGGGCGAAGGCAGAGGGGGTACGCACGGGCGAGCAGGCCCTCGCGTTGCTCAAAGAGGTGCTGCGCCTCGAGCTGTTGGTGACCGACCGGACCATGCACCGGCGACCTGAAGGCACGTCGGTCTGGCTGTTCACCGGCGTCAACGGGACCGGCAAGACCACGTCGATCGGCAAGCTCGCCGCTCGCCATCAGCGGCAGGGCGAGACGGTGGTCCTGGCCGCCGCGGACACGTTCCGGGCCGCTGCGGCCGAGCAGTTGGAGTTGTGGGGTGAGCGGGCGGGTGCCCGGGTTGTCCGCCATCAGCAGGGCGCTGATCCCGCCGCCGTCGCGTATGACAGTTACAAGTCGGCCAGTGCGGCCGGCGCCGATCTCCTCATGGTCGACACCGCGGGTCGATTGCAGAACAAACGCGCCCTTATGGACGAGCTGTCAAAGGTCAAGCGCGTATTGGAGCGCGATGCGGGACCCTGCGACGAGGTGCTGCTCGTGCTCGATGCGACCACGGGCCAGAATGGGCTCGCGCAGGCACAGGCGTTCTTGGAGGCAGTGGACGTCAGCGGTGTCGTGCTCACCAAGCTGGACGGCACCGCGAAAGGCGGCATTGTCATCGCGATCCATCGGCAGCTTGGGATTCCCGTGAAGCTGGTCGGGCTGGGCGAGACGATCGACGACCTCGCCGACTTCGATTCCGACGCCTTCGTTGACGCGCTGTTCGCCGACGGCGAGCAAGACGGCGAGCAAGACGGCGAGGATTGATCCCATGCCCTCTATCGCCGAGTTGGGCCAACAAGACGTGCGGGAGGCGCTAGAGCTGCTGGGCTGCGGCGACGTTCCCGCTCATCGGAGCGTGGCAGTGCGCGAGCTCCGCGAGTTGCTCGCGGCGCCGGACGGGGTCCGGGCCGCGCTTGAGGGAGCGCCCGAGGGCGCCCGAGCGGCCTTCCTCCGTCTCGTGCAGGAAGGACCCGCAGCGGTCGAGGACCTCCTCGGTCGCGGCTGGTGGGGCCATGGGATGATGCCGCCGCCACTGGACTGGCTCCAGCGGCGCGCGTTCGTCCAGGTCGGGGAAGATGGCCGGGTGCATCCGAGCGACGAGGCGCGAGAGGGTTTCGTCACCTTGAGTCTCGGATTGGCGTTCGACGAGCACGAAGACCCACCACCGGCGGCCGTCTCGCCGCTGGTTCGCGTGGAAGACGCTCGCACGTTGGTGATCGCACCAACAGCGGCCGTTCTTGACCGGGCGCTGTGCGTCTCCGGCGCCGCGCTGCGGGCTGTCGCCCCTACGGTGGCGGTCTCGACGCACGCGTCGACGGCGGTCAGCGCCGCGCTGCGAGCCGCCGGCGTTGCCCTGGACGAGGGCGCGGTCGTCACGGCGCAACCGGACGAGCCCGCGCTTCCCACCGCGACGGAAGAGGCCGTCGGCCCCCGCGCGGTCCGCGCGTTGCTCCAGCGTGCCGCGGCCGAGGGCCGCCAGGTGCGCCTTCAGTACTTCGCCTCGTCGCGCGGGGGCGCCGCCACCGACCGAGTCGTCGACCCCTGGACGTTCTCCGATGACCTCCTCCGCGGCTTCTGCCACCTCCGCTCGGGCGAGCGCGCGTTCGCCGTCGATCGCATCGGCCGTGCCCTCCTCCTCCCGACTCACACCGAGCACCCCCCGCCCGACTAATCGAGGTGTGTCGACTCAGGTCCGGAATCCGGCTCCCAATCGACACACCCCGCTTTCAGCACGGCGCCCACTAGACTTGCCTCCTACGCCGTCAATTCCTGAGGTCGTTCATGTTCGATGCGTTATCTGATCGGCTCGAGGCCGTCTTCGACCGCCTGCGGGGCCGGGGCAAGCATCTCACCGAGGAGCAGGTCGACGAGAGCCTGCGAGAGATCCGGCTCGCGCTGCTCGAGGCCGATGTCAACTTCAAGGTCGTGCGCACGTTCGTGGGCCGCATCCGTGAACGGGCCGTCGGCCTCGAGGTGTCTGAGGCCCTGAACCCGGGCCAGCAGGTCACGAAGATCGTCCATGAGGAGCTCGTTCGCATCTTGGGCGAGCAGTCCGCTCCCCTTTACCTAGGGAGCAGGTCGCCCGCGGCGATCATGCTCGCCGGCTTGCAGGGCTCGGGGAAGACGACGGCGGCCGGCAAGCTCGGGTTGCTGCTGAAGAAGAGGGGTCGCCAGCCGCTCCTGGTCGCCTGTGACCTCCAGCGCCCCGCCGCTGTGCGCCAGCTTCAGATCCTTGGCGAGCAGGTCGGGGTACCCGTCTATGCGCCGGTGACCTCGGGCGACCCGGTGAAGGTCGCGCGGGACGGCCTGCAGGAGGCTCGCCGGCTGGGCTGTGGCGTCGTGATCGTCGACACGGCAGGTCGCACCAACGTCGACGAGGAGATGATGGCCCAGGCGACGGCGATCAAGGAGGCCGTCAACCCGATCGAGACGTTGTTCGTGATCGACGCGATGATCGGCCAAGAGGCGGTCAACGTCGCGAAGGCTTTCCAGCGAGCAGTCGACTTCACCGGTGTCGTGCTCGCGAAGCTCGATGGCGACGCCCGGGGAGGCGCCGCGCTGTCGGTCGCCGAGGTCACCGCGCGGCCGATCAAGTTCGCGTCGGTGGGAGAGAAGCTCGACGAGTTCGAGGCGTTTCACCCCGATCGCATGGCGGGCCGGATCCTCGGCATGGGGGATGTCCTCACGCTCATCGAGAAGGCCGAGGAGGTCTACACCAAAGAGCAGGCCGAGGACGCGGCGACCAAGCTGTTGAAGGCCGAGTTCACGCTCGAGGACTTCCTCGCTCAGATGCAGCAGATGAAGAAGATGGGCCCGCTGCAGGGGCTGCTCGGCATGATGCCCGGGATCGGGCGCGCGCTGAAGGACGTCGAGATCGACGACCGTCAGGTCGGCCAAATCGAGGCCATCATCCGGTCCATGACGCGGGAGGAGCGGCGCAACCCTAAGCTGCTCAACGGCAGCCGCAAGAAGCGCGTCGCGCGAGGCTGTGGCCGCAGCGCCCAGGAGGTCAACGACCTCCTCCGGAGCTTCGACCAGATGCAACAGATGATGAAGCAGCTGGGTGGCGCCAAGGGTATGAAAGCGCTCAAAGCGCTCAAGGGAATGGACCCCGAAGAGCTCGCGGCTGGCATGGGCAGCCTCGGCCCGGGCGGCCCTCCGGTTGGTGTGGGTGCCCCAGGTGGCGGCCTTGGCGGAGGCGCGGGCCGGCCGATGAACAAGCGTGTCCCCCCGCGCAAGAAAAAGAAGAAGCGCCGGTAGACCCTTATCCCTCGTCAGCCCCAGCCCAGCTCGTGGAGCTGGTCCTCGTCGATACCGACGTGGTGGGCCAGCTCGTGGATGACGGTGACGCGGATCTCCTTGACCAGCTCGTCATCGTTGGAGCACATAAGGCACAGTGGGATGCGGTAGATCGCGATCCGGTCCGGCAAGACGCCGGAATAATCCCATCGCTCGGTCAGTGGGATGCCCGTGTAGAGCCCTAGCAGCCCGGGGTCTTGCGGATTCTGGTCCTCGACGACGACAGCGACGTTCGCGAAGCGGTCCCACAGCTCGTCGGGAATCTCGTCGAGCGCCTCGCCCACCAGCTGCTCGAACCGCTCGGGGCTGATCGGACGCATACCGGCAGTGTACGCAACGCCAGATCCTCGCGGGCAGCCACGTCAACGACGCCCTATCACGCTCCGGCTGCTCGAGATCCGGCGAACCCGCACGCGGGCCTTTCTCTTAAGCTGGCTAATTGCCACAACAAGTCCGGGTGTCGTCAGGCACGTCGTCTCACGAAGATCTGGACTCGTCTCAATGCCACAAACCTGGCTCGTGGAGGCGTGCGTTTACGGGCATATGGGCTCGCGGACGGTACCGCCGTTGGCGTCATTGCGGAAGGCGTCGCCGACGGTGTTCGCCGAGCAGCCCGCTCGCAGGCTCCAGTCAATCCGCGTGCCAGTCCGGCAGCTCGCCAAGCGGCTTCCGACCTCATGGAACGCAAGACCCTGGTCGTGAGGTTATGGGCGGTGCAAAATTGGTGGCATTGGGACTAGTCTGGGTATATGGACGACACTCTGCGCGCCGTGACGGATATCGCCTACCAACACCTGGCAGCCGATGATGCCATCTACCTGAAAGACCCCGAGGCGAGCCTTTCCGAGGCGGGATTCGGCTCTCTCGAGCTGGTGCGTTTTCTTGTCGATCTGGAGAAGAAGCTTGGTATTGAATTCCCCGCAGATTTGATAAATGACCAGACTTTTCGCAATCTTTGCTCCGTCGCCAATGCCGTGCGTGCGCTGCGCGGGCGATGATCAGATCGCATGTGGACAGATAACGATTCAGGGGGACGTCCCCACCGACGGTTTTCCGTGTGCGTTTAGGCTGAGCATGCGGTCGCAGCGGGGGTACGTCACCCCGCAGTGCCCCTCGCCACAGGCGACGCCCGTGGCCCAGTCGCGCTCAGTAGCGCACATGAGTCGCGTGGATGGCCGACAGCTTGCGGGCGGATGGGCTCAGTCATGCCCAGCCGGTGATCTGGAGACGGGACAGCAACCCTAGGCGGCATGCAGCCCCCCAGAAGAGCCGCACCGATTCGCTTAGCCAACTACGGCGACTTCATCATCGTCCACGACAATCGCTTCGCCGTCACGTAGCGCGATGAATGGTATATGGTTTTCGATGAAGTACTCAACGCTGCGATCAATCTCGGCAGATTCTGGATGATCCGATTTGTAGTGCGGCGCGATCGTGTATGGCAAGACGTTTAGGCAATCCCAGGTTGGGGGCGCATCCTCGTAGCCTTCTGGCACAATCGTCGGGTCATCGATGTGTCCGTCGATACCGCAGAGCGTGGGTCCGAGCATGACGGGTCCAGCGCTGTAACCGGCGTATACGACTGCGTCTCTTGCCAACAGATCTTTGATGAGTTCATCGGCGCCGCTTTGCCTGAACGCACGTCGCAAGACGAAGGCGCTCCCGCCTCGAACATATATAAGATCGAATCCTGCTAGCGCTGCGCTCAGCGCCTCTGCCCGGCCAAAATAGTCGCGCAGATCTACCTCGATGGGCTCCAGTCCAAGGCTTTCGAGCTCGCCGATCTCACGACTGAGGGACACGGCCCGATCCTCGGTGTTCTTGTAGTCATCGGCGTTCAGGATAAGGGCCGTCCTTCTGCCGCCACGGAGCAAGCGCAGCAGCTCATCGGGTCGATTACCGACGCGGAAGGATGACAGATAAAGTCGCATATCTAAGCCTAGCGCCTGTGAATCGAGAACTCGTGCGTGGTGCGGTGGCGGTAACGTTGTCCCGGGTCCAGGCGCGCCGATGGGAAGTCCCGGCGGTTCGGCGCGTCAGGCCAGGCGCCGGTCTCCAGACACAAGCCTGCCCTGGGTAGGAAGTAATGGTCCGCCGAATACACTCCGATCCCCGGTTGATCGGTGGTGACGCGCATAACCCGCCCGGTGGCGGGGTCAGCCAGTTGCGCGGCCCAGTTCGGGTCGTCAAGTACGAAGAAGTTGTCCAACCTCTCTTCGGCGAGCCGCCGGGGTCGGCTGTAGTCCAGGCGCGTTCCCGTGACCGTCCGTGGTGGACCATGGACGGGGATCAGCTCGTCGTCAAACGTCACCACACGGGTGGCGTTGAGCGCGAGCAGGTGGTTGTTCACCGTTCCCGCGCCGGCCATATTCCAGAACGCGTGGTTCGTGAGGCCGAGAATCGTGCTGGCGGTCGTGCTGGCCGTGTACTCGAACGTCAGATGGCCTTGCCGATCCACCGTATAGACCGCCGTCACGGACACGGCGCCGGGATATCCCTGGTCGCCGTCCGGGCTGTCCAGGCGCAGGTGTAGGGAGAGACGGTCGTCTGAGGTCTCAGCCTCGGCGGCCCACACGTACCGGTTGAAGCCGATGCTGCCGCCGTGGAAGTGGTGGGTTCCCTCATTGCGGTCAAGCGCGTGCTCGGTGCCGTTTAGTTGGAAGCGACCGCCCGCGACACCTCGGCAGAAGCGGCCGATGGTGGCTCCGACGTAGGCGTCTCTCGCGCGATCCTGGTAGCTCGCGAGATCTGGAAGGCGCAGGGCAACATTGCCGATACGGCCGTCACGATCGGGCACAAGGACCTCGACCAGGGTCGCGCCGTAGGTCCATACCGTGATCGCGAGATCCGCGTCAGTGTCCAGAGTGTATGCCTCGACAGAGGTGGGACCCTGTCCTGTGTGACCCTGTGCAGTGCCGATCATCTGGCGATGAATGCGCATGACCGCGTGAGCGACCTAAATGCTCTGACGAGAGATGGTGGAGCCCGGTAGTATACCGGACTCGTCGACCCGGCGAGGTTGAATGTATGCCCACCCTACGATGTGAAAATGCTTCGCATAAGCGCGGTCTCGCGGAGATATGAAGATCGACCCTGGCATGATCAGGTTCGGAGTGCATTCCGGCCAGCAGTACCGCACCTTCCATGAGTGCTTGGAGCTATGGCAGCGGGCCGAAGAGCTCGGCTACGACTGGATCTCGCTCTTCGACCACTTCCGGCCTCCGCTGGGAGGACCTGATGGCCCTTGCTTCGAGGGCACGACGCTTCTCACGGCACTCGCGGCGCGCACGAAGCGGATCCGTTGCGCGATTCTGGTCTCTGCGGTCACTTGGCGGCATCCGGCGATCCTGGCGAGCATCGCGGCGACGATTGACCATGTCTCTGAGGGGCGGTTGGAGTTTGGCGTCGGCGCCGCCGGGCCCGACCTCGGATATGAGCAATACGGGATCCCATTTCCCGATCCAGAAGTGCGCTTGGACATGCTGGACGAGGTCTGCCAGGTGATCCGTAGCCTGTGGACGCGCGAGCGCACTACCTTCGAGGGCAGGTACTACCGGCTGACAGACGCGTGCCTGGAGCCCAAGCCGGTCCAGGACCGACTACCGCTCTTGATCGGCGGCGGGGGAGAGCGACGCACGCTGCGAATCGTGGCCAAGCATGCGGACATCTGGAACGTGCTGGCTGACGATCTCGACGGTTACCGGCGGAAGCTCGACGTGCTCGTCGGGCACTGCGCGACGGTTGGCCGTGACGCCCGTGACATTCGGAGGTCAGTGACGTTCCGGGCGGTCCTCGCCGAGGACGAGGAACATGCGAGGCAGCGCAGGGCGGAGCGCCTCTCAATCCTGCCGCCGGGCTCGCCAGACCTGGCGGAGTACCTGACGTTCGGTACGCCGGAGCAGTGCATCGAGGATCTACGGCCCTACATCCGGCTCGGCGTGCGGGACTTTGTGCTCGGGGCACGGCCGCCCCTGGACTGGCCAACGATCGAGCTGTTCGCCACGCGAATCGCGCCGGTGCTGCGTGAGGAGATGCGACGGTACGGCGATGCTCCGTCAGGAACGTCACCGCTGGAACGGCCGCCTGCCTAAGCACAACGCGACCCAGCACGCCAAGTGACTGGCGAACAGGTGGTACAGCAGCGGAGAGAACTCCTCACGAACCCGGCCGCACACCGGCAGCACAACCTCGGCGTGTCGCGCAACCTCGGCATCGTCCGGATCTGTCACCGCAATGACTCTTCTGCCCAGCGCTGCAGCCTTCGCTGCCATGGCCCCCGCCCGCTGGTGGGAGCGGCCCGGTGGCGAGATCACGACGACGGGCATGTCGACGGGATAGGCGAAGCGCTCAACGTGCCACCACTCCTCGATATCCTGACCGACTGCGATGAGGCCCGCTGCCTCGATCATCTTCGCCGCACCGAACATCGCGGTGCCGTGGTTCGGCCCGCTGCCCACCATCACCATCGCGGGAGCGTCAGCGATCCGGTCCGCAAGCACCCGACAGCGATCTCCGGCGAGTTGATTGGTCGTGTGGATGAAAGAGGCGAGCGCGGTGATCTCCCGATGCATCGCTCGGGACTGTGCCGCCGGATGCGCGCCGCGTGCCTCACCGAGCCTGATCGCACACAGCAACATGCCCAGCAGGCTGGCCTGGTACGTGCGAATTCCCGGCGACCTCGTCTGATGCCCAAGCGCCACCACGATGAACTGATCGGCGATACGGGTTACTGCGCTGCCGGGTGTTCCAGTAATCGCCAAGGTGCTGGCGCCATGCTCGCGGGCCCGCTCGATGACCTCCAAGACTCGCTCGGTCTCTCCGGACGCCGACGTCGCGATGACGAGGATGCGCTGCTGCCCGTCGAGACGCATGGCGTCCGCGCCGTAGCTCACGAAGCGCAATGCGCTGAGCGGTTCGCAGCTCACGCCGGCGATTGACTCGTAGGCAAGCTCGGTAGCGCAGGCGGCATGGTGCGAGTCGCCGTCGCCGACGAGGTACACCTTGCCGATCTGTCCCCATTTCTCCGCCCCAAGCACGTCTCGCACCTGCTGGGCGACTGGCTCCGTCAGCTCGCAGAGGTCCCGCGGTAGCCCCTGGACCTGCTCGAGCATCACCTTTGGGCTGAGCGCCTCCACCTGGCTCCCTTTCCGGACCGACGATCATCGGTCGCGCTCTAGTCCGCGGACGATGTCCACATACGCCCTGACCCTGTCGACATCGATGTTCCCGCCCCAGCCGCTCGGCTCGAGGCATGCGCCGACGAACGCGCCGTCCGCAGCGGCCAGGAGCCGTGCGGCGTTGTCATGGTTGGTATGACCGGCCAAGATCACTGGCAGCCCGGGTGCGGCCTTACGCACCGAGGCGACCATCTCAAGCGTCCTGACCTCGTCCGGGTGTCCGACGGATACCGCGTCGGCTCCCACTTGTCCCGCGGCTCTGGCAACCTCACCGGTGGGCTTGGCCTCGCCGAACCACCTGTAATGCGTGGTTTCCACGTCGGCGATGATCTTGACCGCTTGTGCGCCAATCTTGCTGCGGTACTCCATCACCTGGAGAGGATTAGCCTCGACCATTCCGTGCGCCGTGAGCGTCATGCCCACGATGGCGCCCGCGCGAATGTAGCTACCACCCGCCACCTTGGCCACGGCCAGCGAAGCCTCTAACGCGTTGCGCATCAGCTGGACCCCCACCTGGAAATCTTCGCCCGTTTCCTGAGCTATTGCCCGCACGATCAGCCCCATCGCGGTGGTGCGCGCTGGGTCGGACTCATCAGCGGCGCGATAGACCCGGTCGACCGACTGGACTAGGCAGCCGTCCGCGCCGCCGTCGCGCAACGCACGTGCCGATGCCACTGCAGTCTCCAGCACCTGCTCAAAGCTTCCCTCTTCGTAAAAGGGCGTTCCGGGCAATGGCCGCAAGTGAATCAACCCAAGCACGACCTTGCGGCTGCCCAAGCTCCCGAAGTCACGCATAAGTGGCCCTCCTTGCTGATGATCGCCAAGGCGTTGAGCGGGTTCACCGGTCCGCAGGGTGGGCGAGCTGCGAACGCAACCGTTCGATCGCTGCCGAGAGAACCTCCCACCGGCGCGCCGTGGTGACCCGCACGATCCCGCCGGAGAAGCAGAACGTCAGGATCCCTGGGAATACCGACACCGCGGTCTCGCGGAACAGGTCCCGGAAGGCCAAATAGGAGTCCTCCCACCCAGACAACCGCACGGCGGTGTTTATCGAGTAACGCGGTCGTACGACGGTGGCGGAGGCATCTGCGAGGCACGTGGTCGCCGCATCCCGCAGGATCGTCAAACCGTCGTCCCTGGCGATCCGTTCGCGTCGGTAGCTTTCGTAGGCGGCTTGCAGCCCGCTCAGATCCACTTCGTAGGCGGGCTCGAACTCGCTCGCTTCGGCGACACCAGGCGTATCGACTCCGGTAATGAGCCAGCGTTCCATCCTGGCGAGCACCTCGACGAGTGTGGAGAAAAACGATGGCGGGCCACCGAACGTGGTCGAGGCGTACTCGTAGTACTCGGCAATGAAACTCGAGTCGGCGAGTAACCAACCCACCTTCAGCCCTGGGGCAGACCAGGTCTTGGAGAGGCTGGAAACCCGGATCACGTTGGGTGCGGCCCGCACGTTGGAACAGCGCTCGAACGGCCCGAGCCACTCGTGACACTCGTCCAGAACGATCATCGTTGACGGCGCGGCGGCCCGTACGAGCCGCTCCAGCTCGGACTCGAGGACGATCGCGCCGGTCGGGTTGCCGACGGTCTGCAGCAGCACCAAGGGCGTGTCAAGAGTGAGCGCGGCGATTAGCCGATCCAGCGATGTTTTGCCAGACCGGGATGTGAGCGGCACGAGCTGAACCTCGCACCGCCGGGCGATGGTCTCCACAAGTGGCGGATAGTTTGGAATACCGCACAACGCTGGCGCCCCGGCACGTTGTGTCCCGGTCAAGATGAAGTCCGCGAGTGAACTGACCGCGAATGTGCCGCCCATCGTCATCGCGACGTTGCCGGCATCGTACGTCGCACCGTCGATCCGCGCATTCTCATACGCGGCGATGGCCTCCCTCGTGGGGATGCGCCCGCGTGAGTCCGAGTAGCCGTAAAGGTCTCGGTCGAGCGCGAACCGCATGCACTCCTTCAAGGTCTCGGGCAGCCCCCATGCCTCTTCGTCAACCGACCCGCTCGATAGGATGATGGCGTCGTCACATCGCAGCTCGCCATACAGATCGTCACGGAAGTACCAGTTGAACAACTCCTTGACGAAGCGGACGGTCGCGCGCGAGCAGAGCACCTCGTCTGTGTGGACCGACCTACGAACCGAGGTGCTGCGCCAACGTTCGGCGAGCCATGGGCGCCGGGCGTGCCCGCCGAGTTCACCCTCGACACGCGATAACCAGAGGTCTCTCAGCTCGAAGGGGTCTTGCGGGTTTTGAGCCCGCTCATAGATCTCCAACGTACGCTCATTCACGAGTGGGGAGAACGCGTATTCACTGTCCGCCAATTCGCCAGCGCGCGCGGCATACTCACGAGCGGCAGTCGGAACTCCATAGGCGCGAACAGACGGAGTAGCGCCGAAGAACCGCATGCGTTTCCCCTTCGTTTCCTCGTGGTATCGCATGTAGCCGTTCCCGACTCCAAACTCGGCATCGAGTCAAACGATCCGCAAACGCTTGAGATGCCTGCGCCGCGAGGGTGCGGCGACCGGCCCAGCCGTTTTTCCATGGAAGAAGAATGTATTGTCGATGACCACGAGCATGCCGCGCCTCCAGTAGACGCCGGACGCCGCGGTCACCTCGTACATCGTGCCGAGGAGCCGCACGATGGCGGTGCGAACAACCTCGGGATCCTCCTCGTCGCCAGCATGCACCCATTCCAAAGTGTCCGACATGAAGTCGCGAAAGGAGAAGACTGCCCGATCCTCAAGCTGGCGCACGATGAACGGACCGTGGACACAACTGCGGTACCTCGTCTGGGACAACAGCTCAATGTCCCCACTCGGCAGACTTCGCTCCACGGCAGCCATCGGAACGAGGACGGTCTGCGCCGCGGTTGCATCATCACCAGGATCGCAGCACATAAGAACGATATAGCGCGGTTGTTGCTCGGCCCGTCTGCCGCTACCCTCCGTATGCAGCGACAAGAAGTTCGTCGCGAACGGTTGCAGCGAGACACATCGTGTCCTCCCATGCTCGGTAAATAAGTTTAGCAACACATCTTGATCGACGTAAGGCAGGACAGCAGGATCCCGTTCTGGCATGGCATGACCTAGTCGGGAACCGAACTCGATGAACGCATCATCCGAGAGCGGTTCGTCCAGCTCGGCGATCGCCACACCGGTCTCCCCCAAGAGATTAAGCACATCACTGGCAGAGGAACGGAGAAATCCGAACCCTCGATCTCGAACTATATTCACGAGTGGTGCAGGCAGAACGGCGCCGCTCTCCAATAGCCTTTTTCTTAGCCTCACATGAGCATCGGCCGGACATTCAACAAACGTACCGTTGATCAAATCCCTCACTCCCGGTCGCGTCCGCATCGTAGGCATGCCATGTGCGAGGATCGATAGCTCGTTAGCGTAAGTCCTCCAGGAACCCACGGCGGCTACGTGGGTCCCATCGGTAGTCGGTCTGGCCGTCTACCGGAAGGGTACGCCGCCGCGGCAACGGACCTGCCCGCAACATCGGAGATCGGGCAGTCCCGTCGAAGGTCGAGGACGATTACCCGCTTCTGACGGCCGGCCATGCATGCCCCGGACCGCCAGCACACAACTCAGCGTCCTCCCAAGCAGCCCGCGATCGGCGTCAGGCGACATCCGTCTCTCTCGCTCAGGCTCGGCTCGCGATCCGCACCAATTTGCGAATGCGATACGATAAGTCGGGTGCACGCGCTTGGTGCCCCGATGTGGACAGCAATCGCGGCAGTACGTTGTCGGCGATGGGACCGGCCAGCGATGACCTCGACCCGCCAGCCGCAAGGTCACCACGATTGTCGTGCGATCGTCCAAGACGTCGAGCCACCCTCCAGACACGTGCGGGGTCAAGTGACTGCGGTTGGCCCTCAAGAGCGCAGTCCGTCTCATCACGGGGCTAATGGCTCGCCCCCCTTCCCCCGGCCGAGCCGCGGACCTTGGGCGGCCGGAGGGTCATCGCAGCCGACAGTCGACACGAGGCCCATTGCGTACCTTGGACAGCGACGTCCGTGGCCGGATCTGGGGCGCGTCTCGTTCACCTGCCTTAGTGGCCCCATCCGTAAATCCGTTGGTATTCGGACGGCCCTGCATCCCCGCTCGCGGCGTTGCGCCTCACTTACATATGAGCCTTGCGGATATGCGCACTCGGCGGCGCCTTGCGAGCAGGGCGCAGTGCCGCCCTCGATACGTAACGATATTTCCGGAAGGGACCACTTAGGCAGGCAGAATTGTCCCCAGTGCGCCAGTGCAGTCGAGCCTCGTGCCCGAGGGCGTCCTGCTCGTGGACTGCCACCTCTCGACCGTCGTCTCACCCCGTGACCACCCGCGCCCGCAGCAACCCGTGCATCGTTCCATGCTGATTTCCGCTCCTGGATACTGATTTTGGGAGACATGAGCTCGTGTTCAATCCTGATAAACACATTAAAAATGTCTTTACCCAGGCTGAAATGGAGATGCTCAGCTCTGACGGCAGCATACTTAGGGGCATCGTCGGAGTTGCTGGGGCGGCCGAGACGATCGATTCCGGTGTCGAGATTGGAGTCGATCGGATCATCATGCGGTCGGGGATGCAGTTTGAACCGCATACGCATCCGGGCGCTCACATCCTCTTTGTCTTAAGGTCCCGCGGGTTCGTTCACGTGGATGGCGTCGACTACGAGATGGTCGCGGGCGACACCATCTACATCCCAGCGAACTATGCGCATGCGGTAAAGACCAACCACCGAGTCGCGGAGCCGCTCGAGCTGCTGGCGTTTGGGGTACCCCACATGCCGGTCAGTTCGGCCGAGCGCATGACGGTGGTGTCCTTGGACACGCACGGGCGATGGCGGGCCTCGCAGGCGTCTGACCATCCCGGCTGCTCATGGGAGGTGGCCACTGACGCAGCTGAGGTGCACGCGCTCCTGTGCGCATGTGACAGCTACCAGGTTTCAGTACTGGGTCTTCCGGCACCCAATCGCCGAATGAAAGCGAGCGAGACCTTGGTGCGGGATCAGTCAGTGCACGTGCTTAGGCGTGACGGCGAGGCGATCGCCATGTTTACTTTGACTCCCCGAGCACCGTTTGATCAGGACATAAAGATCTTCCCGGAGGCAAGAAAGTCCTTTTATCTGCAGCGTCTGGCGGTCAAACCCGAACTTTTGGCCCGAGGCTCCGTGCTAGGTGCCCAATGCATCCGCAAGGCCATCGAATTGGCGACCCGCAGTGGTGCGGACGCCGTTCGTTGTGAGGCCAATCCGGATCTTGTCTCCACCCGAGAGCTCCTCGATCACCTCGGTTTCGAGCAGTACGGCTTAACTCTGTCCGACAACGAAGGCCGGCGACGGGTCTACCTCCAAAAGACCCTGCGCCCGTGAATCACTGCGGCGTGCATGCAATGAGTGATGTCGCGGTCGTCGGGTGGGCAGAACGCTTAGGCGCTTGGGCTCCCGTGATCGACAAAATGTTGTCGATGTGTTGGCGAGCTGCTCCTTGGGTCTGGAGCGGTGGGGCGTCGAGGACGCATCCGTCGGCGATCTCGCGGTGTCTCTCCGCGTGATCCGTGCATCCAGATCTAGGCATCTTGCGCTGACGCGAGAGCTTTTCCCAGTTGGGGGCGACGGAGCTTGCCTGTCGACGTCCTCGGCAGTGCAGCGACGTACACAGTGCGTCTGGGTAGCAGAGCGGGCGCGAACGCGCGGCTTAGGTGGGCTCGCACGTCGACGTCTTGGCGGCCAGGGGAAAGCACGACCGCTGCGACGATCTCGTCGCCGAGAAAGCGGTCAGGAATGCACACACATGCGGCGTCCTTCACGCCTGGCACCGCGCGCAAGACCCGGTCCATCTCATCCAGTGAAACCGTCTCGCCCATGACCTTCGCGATATTTTTGCTTCGCCCCGTAACGGTAAAGAACGTACTGCCAGACTCACTGTCTTTTACTTCAAATCCGAGATCCTGAGAATGGAACCAACCCCCTTGAAAGGCGTCCGTGGTAGCTTCATCGTTGCCCGCGTAACTGGTCATAACGTTGTGGCCACGCATGCAGATCTCACCGACTTCGCCTGGGCGGACGCGTTGCCCGTCCGAGTTCAGCACCGCCACCTCGTTGCCGTGAAGGGCCACACCGATCGAGGGGATATCCGCGTCAAGCATGAGACGTCGGTACAACTCATCTAACACTCCGGCAGGCATTGTTGTGGAGAAGTTGGTCGCCTCGGTGAGACCGTAGCCTTGCAACACCCGCGCCCCCAGCTTCTCGTCTACCGCCGCGACGGTGCTCGCGGTGAGCGGTGCCGCGGCGGACACGAAGTAATCGAACTCAGTCGGAAAGGCCGGACGCCGCCATGTCTCGACCAACGTCTCGAGGATGGTCGGCACGACGCTGGCGATGCGTGGCCGGAAGCGCTCGATGAGCCGGGGGTATCCGAACGGATCGAACGCGTGGGCCAGGATCGCGTGGGAGCCCGTCGCCAAGGTTGCGAGAATCGTGAAATGCAGACCGTTGACGTGATGGATGGGCAGGCAACCCAGGAAGCGATCGCCAGGGGCCAGCCCGTGGTGACGACGGACCGCGTCGGCATTAATCGCTGCGTTGTAGTGCGACTGCGTGACGAGCTTCGACGCGGCAGTCGACCCTGATGTCCCGAAGAACAGCGCATCGGCCAGAGGCGTGATGATTGGATCGTTTGCGTCAGCGGCTTCGTCGGCCAGCGCCATCAGGTCGGGTGCGACGACGGAGCCGGGAAAGACTTCCTCCCCGAGCGACCCCGGCCGGACAATCGCCTTAACGGGCAAGGCGGCCGTTTGTTCCCTCAGTCGGCCGATCGGGTCGGTTGAACTGAGAACCATCACTGCGCAACCGGCACGCAACAGCCCGAAGATCGTAATCACTGAGGTCATATCATTGACCGGTAGGAGACCGACGACGTCTTCGGAAGAAACCCCCAGCTCGCGCCGTAGCCATGCGGCTGCCTGGCGCGTTCGCACATCGAGCTCCCCGTAGGTCAGCGTCGCGGATTGGCCGTCGGCTGCAACTGTTGTCAGATAAGGATCGCCGCCATTCTCACGCGCCCGATTGGCAAGATGCGTCAGAATCGTCGAAGGATGTGCGACTGGGACTTCGAATGGAATTCCCCGATACGTATGTGCGTGATCGAAGTTCGATCTCGCTGTGGGAGTAAATTCTTTCACTAGTGTCCCTCGGGCGATTGACGGTCAGCGGTATATTCCGGGCATATGCGTCGAGATTTGAACTGACAGGGAATAAGCGGAAAAGACTCTGAAGCGGTTGAAAGATACTCCATAGTTCGATACTATGGAGTATCCGTCGTGGAAGGAGCGGTAATGTCCGTAGAGGACCGAAAGGTGTTCGAGGGCTTTTTGCAGGAAGAAGGGGAGGCGGACATCGAGGTTCTGGAAGACCTCGAGCAGCCATCGGTTATGGCGCCTAGCCTCTACTGGTAAACCGGCTATATCGTTCGCTTGCTCGTCGGGCCGAGACCTTGTGTGTAGGGGTCTCGGCCCGTTTTATTGCGCAAAGTCTAGGAGCCTTAGGGGTGCGGGAAGCGGCAGTCACGTCTTGCCCTCGCGATAACGACGGCGACGTGGGAGACGGGAGCGTGACGCCCAGACGAGCCCGCCAAGGACCACCAATTGGAACAGCGCGGTTCCCCAATGGGACTGACGCGTGTTTCTTAAGATGCCGAGCAGTAGGACGAGGATAAGGGCACTGCGTGTGACGATCATCGCGAGGGCGAAAAGCACGAACCAGGGTGCGGTAATGCGGCGAAGCTTCATCGACTTGCGAAGTGCCGCAAGAGCGCGCGAGGCCAAGTTGGGAATGTCCAACGCATGCGACAGCGCAAAGTATCCATCCATCCGAAGGAATGGATTTAGCGATAGAGCCCCCACAAGGTACGAGAATGACATCCAGCTGGCGACTAACGACTGAACGTCATTTGGCCGGTTACTTATAAGAGGGAGCGCGAAGCTCAGTACACCGCCGAAGGCGAACGAGGTCGCCGGACCCACAAGAGCTATCAAGATTCGTTCACCGCGGGGAAGCAGCCAGGCTCCGCTCACCTTACTGACCACGGCAGGAAAGATTCCAATTAACCGGAAGCTCATGCCCCTGGTCCGAGCTCCGAGCATCCATGAAGTACATAGGTGCGCTGACTCATGCACAAGGGCGTGCAACCCGAGGCCAACAATCCAGACGAAACCGTAAAAGAGTCGTTCCGGTATTGCGCCTGCGGTCAGCGTCGGCGGATCGAACGAAATCATAGAGCTTCCACGAGGGATCCCGGCGGCGCCGACCGCGACAGCGACCACGACCAAGAGCCATAACAACCATGCGATTTGCCGTTGTTGCCCACTTCGCGGATGCTCTGACGTCGTTGGCACGTTGAGGTCGCCCGGCACCTCAAGCTCTGAAAACCCTAATGAACCCAGTGTTTCGACTAATCGTTGGACACGCTGCGGTGACACGTCTGGAAGCGTCGCTTCGATCTCTTCTTTTGCCACGCCACGACGGAGACGGACATAAACCTCGTGAGCAATAGGCGAAAGAAATACATAACGGCCTTCTGGGTTCGCAATGACGTACCCGTGCCGACCGCGGAAACTCTGCGGCACCGGCGCGTCCGAAATCTTAGACCGCGGGCGGCGGAACATCCTCAGAAGTGCCTGAGTGAGATGATGCCGTTCAAGGGTGCTCCCCAGCATGATCGTCCGGTAGGACCACAAACGGCCGGCGAGCGATCCAGGGCTCTCCCTGAACCGCCGCGACCCCAACCAGAAAATAGACGCCGGGTGGAGTGCCCTCGGGTAAGGTCAGCGACAACTCCGCGGGAGGCAACGATTGCTGGCCGTCATGAAGGGACAGCGCCACGGGCTTGCTTTGCGCGTGCAGCCAAGGGACCCGATCAAGGGTAAGTGCCGCCTGCAGGTGCAGCAGGCCCTTGACTGGAACGCTCAGCTCACCTCTTAGCTGATAGACAACCTCTGTTCCAGGCCGGCATGACGCAGGGCCTTCGAGCCATAGGGACGAGCTCTCCACAGAGGTGTCGCTGATATAGGCGCAGCGACAGCACCACACTGTCTTGCGCGTGACCTCTGTCAGCGGCACGGGCAACTCGCGAACCTCGACGGGCAGCCCACAGTAAGGGCAATTGTCCGCTGCCGGTCTCCGCAAGTGGACACGGCAGTCACCCTGGTAAACGGCAGACAGGTTCGCGGTGGCCGTCTGGCAATACTCTACGAGGAACGCGAGAAGGCGCTCATTGAGCGTGCGCCACCGTCCGACCTCCGCTTTGGTGAGAGAGGTTAACGCGCTCTCGGATCCGCTAAGGGCGGCCTGCTGTCTACTAAGTAAGGCAAGCGACCTCATGCTTCTGTGAAGCGCGTCGCGAAGCGTTGACACAAGAGCGGGTGGAGCCGGGCAGTGGCCAGCATGCGCATCGCGTTGCGTGTGCTCGAGGAACCGTATGGTGAAGGCAAGCTGCGGAACGCTCCCCCAGATGGCTTCCAACAGCCGGAATGGAACGGGCACCCTTTGCCGAGGGTATGCCTGTATCGTGCACGTGACGGACTCGACTCCGGTGTAGGCCACGACCGCGTGCGGAGTCTCGGGGATCTTGCGAAGCAGGAATTCGCTTTTGGGAAGATCAAGCCCGTCTCGCCTCTTTGCGGTAAGCAAAGCGGCGTCAACTGACTCAAGGGTTAGAAGGTGCAGCGAGCACGGGTCGAACGTGAAGTCGGCGCCATTTATCACGCGAGTGGCGTTGTCCTGTAAGGCATCGGCAGGAAGCTGCAATTCCGGGTCACCGATCAGTATCCAAGGGGCATCACCGGGCGCTTGGCGCATGCTCAGCTCGTTGAGCAGGAGGGTTGCTTCGCCCAGGCTGCGCCCTTGCCGCAGCAAGGCGAGGGCATAGAGCACTGTTACGTGCTCCATCGTTGTGTGCGTGTGGGTTGTGATCAACGCCCTGATATGCGGGGAGCGGATGATATCTTGCGCCAAGGATCGAGCAGGGTCGAAGACCGCATCGTCAGCCAAGACCCCCCAGCAAGATTGCCAAACGAGAACATCCGCCGCGATAATTCGCGGGCTTACCCGGTCAGGTGGAACCAAGACGTCGCCAACTAGCCGTGAACGAATGCATGGACCTCCATTCCCGCACGGAAAAAAATCTTTGCCCGGCATCGCTGGTTTCTCGTCAACCATGCTGCACAAAACGTGCGACCCGAGGGGCCCATCGATGCCATTACCGTGGCTTGCCAACGCCACGGCCCGATGCCCGCGGGCCAGTTCCTGCACCAATCTCTTATCGGAAGGCGAGAGGATTGAGAGGTCTTGACCTCTGTTACCGTGTAGACCGCCAAAGCCTGTCGCGCTCCACGCGAGCATTCGACTGGTGTCCGACCATTCGCTGCTCAGCAGCTTGCGCGCGTGATGGAGACTGGCGTCAGGGTGTCCCCATCCCGCGATAAAGCCAAGGTGACGGCCTCGTTCGGTAGCCGTACGGCATAAAGCGGCAAGCTCCCCCGTCCCCAGAGTCGTTCCCCCCGATACCAGCAGCGCCTGAGCGTCTGTGCTTTCGATCAGGTCGATCAGCTCGGGAAGGTCGCGAACGACCGTAGTAGTAAGGCCGCTTCGTTCGCTAAAATAGCGCGCAGCGGTTGCGCCCTGCGCCATCCCGACAATCAGCTTTTGACCCACCACTGCGCTTTTCATTTCCTTTAAACCGGTATACGCCTGGTGAGGGGCCTAGAGTTACCTATTTGCATTCGCCGTTCCTTTGCGTCAAGTAGATACCGGAGACGGTTTGATAGGGTTTGATAGGGAGCGGGTGGCGGACTGGTGACCCCAGGGTGAAATGCCATTTTCGTCGTGGCCGTCAGCGACAGCCAACCAGTCAAGAGCGCTCGAGAGCCGGACCCTCCACAGGTCGGCGCACACCTCGACGCGGCAACGTTCCGGCGACGTCGTCTGGTGTGTCTTGCGACGCAAACGGGCCTGGCCAGGGTCCTCGACAAGCCGTATCTCGCCGCCATTGTCGGTCCCGTCGAGCACCGCGTAGTGAGGCTGCCGGGGAAGCTCGACTGCTGGCCGCCGATCGGTGTCCAACGACAACACGCCGAGCCCGAACCTTTGGACAGCGGTGTGGCGCTTGAGTCGTCCGGCTCTCGAACCGCTCCCGGGCTGATGGGACGCATGTCGGCAGTGTATGCTTCCTCCGACAGCCCCTAGGTGGGGCGACTTTGTGTGCGTGCGGAGTAGCCGGTCCGCACATCCGTCCACGCAACTCAAGCGGGACGCGCGGGAGAACCGCGGCACCGAAGGCGTGACCGAGCCACGCCGAGGAGATAACAACATGGCCGTGAAGATGCGCCTACGGCGTGAAGGCAAGAAGAAGCAGCCCTTCTACCGGGTCGTCGTCGCTGACGTCCGGTCGCCACGCGACGGGCGTTACATCGAAGACATTGGGTATTACCAGCCTCTGCATGACCCGTCGACGGTCGCGATCGACCGGGACCGTGCGCTCTACTGGCTCCGCAACGGTGTGCAGCCGACGGATGCCGTGACCCAACTCCTCAAGATTCAAGGGATCTGGGAAGAGTTCAAGCCTGGCGGGGGGAGTGGGCAGTGATGACCGTCGACGTGCTGCTCTACCTGGCGAAGGCACTGGTGGATCACCCTGACGATGTCGAGGTAACGGCGGTCGAAGAGTCCGACGGGGAGGTCGTGCTCGAGCTGCGTGTCCATCCCGACGACATGGGTAAGGTCATCGGCAAGCGAGGTCGCACCGCGAAGGCCATCCGTACGATGGTGAAGGCGGCGGCCACGCGCGAAGGGACCTCCGCCACCGTCGACATCGTCGAGTAGCCATGACGTCAAGCGACGGCGAGGACCTCGTCGTCGCGGGGGCCGTGGGCAAGCCCTTCGGCGTCCACGGCGAGGTCTATGTGTTCGCCGACCCTGACCTGGAAGTCGAGTTCACTCCCGATACCCGGTTCTCGATTGGCTCTGGCGTCTCCGAGTTGCGTGTCGCGTCCAGCCGGGTCCATCGGGCACGCCTCCTTGTGCGCTTTGAAGGGGTGGCGGATCGGGAGGCCGCCGAAGCGTTGCGAGGTACGGTGCTCCTGATGCCACGCGCTCAAGCTCGCTTGGCCGACGACGCCTTGTGGACGACGGATGTGCTCGGCAGGGAAGTTGTCGACGATGACGGCGCCGTGGTTGGCGTCGTAGAGCGAGCGCTGGACGGGGCGGCGCATGACTACCTGCTCTTGGCGCGTCCTGACGGGGGCGAGCTGCTTATCCCCGCCGTCGCCGAGCTTATCGACGTCGATGCCGACCCCATCGTGTTGCATGCCATCCCCGGCCTTGTGCCAGACGGGCGTGAGCAGTGAGAGTCGACGTTCTCACGCTGTTCCCTGAGTTCTTCGTTGGGCCTCTGGAGGCGTCGCTGCTTGGCCGTGCCCGTGGCGGTGGCCTGCTCGACGTTCAGGTCCACGACCTGCGCGATTGGGCGACCGACCGTCACCGCACCGTGGACGATGTCCCGTTCGGCGGTGGCGCGGGGATGGTCTTGAAGGTCGAGCCATTCTTCGCGGCCGTCGAGGCGTTGTTTGGTGCGGTCGAGGCTCGGCCAAGGACCGTGGTGCTCACTCCGAGGGGGCAACCCCTACGGCAGGAGCTCGTCCGCACCTTATCCATGCAGCCCTCGTTGCTCCTGCTGTGCGGCCGTTACGAAGGGATCGACGAGCGCGTCCACACGGCGCTGGCGCACGACGAGATCTCGATCGGTGACTATGTCCTCGCTGGAGGAGAGGTCGCCGCCTGCGTCGTGATCGAAGCCGTCACCCGGCTGCTACCTGGCGTGATGGGCAACGAGGACAGCGCGAGCGACGAGTCGTTCACTCGCGCGTTGCTCGAGTATCCGCAGTACACCCGCCCCGCTGAGTTCCGTGGGATGCGGGTTCCCGAGGTGCTGCGCGCCGGTGATCACCAGAAGGTCGCCGACTGGCGTCACGCGCAGGCGATTGCCCGGACCCGCGCATTCCGCCCCGATCTCTACGAGCGCTGGCAATCCGGCGACATCTAGGCGCTTGGACAACCGTGATCGGTAAAGAGTTGTCGATGTGTTGGTGAGCCATTCCTTTGGTCTGGAGCGGTGGGGCGTCGAGGACGGCTCCGTCGGCGACCTCGCGGTGCCTCTCGGGGTGATCCGTGCATCCAGATCTAGGTTGTACCGACCGTTGGCGGGCACTGCCGTCAGACCCCCGGACCTTGTTCGCCTCGACCGTCAGCAGGCTCAGGCGAAGACGGCGGGGGATCACGGCAAGGTCAAGGGCTCCAGGCCGGGGCTGGCGGAGGTCCCCCGGATGGCGGTCGTCGCGCTGCTGCTCACCGTTCTCATCAAGACATTCCTGCTGCAGGCGTATTTCATCCCGTCCGAGTCGATGATGCCGACGTTGGATCCCCGGGATCGAGTGCTGGTCGATAAGGTGACCTACCGGTTCCGGGCACCCGAGCGCGGCGAGGTGATTGTGTTCCATCGCCCCTCCCCGACTGAGGGACGCCCTGAGCCCGGGCTGTCGATCGCTCTCCATCGCGTGCTGGCGACCCTCGGGTTCGTGCGAGCGGACGGTCAGGTCGACTTCATCAAGCGGATCATCGGGCTACCGGGCGACGAGGTAGAGGTCGTCGACGGCGGCGTGATCATCAACGGGGCGCGGCTGTCCGAGCCGTACGCTGAGCCCGAAACACGTGACTCGCCGCGGGTGACCGTCCCGCCAGGCCGTTACTTCATGATGGGTGACAACAGGATGAACTCGTTGGACAGCCGGTTCGGCCTCGGCTTCGTGCGCCGCGACCGGATCGTCGGCCGCGCGTTCGTGGTCTTTTGGCCACCTACCTCGGCGACCTTTTCCCTCCGGGGATAAAACGCCTACGACGAAGATTGACGCTGCGTCCAGCTCGTCGCTATCCTGGCCCTTCGGCGGACGGCCTGGAGTGTCGTGGGCCTACCGTGCCACCGCCAGACCCCAGTCCGCTGTCCGCTTTGCCCATGCGCTTAGGCCCTGCTCCGGGAGGCTGCCGTGAACCCGACCGACCTCGTCGATATCGCGAACTTGCGCGAGGACGTGCCCTCCTTCCGCCCCGGTGACACGGTTCGTGTGCATGTGAAGGTCACCGAGGGTAACCGCTCCAGGATCCAGGTGTTCGAGGGCGTGGTCATCGCCCGCCGGGGCAGCGGGATCCGCGAGACGTTCACCGTCCGAAAGATCAGCTTCAACGCGGTGGGCGTCGAGCGGACGTTTCCCGTCCACGCCCCGGTGATCGATCACATCGAGGTGGTACGTAGGGGTAAGGTCCGTCGCGCGAAGCTCTACTATCTGCGTGATCGGGTCGGGAAGAAGGCGAAGATCAAGGAGCTCCGTGAGCCGGTCGGGACCTGAGCCGCTTACCAGTCCGGTTGCGGACACCGAACAGCCCGGCGCGGCATCGGTGACGCCGAAGCGTCGGCGGAGCTTCCTCGCTGAGCTCCCCGTGCTCATGCTGATCGCGTTCGGGCTGGCGCTGGTGCTAAAGACCTTTCTTATCCAGGCCTTTTTCATCCCATCGCGCTCGATGGAGCCAACGTTGCTCATCGGCGACCGGGTACTGGTGAACAAAGTCGTGTACGACGTTCGGGATCCTCGTCGCGGCGAGGTCGTCGTGTTCACGCATTCGGACATCGTCCCGCCGCCCGGCGAAGGCGACTTGAGCCTGTTGGAGCGGATCTTGAGGGCTCCCGCGGCAGCGCTCGGGTTGAGTCAGCCCGGACAGAAGGATTTCATCAAGCGCATCATCGGCCTTCCCGGCGACGTGGTCGAGGTACGCCGAGGCGTCGTGTACGTGAACGGTGTTGAGCTCCCAGAGGCGGAGACCCATCACGGCGGGTATCTGTCGGTGCGGGACAACGGCGACTTCGGCCCCGTGACCGTACGACCCGGGCACTACTTCATGATGGGGGACAACCGCCCGAACTCTGACGATAGTCGGGCTTCGCTCGGTCAGATCCCGCGCGAGGAGTTGGTCGGTCGGGCGTTCGTGATCATCTGGCCCCTGGACAATCTCGGGGTGTTATCGAGGGCGGAGTACCAACCCTCGTCAGCCCAGGCGTCGTTGCCGCCATGGCTCGGCGGCGAGGTCTCCGGCGCCCTAGGATCGGTGGCGGACGAGGATCAATACGCAGAAACCGTCAGCGGGTAGGGATGGTGATGAGCGCGGAGGATCTCGAGCGTTACGAGATCGAGATGGAGCTTGCGCTCTATCGCGAGTACCGCGACGTGGTCAGGATGTTCAAGTACATCGTCGAGACCGAGCGGCGCTTCTACCTGGCGAACGAGGTCGAGGTTGCCCCCCGTCACGTCGATGGCGAGGTCTACTTCGAGGTCAAGTTGCGCGACGCCTGGGTCTGGGACATGTATCGTCCCGCTCGCTTCATCACCCACGTCCGCGTCCTCACCTTCCGTGACGTGAATGTCGAAGAGCTCGCGAAGGTCGAAAGCGAAAGCCTCCCACCCTTCCTCGGCGGTTAAGGCGTGGGCTTCAACGCGACCCGCCGCTACCGCGACTCCAAGAGTCGTGACATCGCGTTGCTGGTGATCGGCATCGTCGTGATCGCCCTGCTATTGGCGTGGGCGTTCGGGCTGCTCTGACCACGCGGCGACAGGTTATCCACAATTTTGCTGGAGCAGTCTAGAATATTGTAAAACCGCGTTACCTTCTCTTCATGGCCATTAATCTGGGATGGATCGGTGAAGAGATGGCGGTGCTGCACATGCGAGCTTGCGGCCTACAGCTGCTCGACCGTAACTGGCGATACGTGGCTGGCGGAGTGCGCGGTGAGATCGACGTCGTGGCGCGCGACGGCGACGCGATCGTCTTCTGCGAGGTCAAGGCGCGACGCGGGCAGGCGGCCGGCGGGCCGCTGGAGGCCGTCACGCCGAGGAAGCGCGCGCAGATGCGGCGTCTTGCGGTGGCTTGGCTGCGCGCGACCGGCACGCGTGCTCCCGAGGTGCGCTTCGACGTGATCGGCGTGTGCTGGTCAGGACCGGAGCGCGCGGAGATCCTGCACCTGCGGGGGGTAGCGTGAGATGGTCGCTCGCGCGTCGACTGTCGCGGTCGTGGGATTGGAGCCAGTCCCCGTCGTCGTCGAGGCCCACGTCGGGGCGGGCTTGCCAGGTTTCAGCGTCATCGGGTCGAGCGGCGCGGCGGCCGCCCAGGCCGTGCACCGTGTGCGCACCGCGCTCCGGGCGGTCGGGGTGACCTTAGCCTCTCGGAAGTTCCTGGTGTCCCTGGCCCCCGCCGACGTTCCCAAGGTAGGGGCGCGCTTCGATCTTGCGATGGCGTCCGCCATTCTCGCCGAGGAGGGTGTGGTCCCGGGCGACGCCCTCGCGCGGTGCGTCCTGCTGGGCGAGCTCTCCCTCGACGGCGCGGTGCGACCAGTCACGGGTGTCCTGCCAGCGGCGTCGTCGCTCGCCGGGTCGGATCGCAGGCTGCTCGTCGCCGAGGAGAACGCGGCTGAGGCGGCGTTGGTCGAGGACCTGGAGGTTGTGCCGGTCTCCGCGCTCGCCGAGCTCGTCCACCTCCTGCGCGGAGACCAGCTGCCCCGAACGGTGTCGCCACCCTTGGGGACGCCGCCGGGCGAGGGATCCCCCGACCTTGGCGACGTTCGTGGGCAGGCTGAGGCGCGACGGGCGTTAGAGATCGCCGCGGCCGGCGGTCATCACCTGTTGTTGCTCGGCCCTCCAGGCTGTGGAAAGTCGATGCTAGCCCACCGGCTGCCGGGAATCCTTCCCCCTTTGAGCAGGGCTGAGGCGCTCGAGCTGGCAGCTGTCCGCTCAGTCGCGGGTCTGCTGTCCGATCCGTGCGGGCTCGACCATCGGCCACCGCTGCGGGCTCCTCACCACTCGATGAGCGCGGCGGCCTTGCTCGGAGGAGGAAGTGGCGTCGCGAGGCCGGGGGAACTCTCGCTCGCGCATAGGGGATGTCTGTTCTTGGATGAGCTGTTCGAGTGGCCGCGACATCTGTTGGAGTCGCTTCGCGAGCCGCTGGAGGAGGGGCTGGTCCGTATCGCTCGCTCACGGGCGACGGTCACCTACCCGGCGCTTGTGCAGGTGGTTGCCGCGGCGAACCCGTGTCCGTGTGGTGGTGGGGATCGGTGTTCGTGCTCAGATGATGCGATATGGGGGTATCGGTCGCGGTTGTCGGGACCGTTGGCGGATCGGTTCGACCTGGCTCCCAACGTCGCTCGGCTGTCGGCGTCGTCGCTGTTGGCTGGCGGTGAGGGTGAGCCCAGCGTGGCGGTGGCGGCCAGGGTCGTCGCGGCTCGGGGGATGGCCGCCCAGCGGTGGGGGACGACGAACCGTGAGGCGCGCCCGTTCGCGTTGCGTGCGGTCACCCGTCCGGCGGCCCTGCGCGCGCTCGCCGACGCCGTCGAGGCGGGTGAGCTGACCGGTCGGGGGTTCGATCGTGCGCTGCGCGTGGCGCGGACCTGCGCCGACCTAGAGGGCAGCGAGCTCGTCGAGTCGCACCACGCGTTCGAGGCGCTGGCTCACCGGATGCAGCTGCGCGCGTGCGCGGTGCCTACGGCCGTGGAGGGTGCCGGGTGAGCTGGACGGCGCGGTTGGGTGGCGACCCGGGGCTGGTGTTGCGGGTGGTGCGGTTGGCCGCCACGCCGGAGGTGACGCCGGAGTTGGTCCGTCGCTGCGTTGCCGCACGGCTCGACGCGGCCGAGGCCACCGACGCCGAGGCTGTCGTGTCGGCGTTGGAGGAGGCGCTGGGTCGTCGCGGCAGGCTCGCGGACCGAGCGGCGACTGACCGGGCTGGGTGCTCGCTGGCCAGCGCGAACGCCGCGTTGTGGGTGGTCGGTGAACCTGGCTATCCCGTTCGGCTGGCGAATGCGTGGCCTGAGTTGGGCGCGCCGCCGTGGATCTTCGTCCGCCGGGCGGGGCGGGCCGCGGTGCCCGACGCGCCCTCGGTCGCCGTCGTGGGGACGCGCCAGCCGACGTGGGATGGCCGGCGTACGGCCGCGCGGTTGAGCCGTCTGCTGGCCAGTCGTGGTGTGGTCGTGGTGTCGGGGATGGCTCGGGGGATCGATCAGGCTGCTCATTACGGGGCGTTGGAGGCGGGAGGGTTGACCGTGGGTGTGCTTGGCACTGGCTTCGGGGTGGATTACCCGTATGGCGACGGGGCGTTGCGTGAGCGTGTCGCCGCCTCGGGTGGCTTGGTCACGGAGCTGTTGCCCGGGGTGGGTCCTAGGCCGAGAAATTTCCCGTGGCGCAACCGGATCTTGAGCGGTTTGGCCGATATCACTGTGGTCGTGGAGGCGCGGGAGCGCAGCGGGGCGTTACAGACAGCTCGCCTGGCCGCCGCGCAGGGACGGGACGTGCTCGCGGTGCCGGGCTCGCTGAACCAGCCGACCGCCCGTGGGCCCTTGGACCTCATCCGCGACGGCGCCCAGCCACTGACCCGCCTCGAAGACGTCCTCGAGGCCCTCAGCCTGGACCCGGCCCAGCCCTGTAAGGCTCCAGGATCCGTGGCGCCGCCCGGCTTGGGCGCTCCGGCCGGGGCGGTTCTTCGCCTGTTGGGTCCTGTTCCCACCTCACCCGGCGAGCTCGCGGCCACCCTGAACCGCCCGATCTCTGAGGTCCTGGCCGCCGCCGCCGAGCTGACCACCCGTGGCCTGGCCCAATCCACCGCCCGCGGCCTCGTCGCCTCCGCCTGACACCCGGACAGACTGCATCGGCGCTTACCCCCCGAGTGCCGCGTGGCCACACTGACCCCGGCGGGCGCTACCACCTCCGCGCCCTCTTCGTGCTGGGCCTACGCCGGCAGGCGGTATCATGCAAAGAAGGCCGCGAGCGAGGGGCGACCTCCGTGGGATGGGCGATCGGGCATGAGTGGTTGGCGCCGAGGTCGCGGATATCGTCGAACAGCGGCCGGCTCTTGTGCCACCCAGGTAGCGCACGGGTTGAGTGATGCGGCCATGGCGTCCCTCTCGCCTGCTCACCACCTCCCGGGACGCGCTGCTCGAGCTTCGCGCGCCAGTCGCCCGCCCCAGGCCAGCGCCATGAAGTCGTCGATGGCGCCCGTCGGCGTCGACCAGGAGCAGGAGCACGGCGAGCAGCCGGCGTACGGCGAAGACATGCCCGGTCACGCCGGGGAGGGCACTACTTCATCCATGGCCACGGCCACCGCCCATGCGGACGCGATCTACTGTGGCCCGGTCTGCCGGACGGCCGCGTACCGTGCCCGCCGACGGGCCGTCTCACGGATCACGACGCAAATCGGCGTTTCGGTCACATGGGAGGGACGAGGGTGAAGTAGCGGTCGAGCACATCCTGGTCGCCCTTCACCTCGAGCCGGTCTGCGGGGATCCGCTGCCACAGGAACAACATCAGATCCGACGCGGTACCGGCCAACTCGACGTCGCAAGGCCCGGCGCTCTCGGTGAGCTGGACGTCATCGCCTTCGAAGTGCACCGTCCAGTTGCCTGTGCCGTCGGTCTGCCGGAGCCGGAACCGCTCGCCCGATCCGGGCGGGGCCTGCATCCAAGCACGCCGAGCTGGCGCCATGACCTCGAAGGTCTGGCCGACGGCGTCTGCCGCGAGCTCAGCCTCGATCGGCTGGGCCGCTCCGGTCGCGCTCTGGGCGTCCCAGCGGTGCACGGCCGCCTCGATGGCCTGCACCCGGAACCAGAACCCGGTGGTCTGGTCTTGCGACCACGTCCACACCGTCTCACCCGGACCACAGCTCCTGAACAGTGACTCCAGCGCGAAGGCCCCGGCCGCGAACCAGCCGATCAGGCCGACCGGCACCGGTCCACGATTCGGCGCATGCTCCGGCATCGGCCAACCCTGGATGTCTGCGGGGAGCTCGAGGAAGGTGAGGTCCGCGGTGTCCAGCGGTTCCTGAAGCCGGTGCATGATGACACGGGTGAGGTATCGGTGCACTCCGCCCAGGTGCGCGATCAGATCGGACACCGACCAGCCGGGGCAGGACGGGATCAAGGGCGCCTCGTCGGCGAAGGCCGCCCGACGGACCGCGGCCTCGAACGCCACGATCTCGCGATGGAAATGGGAGACGAAGTCCATGGCTCATCCTTCCATGCACTCGTCGGCCCTGATACGCGCCCAACCGTCGAGTACGTTGGCTTCCCCTGGCTCATGACCCTCGCCGTCGGGTTGCGGGCGAACCAACCGCTGGAGCCGTACCACGTTACGCTGCCAGCCTTGTGAGTCTTACACTCGGTCGGAGGTGTAGCGATGCAGGCCATTTTCGCCCAGGCCAGAACGGACCCCGGCACGTGGCTGGCCCTCGCCCTGCCGATGCTGACCTTCTTGGCGGCAGGGGTGTATTTTATCTGGTTGGGGTTCCGATCCCGGAGAGAGGGCGAAGACGACCGGCCCGAGCGGTGAGATGACCACCGGGCACTTCGGCCACAATAACCGTCGGTGGTCAGACGAGGTGGTCGTTGACGGCGAGCGAGGAAGGGACCCTAAGGGGCTGGGCATAAATGACGTTGCTGTTTCCGACCGCAGCCGCCCACCCGCTCGCCTCGCGGCGTTCCCGGTGTGATGTGCCTGCTCGGGCGCATCCCCGCCCGTAATCGCACACCCGCCCTG
>JBOGED010000293.1:0-4094 GCA_050743625.1 Egibacteraceae bacterium | reverse complement strand
CCCCGGGCAGGTCGCCAGCGGCCAGGTAACCCTCCACCCCAGCGCGCAAGGACCCAACCTCGTCCGAGAGCTCCTCGGTCCGGGCGGGCGCCTCCCCCAGCCAGAACGGCAACGACGGCGGGGCGCCGCCCGCGTCGACCACGCGCACCGTGCCCGGCTCGACCCGGCGGATACGCCACGACGTGCTGCCGAGCAGGAAGATGTCCCCCGCCATGCTCTCGATCGCCCAGTCCTCGTTGACCGTCCCGACAAACGTGTCGTCCGGGTCGGCCACCACGCGGTAGTCGGCGACCTCGGGGATCGCCCCGCCCGAGGTGAGCGCGGCCAGCCGCGCCCCACGCCGGCCACGGAGCACCCCACCCACCTGGTCGCGGTGCAGGTAGGCCGCGCGGCGCCCCCTGCCGGTCTGGATCCCTTCTGAGATCAGCTCGACGACCTCGTCGAACGCGTCCCGGCTCAGGCCGGCGAACGGCGCCGCGCGGCGCGCCAGGGCGAACAGGTCATCCTCGCGCCACTCCTGTGCCGCGCACTCCGCGACGATCTGCTGCGCCAAGATGTCGAGAGGAGCGACCGGCGGGTGGATCGCGTCGAGGCGGCCCGAGCGCACCCCCGCCAGCAGGGCGGCGCATTCCACCAGCTCGTCACGGGTCAGCGGGTACAGCCTCCCCTTGGGCGTACCTCCACGGCTATGCCCCGACCGGCCCACACGCTGCAGGAAGGTCGCGAGGCTGCGCGGCGAGCCGATCTGGCACACCAGCTCGACCGGCCCGATGTCGATGCCGAGCTCGAGCGAGGCGGTCGCGACCAGCGCGCGAAGGTCACCCGCACGGAGGCGCTCCTCGACACGGAGCCGGCGCTCCTTCGACAGGCTGCCGTGATGCGAGGCGACCGCCTCGTCCCCAAGCCGCTCGCCGAGCAGGTGCGCGACGCGCTCGGACATTCGCCGGGTGTTGACGAACACCAGCGTGGTCCGGTGGGCCAACACATGGGTAGCGATGCGGTCGAGTACCTCGCCCATCTGCTCGGCTGAGGCCACCGCCTCTAACTCGCCCTCTGGCAGCTCTACGCGCAAGTCGAGGTCGCGCTGGTGGCCGGTGTCGACGATCGCGCACATGGGGCGGCCCGCGCCGACCAGGAAGCGGCCGATGCGCTCGATGGGACGCTGGGTGGCGGACAGGCCGATGCGCTGGGGCCGCCGCTCGCAGACGTGCTCGAGCCGCTCCAGCGACAGCGCCAGGTGCGAGCCGCGCTTGTCCCGTGCCGCGGCGTGGATCTCGTCGACGATGACCACGTCGACCGATCCGAGCACCGCCCGGCTCCGCTCGGCGGTGAGCAGCAGGTACAGCGACTCGGGCGTGGTGATCAAGAAGTTCGGCGGGTACTTCGTCATCGCCGCCCGCACGGATGCGGGCGTGTCCCCGGTGCGCACCCCTACTCTCACGTGCGGGGCGGTAAGGCCCTGCTCGGCGGCGACCTGGGCGATCTCAGCCAGCGGTCCCTCGAGGTTCTGCTGGATGTCGACGGCCAGGGCCTTCAGCGGCGAGACGTAGACCACCTGAGCGCTGCCCTCGATGTCCTCGCCACGCTCGGCGGCCCGGTACAAGCGGTCGATGCAGACGAGGAACGCCGCGAGGGTCTTGCCTGACCCCGTCGGCGCCGAGATCAACGTGTCGCGCCCCGCGGCGATCGCGGGCCAACCCCCTACCTGCGGCTCCGTAGGGCCCTGCGGGAACCGGGCCTCGAACCACGTCCGCACCGCCGGATGAAACCCGGCGAGCACATCCGTTGTGATCACCGTCTCCGCCGTCTCCACAACCTGCCCATCTCGCTTGACCCAAACACGTGTACGCCTAAAAGCGTACCGCGCGCTCCTTCCTTTCACCCAATCAGGGACTACGATGCCACCGATGGACCGGATCTGCGGGGCGCTGGCCGCCCAGCACGACGAGCTCGATGCGCTGATCTCGGGTCTTACGGAAGACGAGTGGAACCGTCCCTCGCGGTGTCCCGGCTGGACCGTCTGCGACGTCGTGCTGCACCTCGCCCAGACCGACGAGCTGACAGTCTCCAGCGGCGAAGGACGGTTCGCCGAGGCGATGACCTCGCTCGCGGGGAGGAGCGCCTCCACCATCGACGAGGCGGCTGCCGCAGCCGTGGCTCGGGAGCGTGGCGCCCCCGGCTCCGCGGTCTATGGCCGCTGGCGGGCAGCCGCCGAAGCGGTCCGGGCCTTCTTCGGCGGGTGCGATCCCAAGGACCGCTTCTCGTGGGTGACCGGGCAGCTCGCCGCTCGCACCTTCGCCACGACGCGGCTGGCCGAAACCTGGATCCATACTGGTGACATCGCGGTCCCGCTGGACATCGACCTCCCCGCGACGGACCGGTTGTGGCACGTGGCGCGCCTCGCCTGGCGGACGCTGCCGTATGCGTTCGCCCAAGCCGGATACGCCGCGCGGGGTCCCGTTGGGGTACGGCTCACCACTGGAGACGGCTCAGCGTGGGAGTTCGGGCTCGATTCCGATCCACTGACCACCGTGCGCGGGTCGGCGTTGGAGTTCTGCCTCGTCGCGGGGCGCCGCCTCGACCCGCACGCGAGCACGCTCGCCGCCGAAGGACCAGACGGACAGGCGGTCCTGGATCTGGTACGCACCTACGCGTGACCGCTACACGGACGACACGAGGAACGACAGCAAGAAGCCGAGCGCGGTGGCGAACGCGACGCTCGGCCCGCCGTCCCGGTACGCCTCGGGCATCAAGGTGTCGGCGAGGGAGGCGAGCACCGCGCCACCGGCGAAGCCGAGCGGCCAGGCGAGCGTCTCGGGCCTCACCCCATCCAGCGCGGCATAGCCCACGACGACCGCGGCGGCGAGCAACAGGCCGGTCACACCCCAGATCAGCATGATCAGTCCTGGCGCGAGACCCGCCTTGCGCATCCGCTCCGCGCCGACGATCGCCTCCGGAAGGTTCGACACGAAGATCGCCACGAGCAGCGTCGCGCTCGCGCCCTCGATCAGCGACACGCCCATCGCGAGGTTCTCCGGAACGCCGTCCAGCGTCACGCCCGCGAGCAACGCGAAGCCGACGGCCAATCCCGCCTCACGCCGCCGCTCGGTGCGGCGGTCCAGCCAGGTGTCGACCACGATGAAGACGCTCGCGCCGGCGAGCAAGGCAATGCCGGCGCGCCACACGCCACCTTGCTCGAACGCGTCTTGGAACAGTTCGAAGGCGACCGCGGTGATCAGCGCCCCCGACGCGAACGCGAGCAATGCCGCGGTGACCCTCCTGGACGGAGGCCGCCACGCCCCGATCGCCCCGCCGATAAGTAACGCGCTCGAGCCGATCGCCGCGAACAACAATGTCCGGCCCATGACCCCCACCTGGCCTGCCCGGCCTAATCCTGCACTGTAGCGCGGTTAACCGGCGAATTCTTCGACGACCTCCTCGTCCACGACGATGCCTCGGATGTCCGTCCGCATGCTCGGGTGCGAGGTGATCCGGCGATCACGCACGACGTCGGCGAACCTCTTTCGGGGCGTCCAGGGACCGTGCAGATCACTCCGACAGGCTTTCCACTCTGGACAAAGGCACGCACGAAACCTACGGCGTCTTCGTCGGTGCGCAGGGTGTCCGGGTTGACCGCTCCGCCGGGGAGGATCAGGGCGTCGTAGTCGTCGACCGACGCCTCTGAGACCAGCCGATCCACTGTGAGCTTGTCGGCGGGTTCGATGTCGTGGTTGACGGCTTGGACCTCACCCGGCTCGATCGAGATCAGCTCGGTCCGGGCTCCCGCCTCCTCGACGGCCTTGCGGGGTTCGACTAGCTCTATCTGCTCACACCTCGGGCTGCGAGGATTGCGATTCTCCGATCGGTAAGGAGGATTGCGATTCTCCGATCGGTAAGCTCGTTCGACATATTGCATTCCTTTCCATGGCTTGGATGAGGCAGCGTTCCGTCCCCCGCTAACCCCGTCTTCCGCTCGTAGGGTTGGCTGGACAATGCGGCGCCGCGGTGGACCCGTAGGTCCCCCGAACAGGGATTTAGGGGCGTATGCGCCCCGAAATCCCTGTTCGGGAACACGGCCGGACGCGGGCCACTCA
>JBOGED010000292.1:0-33438 GCA_050743625.1 Egibacteraceae bacterium | reverse complement strand
GTGCATGCCGGGCTGTTGCATCATTACATCGGTGGGGGCGCGTACTACCCGCGGGGGGGCGGCCAGGTGCTGGCCGCTCACCTGGTGGATGTCATCTGCAGCCATGGCGGCCAGATCCGTACCGGGGCTCGGGTTGAGCGCATCATGATGGCGGCGGGTCGGGTCGCGGGGGTTGCGTTGCGTGATGGGCAGCGTCTGGCCGCGCCGGTGGTCGTGTCCAGCGCGGATATCAAGCGCACGTATTTGGAGCTGGTCGGCCGGGAGCACCTGGCGGCCAAGACGGTCGGGCGGGTGCAGGGTTTTCGTATGGCGTTGCCGTTGCATTGTGTCTATCTGGGGTTGGACATCGATCTGGCCGGGCGCATTCCGAACACGAACTATTGGTGTCACCCAACCCTCGACACAGAGGCCCAGTACACGCACTGCTACAAGGGTCAGCTTCCCGATGAGCTGTTCGCCTATGTCACGTCGGCGTCGGTGAAGGATCCCTTTAGTGCGCATATTGCTCCGCCGGGTGGGTCGAGCATGGAGATCATGACGGTCGTGCCGCCCGACTACCGCCTGTGGGGTGTGACGGATGGGCCGGCGGCGGGTGAGCGGTACCGTCGTCTTGCTGATTATCGTGCGGTCAAGGGGGAGATCACCGAGGCGTTGATCGAGCGTGCCGGTCAGGTGATTCCGGGGTTGCGGGAGCATATTGTCTGGCAGGAGGGTGCGACCCCGATCACTCAGGAGCGGTACACGCTATCTTCGGGTGGCGCCTGTTACGGTTTGGAGCATGCGCCCGATCAGGTCGGTCCGCGCCGGCCGGGTCCAAAGACCACGATCCGCGGCTTGTACCTAGCCGGCCACAGCACGCAGTGGGGTCATGGCGTCGTAGGGGCGATGTTGGGTGGCGTCGGCGCCGCGGGTGCGGTGCTTGGTCGGGATCTGGGGGCTGAGGTCAGGGCGGGCCGGGTTTTTGGTGATCCCTCGCGGTTGACGGCGGGTGGGCCGGGTTGGGACGCGCTTGAGGCTTCCCGGCGGTTGGGGGACAAACCCGCTCTCACCAACCGCGAACCCGCTCGCCTCCCGCCTGGCTGAAGAATCCCCGGCAGCCGTCCCAACTCCGCACAGCAGAGCCCCCGAACTCCGACGACTGCGGCAGTGCAGGAAAGGGCGAGTTAGGCCGGCGCCTCGCCCGGGGACCGCGCGGGTGCGAGCCCGTGTAGCGTGGTCTCGATCAGATGGTCTACCAGCACGTCCCGGTCGGGCCAGGGGACGTTCGGGAGGGAGATGAGCAGCGAGGTGACGCCGTGCACCACCGACCAGGCGTGGAACGTGATGAGCATCGGATCTCCGGCGAGGCGGTCTCGCGCGATGGCCTCGTCGACCGCTGCGTACAGCCGGGTGAAGCCTGAGATGCGCAGCTGCTCTTCCATGTCTGCACCCGGTGGCAGCTCCTTGGGCTTGGCCATGAACAGGATCCGGTAGTGCTCAGGATTCTCCACACCGAACCGCACGTAGGCGCGACCGCAGGCGCGGAGCCGCTCGAGGGGGTCGTCGATCCCCTCGATCGCACGGCGTAGGTGATCGTCGAAGCGCCTCCAGTGCATCTGGCAGACCTGGAACAACAGCTCCGTCTTGTCGGCGAAGTGCAGGTAGATGGACGGTGGGGTCACACCGGCAGCGTTCGCCACGGCCCTGATCGAGACGGCATCTCCATCGCCGGTCTCGATGAGCAAGCGCTCCGCGACCGCGAGAATCTCCTCACGCAGCCGCCCACCCTCCCCGCGACGTGCCCTGGCCCGGCGGGCTGGGGAGGTTGAAGCCTTAGGGGTACCGGCGTTCAAGCTCGGGTTCCTCCTCCCTCGTCCTCCTCTCCGGCCGAACAGTACCCGGCGGCTGTGGCTCTCCGCTAGGCATGGGCAGGACCTCGGCCTCTCCCCGAGCCCGCCCGTCTTCGTGGATCCCGTAGCGCTGGTAGATGCGGCGCAGGGGACGAGGCAGCCACCAGTTCACCTCACCCGCGAGCTTCATGGTCGCGGGGACCAGAAGCGCCCGGACCAACGTGGCGTCCACGATGACGGCGAGGGCAAGCCCAATCCCGAACAGCTTGATGATGGTGATGCGGGACGTCGCGAAGGCGATGAACACGACCGCGATCAGCGCCGCGGCGGCAGTCACGATCCCGCCGGTCTTCTCCAGCCCCATCGCCACGGCGGTGGCATTGTCGCCGGTGCGGTCGTACTCCTCCCTGATGCGGGAGAGCAGGAACACCTCATAGTCCATCGACAGCCCAAAGGCCAGGCAGAACATCAGAATCGGGATGTTCAGGTCAAGCGCGCCGGTCGCGGTGAAGCCGAGCAGGCGGGATAGGTGGCCCTCCTGGAAGATCCACACCATCGCGCCGAACATCGTGGTCAGGCTCAACGTGTTCATCACGAGCGCCTTCACCGGCACGAAGAGCGACCCGACCATGAGGAACAGGACGCCAAAGGTGATCGCCGCGATGGCGCCGATCGCCACGGGCAGCCGGCGCAACAGCGACTCCTGGCTGTCGAACACCTCTGCGGAGAGACCGCCGACGAGCACGCCGTTGAACGGCGGTTCGACCGCGCGCAGGTCGGCGACCATCCGTTTCGCCTCCGCTGAGATCGGCTCGACGGCAGGGACGGCCGACAGCCAGGTGCTTCCGCTGCTCGCATAGTGGACCGAGGTCGGGTTGGCGGGGATGACGCGGGCACCGTCGATGTAGGAGCCGGTCAGCGCGTCCACCCGCTCGACGCCCTCCACCGTCGAGAGCGCGATCGCGTACTCGTGGATCTCGGTCTTGCGGACACGCGGATTCCCGATGCCCGCTGCGACGATGGTCACCGGGGCGGACTCGTTGCCCGCGAAGTTGTCCCGCTGCTCCTCGGCGACACGGCGGGCCGGGTTCTCAGCCGGCAGCACTCGATCATCCACGCTGCCGAAGTTCACGTGCAGGAACGGAGCGCCAACGAGGACAAGGAAGGCGGTGACCATCGTCGCGATCGGGATCGGCCGGCGCATCACCGCGACGGCGATGCGGTGCCAGCGGCCCTCGCCCTGCGCCATGGGGCGTCGGCGTAGGATGCGGAGGCTGTCCACACGACGCCCGAGGACGGCGAGCAGCGCGGGAAGGGCGGCGGTCGCGCCGCCCACCGCGATCCCGGTCACCGCGATGCCTGAGTAGGCGAACGAGCGCATGAACACCTGCGGGAAGACCAGCAACGCCGCGAGCGAGATGGCCACCGTGCCACCACTGAACACGACGGTCTTGCCCGCGGTCTCGAGGGTTCGGACAACCGCGTCATCCACGGCGAGCCCGCGCGCAAGCTCCTCCCGGAAACGGCTCACGATGAACAGGCTGTAATCGATGGCGAGACCGAGGCCCAGCGCAGTCGTCAGGTTCAGCGCGTAGACCGCAACGTCGGTGACGCCAGCCAGCAGCTGAAGGATCGCGATCGTCCCGACGACCGCGACCGCTCCGACCGCGAGCGGTAGCAGCGCCGCGACGACAGACCTGAAGATGAGCAGCAGCAGGATCAGGACAATCGGGAAGGCGATCAGCTCCGCGCGAGTGAGGTCGGCCCTCACCGTCTCGCTGACCTGCCGGAACGCCTCCGCGAAGCCGCCGACCGATACGTCGAGCACGTCATCGCTGCGGGTATAGGTGGCGGTGAGCTGCTCCAGCCGTTCGATGACCTCGTCCTCATCACCCAGGATCTCGCCCAGCACGAGCGCCTGGGTACCGTCGGTCGACGCCAGCGCAGGCACTCGGAGACTCCAGTAGGACTCGACGCTGGCGATGCCCTCCTCGCTCGCGAGCTCTTCGGTGAGCGCCATGCCGGCCCTGACCGCCGCCGGTCTGTCGACCCCTTCCTCGGCGGTCACCAGCAGGACGAGGTTCCGGCTCCCCCCGGTGAACTCGCGGTCGAGCACCTCCGCGGCGCGGATGGAGTCCGTGCCCGGGTCGGCGAAGCCGCCACTGGTGAGGTTCCTTTCGACTCCGCGGCCGAAGATGCCGGACAGCGCGAACGCCACGACCGCGGCGATAAGAACGACAACACGGCGTCTGACGAGAAACCGGGCGAACGAGCCAAACATCGCAACAGCGCCTATCTCACGACAACTTATCATCAATAAGTTATCGGAAACAAGTTATCGCGAGAACGCCAGGCGATCAAGTGGTGCCAGGCCGTCCATGGCGAAAGCCGGCCTGTGGGTCCAGTCCCCCGCCTGGTACTTTTTTTAGATCTTTTGTTCTATTCCCCGGCGTTGAGATGTTCCATAGGATGATGGCTCTTCACTCCCAGGGGAAATGCATCCAGAAACAAGCTGCTGCTTTGCAGGCAAACCTCGGTCAAGCTTTCTGAGGCGCTTTCACGGCGAACGAAAGGTAGAAGATGCTTAATTTCTTCACGGCCGTAAGGCGAGCGGCGTTCGGCGCGGAGTTACGAGAGGTTATGTGTACTGCTCGTGGCTTTCGGGTGACGGATACGGGCGCGAGAGCCCGCATCGAAACCATCGGAAGCGCGTTACTGCACGGCTACGACGCCGCGCTTGCTGGCGCGGGTTCGCAGGTACTCAGCCTCAGCCTCGGAGTGGTCGACAGTGAGCTGCGTGGCTTCGCGTTCGAGGGCGTGGGGATGGCGCTGACGGTGCTCGATCAAGTCGATCCCCGCCGGACGAACCGGTGGCGAGGTTTCGTCGACGGACTAGGAAGCTCCCACGTCGAGATCGCGCACGTCGGCGCGGGCTTGGCGTTCGCGCGCCTGCCCCGCGGCCGCGCTCGCCTCGAGCGGTTCCTGCCCCGCTGCGATGAGCAGTCCAGGTGGCTGGTGGTCGACGGCTACGGGTTCCACCACGGCTTTTTCAACTGGCCACGGGCCATCGACCGCCAAGAGCGCCCGTCGTTCCGGTCCGCCTACGCGGCCCGCGCCTTCGACCAAGGCCTCGGGCGGAGCCTCTGGTTCGTGGAGGGCGCGGACGTCGACCGGGTGATCGCGCGGGTACGGACGTTCGAGCCGACGCGGCAGGCCGACCTGGTGAGCGGCGTCGGGCTCGCCGCCGCCTACGCCGGAGGGGTCGACGAGGAGGCGCTCGGCCGCCTGGCCACCAACGCCGGCGCGGAGCTGGGGCATCTGCAGGTCGGTGTCGCGTTGGCCGCGATGGCCCGCTGGCGAGGAGGCAACCCCTCGCCTCACACCGCGGCGGCAAGCAAGGTGATCTGCTCGAGTGGCGATACGGAGCTGGCCCAGATCGGGTTCCAGGCGCGTGACCAGGCGTTGGCGGATGGGCCGCCTGACCCATATCCGAACCGCTACGAGCGCTGGAGGGCGCAGACGCGCTCAGCGATCCAGGGGTTGGGTGTGTCACATTGACCGTTGCAATCCCGCGCCGCCATCTCACCAAGGCCGTCGGGCTCGGATTGGTCGCGGTCGCCCTGCTCGCGAATCAGGTCGAGGCATATGGCTTGAGCAGCGATGAACCGCAGTCACAGTTCCACTTCACGGCTCTGCCCTTACCCGAGCCGGATGGACCGGCCCAGTACGTGAGAGATGTTCGTCCCAGTCTGCAGCACGTCGATGCGTGGGTGTCGAGCGTCGGCGCGGGAGTGGCGGCAGGTGACCTGGATGGCGACGGCGTGGCCAACGAGCTGTGCCACGTCGATCCACGCTGGGACAAGGTCCTTGTCAGCCCCGCGCCAGGTACCGGCGCACGGTTCCCGCTGTTCCTTCTGGAGCCACCCCCAAACCTGTTCGATCCGTCGACGATGGCGCCTGGCTCCTGCGTGATTGGCGATCTGAACGCGGATGGCCTGCCCGATGCCACCGTCTCCTACCTTGGCCGCACGCCGCTGGTCTTCCTGCAGCGGGAGGCGGGGGGCCCGTTGGGGCCCGACCGCTTCGTGGTCGAAGACATCGTCCCAACCGGGCAGCGATGGGCCACCCCCGCGTTGACCCTTGCCGACATCGACGGCGACGGGCGGCTCGATATCGTCGTGGGGAACTATCTCCCCGATGGGTCGAACATCCTCAATACCGCCGACTCGGGTCCCGACAACGCGTTCGAGATGCCCGACTCCCTCTCCGCCGCCTTCAACGGGGGGAGGAACCGGATCCTGCGGCAAACGGGCTCAGCGCCATCGCCCGCACCCACGGTCACGTTCGAGGATGTCCCCGCGTTCGACGAGGACGTGGCTCGGGGGTGGACGCTTGCCATAGGAGCGCCGGACCTCAACGGCGACCTGCTTCCCGAGCTCTATTTCGCCAACGACTTTGGCCCCGACCGGCTCCTGCGCAACCGGTCCACTCCCGGGCACATCCGGCTCGACCTCGTGGAGGGCGACCTCGACTTTGCGACGCCACCGTCCAAGGTGCTGGGGCATGACTCGTTCAAGAGCATGGGGGTGGACTTCGCCGACGTGAACCGGGACGGGCGCCTGGACTTCTTCGTCAGCAACATCACCAGCAACTTCGGTGTCCACGAGAGCAACTTCCTGTTCGTCAGCGACGGGAATCGCGGCGAGCTCAACGCCTACCGTGACGCCAGCCGGCCGCTGGGGGTCGCGCAGACCGGCTGGTCGTGGGACGCCCGCTTCGGGGACTTCGACAACGACACGCAGGCGGAGATCGTGGTGGCGACGGGCTTTCTGAAGGGAGAGACCAATCGCTGGCCAGACCTTGCCGAGTTCGCCTTCACCCTCGACCCCCTGATACGGGACGTGCGTTGGTGGCCCAACTTCCGACCGGGCGCGGACATCAGCGGGCACGAGCCCAACCGCTTCTTTGTTCGCGGCGACGGAGGGCGCTATGTCGACATGGCCGCCGAAGCCGGGCTTGGCTCCCCAGATTCCAGCCGCGGTTTGGCGATCGCGGACGTCGACGCGGACGGGGATCTCGACCTCGTCGTCGCCAACCAGTGGGAGCCTTCGAGGCTCTACCGCAACGACTGTGCCCGATGCGGGCGCTCGCTCGTGCTGAACCTCCACCATCGTCAGGTTGGCGCCGCGGGAACCGAGCCTGGCCGGGTGCCCGCCATTGGCGCGGCCGCGGTCGTCACGCTTCCTGACGGCACTCGATTGCTCGGCCAGGTTGACGGCGGGTGGGGCCACACGGGGAAGCGGAGCCCTGAGCTGCATTTCGGGCTCGGCGACGTCGCACCGGAGGTCCCCTTGAGCGTCACGCTGTCATGGCGAGACCTCCAGGGCGCTCCACATGCTCGCACCGTTCAGGTCACGCCGGGACGCCACGACCTGACCCTCGATGACCTGATCGTCGATCCCTCTCCGGAAGGCTGACAGGTGAAGAAAGAGCTCACTGATCTTCCCGTGCGCACGGACCCGCCAGCCACCACTGATGTGAGTGAACGCCCCACGCTTTTCAAGAGAATCCTGCGCAGGATGGCGCCGACAGACCTGCGGCTTGGAGCCTTACGGCGGTTCGCATTCTCGATCACGCTCTTGAACGTGGTCGGCCATGCCGTCCTCGGCTTCGAGCAGTCGTGGGCGCAATTGCTCTTCGCCGCCCTGTGCGCCTGGGGTATTGAGATCACCCTCGAGCTTATCGAGGCGGCGGTTCAGGGACGGCCTACCCCACTGCGTGGTGGGCTCAAGCAGGCGATCGACTACCTGCTCCCCGCGCACATCACGGGGATGGCAATCGTGATGCTCCTCTACGCGAACGATCGGTTCGCCCCGATCTTTTTCGCGATCGCGGTCGGGTTGGTGTCGAAGCGGTTGCTGCGAGTGCCGATCGGCAGGTCACGACGGCATTTTCTCAATCCCTCGAACACCGGTATTGCCGCGACGCTCTTCTTGCTCCCCACGGTTGGAGTTGTCCCGCCGTACCAGTTCACCCACTATCTCCACGGCGGTTGGGACATCGGCCTGCCCGCCCTGGTCGTGTTCCTGGGCATGCTCCTCACCACGATGTTTACGAAAAAGGGACCGTTGATACTCGCATGGGTGGGAGCGTTCGCGCTCCAAGCGCTTGTCCGCGCGGCCTGGTTCGACACCGCGGTGCTCGCCAATCTCGCTCCGATGACGAGCATGGCCTTCCTCATCTACACCTTCTATATGTTGCCGGACCCAGGGACGACTCCAATGGCGCCGCGAAGACAGATCGCCTTCGGCGCCAGCGTCGCGACCGTCTACGGCCTCCTGATGGCCCGGCACTTCGTGTTCTCTATCTTCCTCGCGTTGCTGATCGTCTGTTGCATCCGCGGCGCCTACCTCGCTTTCCGGGCCATCCCGTCCGTCACCGTGGCGAGGCGGCCCCCTACCTCTGAGCCAACGTTTTCCACCGAAGCCCTGGTTGAGCCCTCTGACCAGAGTGCCGCGCGGTGAAGCCAGAGTCAGAGACGTCCGTCTGACAAGGAGAAAAAATGAGACCGGAGATTGCCATCGTCGGCGTCGCCTGCCGCTATCCTCAGGCATCCACTCCACTCGAGCTGTGGGAGAACGCTCTCAGCCAGCGGCGAGCCTTCCGGTGGATACCGCCCGAGCGGATGCGGTCCGAAGATTATCTATCGCCAGACCCTCGCGCTCCAGACAAGACCTATGCCTGGCAGGCGGCGCTCTTGGAAGGTTACGAGTTCGACCGGAGCCGCTTCCGGGTGCCTGGGAGCACCTTTCGTACTACTGAGATTGCCCATTGGCTCGCGCTCGACATGACGAACGAAGCCTTGGAGGACGCCGGCTTTCCGAAAGGCGAAGGTCTCCCCAAAGAATCGACAGGTGTCGTCGTGGGGAACACGCTGACGGGTGATTACGCCCGTGCCCAGATGCTGCGATTCCGCTGGCCCTATGTCCGGCGGATCGCGCAATCCGAGCTCGAGGCGACGGGCATGGCCCCCGCGAAGGTCGACGAGCTGCTGAGCTCGATGGAGCGGTCGTACAAGGCGCCCTTCGCGCCGGTGGACGAGGACACGCTCGCCGGCGGGCTGGCCAACACCATCGCCGGCCGCATCTGCAACTTCTTCGACCTGCAAGGCGGGGGCTACACCGTAGATGGCGCCTGCGCCTCCTCGTTGCTCGCCCTCGCGACCTCTTGCGGCTACCTGGTATCTGGCGATGTCGATGTTGCGTTGGCGGGAGGCGTTGACCTGAGCATCGACCCCTTCGAGATCGTGGGCTTCGCCAAGGCTGGTGCGCTGGCTCCAGAGGACATGCGCGTCTACGACCGGCGCTCGGCCGGCTTCTGGCCTGGAGAGGGTTGCGGCATGGTGGTCTTGATGCGCGCCGAGGACGCTGTGGCGCAGCACAAGGACGTCTATGCCGTGATCCGGGGATGGGGCATATCGTCCGACGGCTCGGGCGGCATGACGAGGCCCGAGGTGACCGGCCAGAAGGTGGCGCTCCGGCGAGCGCATCAACGCGCCGGTGTTGACATCGATTCGGTGCTGTACTTCGAGGGTCACGGGACCGGGACGGCGGTCGGTGACACCGTCGAGCTGCAGGCGCTCTCAGAGTTCCGGCAGGAGCGGGGCGCAACGGTTCCCGCGGTCGTCGGGTCGGTGAAGGCGAACATCGGCCACACCATGGCGGCCGCTGGGGTCGCGGGGCTCATCAAGGCGATGATGGCGGTCCGCACGGGGATCTTGCCGCCCAACACGGGATGCGAGCGGCCGCACCCCCTCGTCGAGGACGGAGAGGCGTTGGTCACCGTCCTCGACGAGGCCCGTCCCTGGCCGAGTGACCGGGCACCCGCGGCCGCGATCTCGGGAATGGGCTTCGGCGGGATCAACGCTCATCTCATCATCGAGTCCGCATCCGCCACGCCCTCCCGCCCCGTGGTCGACGGGCGGGCACGGGCGCTGGTCGCGACCGCTCAGGATGCGGAGGTGTTCTTGCTCGGGGCGCCCACGCGCAGTGACCTCGCCGCCGCGGTCCGCCACGTCGGGGAGCGGGCCATCGGCGCCTCCACAGGGGATCTGCGCGACATCGCGGCGGCTCTCGCGGAGCAGCGCTCCACGGCGGCGTGGCGCCTCGGGGTCGTGGCCTCAAGACCACGGGAGCTCGCGGAGAAGCTCGACGAGGCAATCCGGCTCTTGGAGGGCGGTGGTGGGGTTCACGTGGACGCCGATCGGGGCCTCTTCCTCGGTCATGGCGAAGCCCGACCGAACATTGGGTTTCTGTTCCCGGGCCAGGGCTCTGGCGCCTCGCTGGACGGAGGCGCGTGGCGGCGCCGCTTTGCCTCGGTCGCGGAGCTGTATCAGCAAGCGAACCTCCCAGTGGGCGGAGACGCCGTCGCCACGGAGGTCGCGCAGCCCGCGATCGCGACGGCGTCACTCGCCGGGCTCGTCGTTCTCGACGCGCTCGGCATCGAGGCGAGCATCGCGGTCGGGCACAGCCTCGGGGAGCTCTGCGCATTCCACTGGGCCGGGGCGTTCGGCCAAGCCGAGCTCGTCGACCTCGCGAGGGCGCGAGGTCACGCGATGGCTACCGGCTCCGAGTCGCGGGAGGGGGCGATGGCTAGCATCTTCGCCGACTTCGTCACCACCCTCGAGCTCGTCAACGGGACTGGCGCGGTGGTCTCCGGGGTCAACTCGAGCCAACAAGTGGTGGTCTCTGGAGCGGCGGATGCCGTTGGCTTGGTGCTGAGCAAGGCGAGCAAGGCCGGCATCCGAACGGTGAGGCTGCCGGTCTCGCACGCGTTCCATTCCCCGCTGGTGGCCGGCGCCGCGGTGCTGCTCGACGACTATCTCGCGGGCATGCGGCTCGCATCCCTTACGCGCACGGTGGTGTCCACCGTCACAGGCGAGGTGCTCCCGCGCGACGCCGACCTCCGGAAGCTGCTCTCCAGGCAGCTCACCACGATGGTCCGTTTCGCGGACGCGGCAACGCTGGCCGCCAAGGAGGTGGACATCTTCTTCGAGGTCGGCCCGGGTCGCGTGCTCAGCGGGCTGGTGGGCGAGATCGCTCCCGCGGTCCCGCTGGACGCGGGCGGGCAGTCGCTCCAAGGCCTGTTGTGCGGCGTCGCCGCGGCTCACGCCCTCGGCGCGCCAGTGCGGGCAGCCATGCTCTTCGAAGACCGGGTCCTCAGGCCGTTCGACCTCGATCGGCCTCAGCGTTTCCTCAACAGCCCATGCGAGGTCGTGTCACCTGATCTGCTCCAGGACGGGGCTGGGCCCGAGCGTGTGGACCCGAAGATCGACATCCCCGCGACCGGTGAGCTGACGCCCGAGCGGGTCACGGACTTGGTCCGCGCGCTCGTGGCCCAGCGGGTGGAGCTTGAAGAGTCGGCGGTGAGCGACGAGGACCGGCTCTTGGACGACCTCCACATGAGCTCGGTGACGGTAGGCCAGATCGTGCAAGAGGCGATGCAGACGCTCGGCCTCCCCCCAGCGGCGGCACCGGCGAGCTTCGCCGCCGCGACCGTCGCGGAGTTCGCCCGAGCCCTCTATGAGCTCGTCGAGACCGGAGGTGTGGGCACGAGCCCGGCACGCCAGCTCGAAGGGGTCGGCCCCTGGGTCCGACCGTTCACCGTCCAGCTCGAGCAACGACCGCTCCGAGGCGCGGAGCCGCAGGCCGGCGCCGGTGAGTGGGTGGTCCTGTCGGCGCCCGGCCACCCGCTCGCCGAGCGTCTGAGGAGACGCCTGGAGGACGGACCAGGGACGCGAGGCTTCGCCGTCTGCCTCTCCCCCCGACGAGACGAGGCAGATCTCGGGCTGCTGCTGTCCGGCGCCAAGCTCGCATTGGCCGCCGAGGACGCCACCCACTTCCTCGTCGTGCAGCACGGTGGAGGCGGATCAGCCTTCGCTCGCACGCTGTTCCTCGAATCCGGACGCCTCAACGTCTGCGTCGTCGACGTCGACCCCGATCATGCCGCTGACGCGGCCGACGCCATCGTGGCCGAGGTGGCAGCGGCCGACGGTTTCGCCCAGGTGCACCTCGGCGCTGACGGCCGCCGGGAAGAGCCCGTCCTGCGCCTCCTCGCCCCGGATCCGGTGGAGCCGGCGCCGGGATTGGGCTCGGCCGACGTGTTGTTGGTGACTGGGGGAGGCAAGGGCATCGCCGCGGAGTGCGCGCTCGCGCTCGGGCGAGCGACCGGGGCGCGCCTTGCGCTGGTGGGGCGCTCGAGCCCTGGGAACGACCCTGAGCTCGACGCCAACCTCGAGCGCCTTCGCGCGGTTGGGGTGGAGGTGGCCTATGCCTCCGCCGATGTCACGGACCCCCGCCAGGTCAGCGAGGCGGTGGCTGCGCTCGAACAGGCGCTCGGCCCGGTCACCGCGGTCCTTCATGGCGCTGGCATGAACATCCCGTGCCTGATACGCGAGATGGACGAGCAGCGCGCACTGGCCACCGTGGGACCAAAGGTGGACGGCCTTCGCCACGTGCTCGCGGCGATCGACGTGAGCAGCCTTCGCCTGCTCGTCGCGTTCGGCTCCCTCATTGCCCGGACCGGCATGCAGGGCGAGGGCGACTACGGCCTAGCGAACGAGTGGATGGCGATCGAGGTCCAGCGGTTCGCGGCCACCCGGCCAGGCTGCCGTTGCCTGACGTTGGAATGGTCAGCGTGGTCGGGCGTCGGGATCGTCGAGCGGCTCGGCCGTGTCGAGGCGCTTCGCCGCGAGGGAATCGACTGTATGCCCGTGGACGTGGCGGTCAGCGCGATGTTGGACCTGCTCGCCCGAGGTGACGTGAGCGGCTCCGTCGTCTTGACGGGAAGGTTCGCCAAGAACCCCGCCCTCGTCTTCCCACGCACTGACCTTCCGTTGCTCAGGTTCCTGGAGCAGCCACAGGTGCATTACCCAGGTGTCGAGCTCGTCGTCGACACGAAGGTGCGCGCCGACAAGGACCTCTACATGCCGGACCACGTCATGGACGGCAATGTCATCTTTCCCGCCGTGATGGCGATGGAGGCGATGGCGCAAGCGGCAGCCGCTGTCCGAGGGGACGATGCGTCCCCCGCGTGTTTCGAGCATGTCGAGTTCGTCCACCCCGTGGTCATGCCCGAGGAGGGAGAGTTCGTTCTCAGGGTGGCCAGCCTCGCCGAGAATGGGCATGTCGACGTGGTCCTGCGCAGCAGCACTACCAACTTCCTCACCGACCACATGCGAGCCCGCTGCCTCTTCGACGAGACCGTTTCGTCGCCTTCGCCTCCGATGGAGCAGGCACGAGCGGCTGGCGCAGCGGAGGCGGTGGATGCGCAGCGCGATCTCTACGACCGCTTGTTGTTCCAGTCGGGTCGCTTCCGGCGCCTTCGCGGATACCGCAGCTTGGCGGCAAGCTCCTGCGTCGCCGAGGTCGAGCTGAAGCAGCAGAAATGGTTCAGCGTCTTCCTGTCGCCCGACCTGTTGCTTGGGGACCCGGGTGCCCGCGACGCCGTCATTCACTGCCTCCAGGCGTCCGCGCCGCACCTTCCGCTCCTTCCGGTCGGTGTTGCCCGCATCGAGCGGCTCAAAGAGCTGACCGGCGACCTCGCGATCGTCGTTGGTACGGAACGGATGCGGACCGAGACAGAGCAGGTCTGGGATATCGAGATCCGCACTCCAGATGGCGAGCTGTGTGAACGATGGTCACAGGCTCGCTGTCGCTTGGCGGCCGCGCGAAGACCGGCGGGAGAGATCCCCGACGCCTTGCTGGGGGTCATGGTAGAGCACCGCCTCCAAGACCTCCTGTCCCGCCCCGACCTTCGTGTCGCCCTGCAACGCTCCGGCGGCGAGCGGCGCAGCCGCAGCGACCGCGCCCTTCGCCTACTGCTCGGCGAGGACACCAGCCTGGCTCGTCGCGCCGACGGTCGTCCGGAGGCCGCGCAGGGCTCTGTGTCGACCGCTCACGCCGACGACTTCACGCTGGCCGTGGCCGGCGGAGGCGTCACCGCATGCGATCTCGAGCGGGTCGACCGGTGCACCGAGGTGGAGTGGCGAGACGTGCTCGGCCCCGCGCGTTGGGAGCTCGCCGAGGCGGTCGCTCGAGCCATCGATGGAAGTGGGAGGGAGGCGGGAGCGCTCGCGTGGGTTGCGGGCGAGTGCATCGTGAAAGCCGGACTGCCACCCGCCACCGCGCTTTCAATCCGATCGACGCAAGCCGACGGTTGGATCTGCCTCGTCGCCGGCCAGCACGTGATCGCGAGCACCGTGCTCCGGGGTAACCCTGGCAGGACAGACCTCGCCGTCGGCGTCCTCGTAGGGCCGGGTTCGCCATGAAGAGCTTTGAGTATCACCACGTCGTGAGCTTTGAGGACACGAACTTTATTGGTAATGTCTACTTCTCGAAATACCTTAGCTGGCAAGGTCGCTGTCGCGAGTTATTCCTCCAACAGTACGCGCCTGAGGTACTCGATGAGCTCAGCCACGGGATGGCATTGGTCACCATACGGTGCTCGTGCGAATACCTCGACCAGCTTCATCCGTTCGACGAGGTGCTCGTGCTCATGACCCTGAAATACCTGCAACAGAACCGCATCGCCATGGTGTTCGAGTATTGGCGCATGGCACCGGGCCAGCCGACACTCGTGGCGCGTGGCGATCACGAGACCGCCTGCATGCGACGGGAGAATGGAACGCTGTATCCCTCCGCCATCCCCGAGGCGATTCGCGATGTCTTTGAGACGCTCTTGAGGTCGGGTGGCTCAAACGGTATGGAGATGCAGAGATCTCGCGAGGCACTTGCAGAAGGGCATCGCTATGGCGACCGGTAGAAGTGAAGTAATCGTACCTGAACGTCTCAGCCAACCCGTAATATCTGGCAGGCACCCTCCGCGAGCCTCCCGGGATGTGCCGGATGACGTCGGAGCCTTCGAACCTGCTCACTTCCGCCAGGTGCTGGGCCACTTTTGTACGGGTGTCGCCGTCGTCACCGCCATGCACGGTGATCAGCCGATCGGTTTGACCATTCAATCCCTCACGTCGGTCTCGCTCGTCCCACCGCTCGTCTCGATCTGCCCGGCAAAGGCCTCCTCCAGCTGGCCCCGCATCAAGGCCTCGGGGGCCTTCTGCATCAACATCCTCCGGGAGGATCAGGAGGCGGTTTCCCGTGCCTTTGCCGCAAAGGACGGGGACAGGTTCTCCCGCGTCGGCTGGCGGTGCGCCCCGGTGACTGGCTCTCCACTGCTTGACGACGTGCTCGCCTGGGTCGATTGCCGGACTCAGGCTGAGCACGATGCGGGAGATCACGTGATCGCCCTCGGCCGGGTCGTAGGCCTTGGCGTGATGCATCAGGGGTGGCCACTGCTGTTCTACCGAGGGGGGTATGGGCGCCTCGACTAAGTGAGCCGTTGGATACGGATCGTCGAGTGCCTTTAAGGAGACGGCGTCATGAGCACGACATTGGCCTTGAGCCCTGACCAGCTTCTCACCACGACCCGCTCGGTTCGCCGACGGCTCGACCTTACCCGGCCGGTCGGGCGGGAGGTGATCGAAGAGTGTCTTTCCATAGCCCAGCAAGCGCCGACCGTATCGAATATGCAAAGCGTTCATTTCGTAATCGTCACCGATCCCGCCAAGCGTGCCGCCCTGGCGGAGGTGTGGCGTAGGGGGGCGGATGTCTATAAGGACCTTCCCGCTGCCGTGGAAAAGCTCAAATTTGAAGACCCCCGGCAGCAGGAGAGCGCGCCTCGTATCGCCGCATCAGGCGCCTACCTGGCCGATCACCTGCACGAGGTGCCGGTTCACGTGATCCCGTGCTTCTATGGCGGACGCGCGGACGGTGAGCACGTTGCGGCCCAGAGCGGGGTCTGGGGATCGATCGTTCCCGCAGTATGGAGCTTTATGTTGGCGGCACGCTTAAGAGGCCTTGGTACCTGCTACACGAGCGTCCACCTTTTCTACGAGAAAGAGGCCGCGAGCATCCTCAACATACCCTATGAAGAAGTGATGCAAGCGGCCCTCGTTCCCGTCGCGTACTCGAAGGGAACCGAGTTCAAGCCCGCATACCGTGTCCCCCTCGAAAACATCCTCCACTGGGACTCCTGGTAATTGTGTGACGCTTTCGTTTGGAGGCAGTAAATGGTAGATACGACAATCACGGCCGAGCGCCCGCGTCGCCGGCTTGAGGAGTTGAACGGCCCGCATCACAAGATCGCGCTTTCGCTTTTCCTCGTCGTCGTCCTGGCACACTGGGTCGAACACATCGCCCAGGCGATCCAGATCTACGTGTTCGGCTGGCCGGTGCCTGAGGCCCGGGGTGCTCTGGGCATTCCGTTCCCCTGGTTAATCGGCTCGGAATGGTTGCACTACGGATACGCCCTCGTGATGCTGATCGGGCTCGCGGCGCTGCTCCCCGGCTTCACCGGACGGGCACGGACCTGGTGGAAGATCGCCCTCGGCATTCAGATTTGGCACCACATGGAGCACCTGCTTCTGCTCATCCAGGCGACCACCGGATTCTATCTGCTGGGCCGTCCCATCCCGACCAGCATCGTCCAGCTCATCGTTCCCCGCGTCGAGCTGCACCTGTTCTACAACGCCGTCGTCTTCCTGCCCATGGTCGTCGCCATGGTGCTGCATCGGCACCCGACGGTCGCCGAGCGCCGCGCGATGACCTGCGTCTGCGCGCACGCCTGAACAGTCGCTGTCCACAGCGCTTCGGACCGATGTGCGGGCGCGTGCAGCCGGCTTTCCTGCACTGGTGGAGCACTTCGCCGTACTGTGCAGGAAAATGCTGGCTGACGCCGCCGCTCTTAAGGCAAAAATCCGACAAACCGGGCGACGGGCAGCCGATTCTCATCTCAGTACGCGCGGTCCGCTGCGGGATGCACTCAACCACGGGCGCGGGGGATTGCCGTCCTCGCTCAGGCTGGGGAGCGGCCTGGCGGGATGGTGCTGAGTGCCGTCCGCGCTACCGCAGCCGCTTCGCCGCGGGAGCGCACTCGGAGCTTGTCGAAGATGTTGTGGACGTGGTTCTTGACCGTGCGCACCTCGATGGAAAGGTGTCTGGCGATGTCCTTGTTGGACCACCCCTTCTCGATAAGTGCAAGCACTTCACGCTCGCGAGGGGTTAAGCGGGCGTGGTTCGGGTCGGGCTGTCCCTGAGCGGCGAGCGTGGCGACCCGGCGCAGCAGTGTCGCAGCGATACGCGGCGGTAGGACCGCCTCGCCACGGGCCACGCTCTTCATGACTCTCAGGAGGTCCGCGAAAGACCCCCGCTTGGGCAGGTAGCCAGCAGCGCCGGCTTCGGCACAGGCAAGCACGTGCTCCTCGACCTCTGGCACACCGAGCGCGATCACGGGGGGCGACGATACGTTCCCGGTGATGGTGCGCAGGATCGTCATGCTCTGCGCGGACGCCATGCTCAGCAACACCACATCGAAGACATACTTCGCGAGGCAATGAAGCGCCTCTTGCAGGTCGGTGGCCGTCGCAACTTCACTGATCCACCGCTGATCGCAGAGGCTTTGGGCCAACTGTTCCGAGTTGACCCTAATATCATCGATGATAAGGATTTGTATCATTTTCCACTCACGCGGGAAACATCAACGATACCAGAAACAGAACAGCGATGCCCCTAATTATTCGTGACCGTTGGTTTACGGTCAGCAATCAAGACGACTGCTGCTGTGGAAACAGGGGTAACGAGACGCCAACGTTGCACGGCGAACCCCACTTCGCCCTACTCAGTTCGCAAGTGGCAGAGAATAGCAACGCGCGTCGTACACCTGGCTGTCATTAGCGAAGGTCAACTCGGCGAGCTTGGCGCGACCCCAGCGGCCGGGTCATAGCGCGAGGCCCGCATACCCCGCTGCAGAAATACGGTGTAGGGACAATCGAATGCCACCGTACTTATGAGGCGACCTTACCGGTCCTGTCGTAATTCTTTGACATTCGGGCGAGCGACCGTCCCGGCTCGCGTCGGCGAAGTCCACCCCCATGTGTCGACGAAACCGCTATCCGTCACCCAAGAACCCACGAGCACGAGTAATTTATTGAAGCTCTACCACCCCGAAGGGCAACTCCTTTAGAACACTCTCAGGCAGTTGGCATATTCGTGGCAGTGCCACTGTAGATTCCCCCTGCGCGTTCTGTTGGGGGAGTTACGCTACGGCAAATCAGATCGCATGGGAATAGAGCGAAAGATTCAAAAAGAGTCCCAGGTCGGGTACTGTATCCCCTCCGCGCATCGATCCGAAGCAAGACCGCCCCGAGGCGCGGAGGCTTGCAGTGCAGCGCACGTGTCGGTACTAGTACCAAGCAGCGTTGGCTCGCGAACAGGAACGTCGGTGCACATACTCCCTAAACCTCTGTTCGAGGAGGCTGCTGGTCACGCCAGAGGTGCGGGTTCGCGGTTGGTGGGAGCGGGTTTGCCCCCCAACCGGCGGGAGGCCTCCAGCGCGTCCCAGCCTGGCCCGCCCGCCGTCAACCGCGACGGATCACCAAAGACACGACCGGCCCTCACCTCAGCCCCCAAATCGCGGCCAACCACCGCACCCGCGGCGTCGACGCCACCCAACATCGCTCCCGCGACACCGTAACTGCGGAGCGTGCTGTGGCCGGCCAGGTACAGGCCGCGGATCGCGGTCTTCGGGCCCGGCCGGCGCGGACCGACCTGATCCGGCGCATGCTCCAGACCGTAACAAGCGCCACCCGAGGACAGCGTGTAACGCTCCTGAGTGATCGGCGTCGCACCCTCCCGCCAGACAATATGCTCCCCCAACCCCGGGATCACCCGACCGGCACGCTCGATCAACGCCTCAGTGATCTCCCCCTTGATGGCACGATAATCAGCAAGGCGACGGTACCGCTCACCCGCCGCCGGCCCGTCCGTGACACCCCACAGGCGGTAGTCCGGCGGCACGACCGTCATGATCTCCATGCTCGACCCACCCGGCGGAGCGATATGCGCACTGAAGGGATCCTTCACCGACGCCGACGTGATATAGGCCAACAGCTCGTCGGGCAGCTGGCCCGCGTAGCAACGCTGATATATCGCCTCGGAGTCGAGGGTGGGGTGACACCAGTAGTTCGTGTTCGGCATGCGCTGCGCCAGATCGATGTCCAAGCCCAGATAGACGCAATGCAACGGCAACGCCATGCGATAGCCCTGCACCCGCCCGACCGTCTTGGCCGCCAGGTGCTCCCGGCCCACCAGCTCCAGATACGTGCGCTTGAGGTCCGCGCCCGACACGACCACCGGCGCGGTCAGACGCTGCCCATCGCGCAGCGCCACGCCCGCGACCCGGCCCGCCGCCATCAGGATGCGCTCGACGCGAGCCCCGGTACGGATCTGGCCACCATGGCTACAGATGACATCGACCAAGTGAGCCGCCAGCACCTGACCACCCCCACGCGGGTAATACGCCCCCCCACCGATGTAATGATGCAACAACCCCGCATGCACCGACACCGCCACCCGCGACGGCGGCGCCGCATAGGTCCCTGACTGGCCGGCAATCACGGCGCGGGCGGCGGGGCTGAGCTTGCAAGCGTCGTACAGCTCGACCAGCGGGCGCAGGCCCCACCGCGCCGTCGCCGGCGCCTTGAGCGCATACGGCAGCATGCCCAGCTTGGTGGCCGGCGCCGCCCGCTGCCACACCTGGTGCCCGACGGTTGCCAGGACCTTGACGCATTTTCGGAGCCCGGCCCGCTCGCTGGGGAAGGCGTCGGTCAAACGCTGGAGGTAGTGCTCCCAGCCGCGCGGGACGCGGAAGGTCAGCTCGGGAAACACCAAGGTGTCAAAACCGTCGGGATCCATCTCGAGGAACTCGATCTTGGCGTCCAGGCCGACGCCGCGCAGGACCGTGGGGATGATCCCGGCGGGCTGGCAGTCGCCCAGGTAGTGCACGCCCACGTCGAACTCGAACAGGCGCTTGCGGCGAAAGACGTGGCTGCACCCGCCGGCCACGTCGTACTGCTCGACCACAATCGTGCGCACACCGTTGGTGGTCAGATAGGCCGCCGTCGAAAGGCCACCCAGACCCGCCCCGATCACGATCGCGTCCCACCCCGACCCCGACCCCGACCCCGGCCCCGACCTCAACCGCCGCATACCAAAACCTCCCCGAAAAGCCATGCTTGCTCCGTCGTCATGACTGAATCAATGAGTCCATTAAGAAACGTTGAAGGGTGTAGCTTACGGCGGATTTGATCATATGAGAATGGAGCCAAGGATCTAATAAGGTCCCGGGTCGGGTACCGTATCCTCTGATGCTTTCCGATGGGCAGGCGTCCCTTGGTACATATGCGTCACGACCAAGGACGTCCTCACCCCGTTGACGGCGCGCACCATAAGGCCGAGCGCGGCTCAGTCGGGCGGCGTCCCCGGGACGGCGCATCGGCGCGTGCGTTTGCGCGGGAGGCCAGGCGCGAGCTCGGGGGTCCGCTGAAATGCGTTGACGTCTCGCATCGGCGATACCTGGCTCCGTCGACGACTGGCGGACGAGGTCGCGCGCGACCTCGTCGGGTTCGGTCTCCATTGCCCAGCAGCGCGAGGTTGCCGCCTTCGTCCAACGGGCCACCGAGCAGGTGCCGGCTGCAGATGGTCGGTGAGCCGACAGGTGAGCTGCCAGTGGATTGTCATGTGGCCATCTTTGTCGCGTATACGTTACGCGCCAGGGGTCATGGCCGGAATCCGAACGGAACGTCGGGAGGGGTCGGAACGATGCAACGCGCGAAGGTGTGGGGGATGATAGGGCTGGTCGCCCATGTGGCGGTCGGGGTGTTCCTGTACCTGCCCCTCGGCTTGCTGGCGCCGGCGTGGGCCATTGTCCTCCTCAATGCGGTATGGGCGGCGCTGCTGGTCACGGCGCTCCGGATCTACCGGCTGGCGCCCGCCAAGGTGCTGCTGATGCCGGCGATCGCGATCACCGTGTGGTTCGTGACGCTGCAGGTCGGCGAGCGATTCCTCGGCTGGTCCGCTTGACATGCGGGCCTCTTGATCGCACGCTTTGATCGTTCGGTCAAAGCAATTGATCAAAGCGATCGATCAAGGAGGCGGTGGTGGGCTACCTGGTCGTGGTGTACCTGATCTACGTGGGGTCCAGCGTCGGGTTGTCGCTATGGCTCGCGAGAATGCTGTCCCGCAACGGCGCGGCGTTCCTAGAGGACGTGTTCCGGGACCGGCCGGAGCTGGCTGGGGCGGTGAACCGGCTGCTCGTGGCGGGCTTCTCGATGTTGAACCTGGGCTACGCCTTCATCATCTTGCGGGCGGAGCCGGCGGCGGGACCGGTCGAGGCGCTGGAGATCCTCGCGCACAAGCTCGGCTCGCTCCTGCTGTCCCTGGCGGTGCTCCACTTCGTGAACCTGCTCATCTTCAGCAGGATCCGCAGGCGCGCGGCCGTCCCTGGCTACCCGGAGGTTCGGTGACCGGCCGGAGGGTCTCGCAGTCGGGAGCGGACACCCGGGCGCGGATCATCGAGGCCACGCTCCGCACGCTGAAGGAGGAGGGTGTCGTCGGGACGAGCGCCCGCGCGATCGCCCAGACCGGCGGCTTCAACGCCGCGTTGATCTTTTACCACTTCGGCACGATCTCCGACCTTCTCGTCGCCGCCGTGGAGCACAACAGCGCGGACGCTATCACCCGCTACGGGCAGCGGCTGGCCGGCGTGCGGACACTGAGCGAGCTCGTCGAGGTCGCCACGGCGCTATACCGCCAGGACGCCGCGGGCAACGTCACGATCCTGACCCAACTGCTCGCCGCGTCGGCCTCGGATCCCGAGCTGGGCCAGCGACTGCTCGCGGTGTTCGAGCCGTGGATCGCGCTCGTGAGAGACGTCTTGGAACGGGTCCTGGAGGGCACGCCGTTCGCCGGCATGGTGCCGAGCGAGGACGTGGCGTTCGGAGTCACGTCGTTGTTCCTTGGCCTGGAGCTGGTCACCCAGCTCGGCCAGGATTCCACGCGGGGCGAGCGGCTCCTCGCGCAGCTCGGGATGGCCGCCGAGCTGGCCGAGGGACTCTTCGCACTCGGGTCGCATGCCGAAGATGGCTGAGTCCTCCTTGTACCGTATGATCTAGACGGTATTGAGCGTACGGTAAACTGTTGCCATGCCAGCCGAAGGCCTCACCCCGACGTCCTACCTGGTGCTCGGCTGTGTGGCCAGGAACGGCCCGTCTACGCCCTACGACCTGAAGCAGTTCGTGGGCCAGACTCTCGGGTTTTTCTGGTCGTTCCCGCACTCGCAGCTCTACAGTGAGCCGCCACGCCTTGTCGAGCGTGGCCTGCTCTTGGAGAAGCGCGAGGAGAGCGGCCGCCGCCGACGGACCTTCTCCATCACGCGTGAGGGTGAGAACGCGTTGCGGGAGTGGCTCGCGGACCCGACCCCCGAGCCCACCGGGATCCGTGACGTCGCGTTGCTGAAGCTCTTCTTCGGAACGCTAGCCACTCCGGAGGATGTCGCCGCGCTGGCCCGCAACCAAGAGCGATCGCACCGGCAGCGCCTCGAGGTCTACGAGACCATCGACGCGCAGCTCCCCCGCCGCGCGGACGAGCATTCCCGCGCCACGCTGCACTTCGGCCTGGCCTACGAGCGTGCCGCCGTGGCCTTCTGGGCATCGATCGCCGAGCGCCCTCCCCGCCGTCTTTAGTGCGGCCTCACTCTGCACAGCAGCTCATGGCGGCTGGCGCCGCCTCCCCGGAGGATGAGAATCAGGCAAACCAGGCATCCCGTGACCTTTCCGCGCTCGAGCGAGGCATCGAACGAAGCGCCGGGCGCTACTGTGCAGAGTTTTGCCGAACTACCGGCATAACTCTGCACAGTGCAGGAACAGGCCGCCAACCAACTGGCGCGAACCCGGCAAACCGGGCGACACGTAGCCGATTCTCATCTCATTACAGCGAAGCACGATGGCCACTCCAACGCCCCTTACGGGGAGGTGACGGTCAGCTGGATGCGCTGCATTACGATCTCGCCGTCGACCGTCACGGGAAGGTCGGCGCCTTCGACCGCGCCGAACTCGTAGAAGCCGAGCTCGTGGTCGTCGACGTGGAGCATGGGCCAGACGGCGGCGCTGGAGGTCAGAGGTGTGCCAAGGGTCACCTCGACGTCGTTGTTCGAGCCCTCCGGGACCTCGGCCGTTCCGAGCACCGGACCGGGATTGCCGTCGACCTCGGAGTGGACCGCGATCCACCCTCGCGCGCCGGTGATCTCGGCGGAGGTGAGGGTCACGGTCGACCCGTCGGTCTCTTGATCCGTGGCCTCGATCGCCCCGGTGACCGCCGGCACCGGCGGGGCTCCCTCCGACGCGGGCCGGGTGTCGTAGCGACCACCGCAGGCCGTTGCGACCAGCGACACCGCCAGCAGTGACGCGCTTCTGCGGAGCGATGCGGTCCTCATGTCCGTACTCCTCGGGATCGGCGGCTGTCGGCGGCGACCGGCAGCCTACTCCTCTCAATTGGGCTAAGAGGCAGGGTTCCAGGCGGAGCGGCGGAGCCGAGTGGCAGCGGGAGGTGTCCAGCCAAGCCCCAGGTGACCAGGCCAGTGGTGGCCGCCGAGGCCAGGATGAGGTTCTGTACGACCACCTCCACGACCACCTCCGCCTCGGCTCCCCCGATCACCCCGAGAGCTCCGCCGGCTGACCCACCGCCCGCGGCCGGTCACCCGCGAAACGGGTCCGTCACGTCAGAAGACGCCAAAGCGTTGGTGAAAGTCCGCCACCATCGCGTCTCCGGCTGCAGCGGCCAACTTGGTGCAGATGGGATGGACGATCACGCCGGTCACGGACTTGGCTACCGCCGGGCAGCGTTTCGTGAACCAGTTGCGGACGTACTCCATCGTCGACAGGTCTGGCCTCTCGGCGGTCACGGCCTCCTCCAGCTCCTCGACCCGCTCCATCGCCGCATCCTGTAGCTCGGGAGGAACCTGCGTCGCAATCTCCACGCGCAACGCCTCAATGACACCGTGGAGCTCCGCCCTCTCGGCCTCGGTGATCGCGCCGGGCGCGTTCGCCACGTGCCGCTGCTCGATCCGCTTGCCCACGGCCATCTGACCGCTGAGGTTACCGCCGACGGTGATCTGCGCGTCGATACGGTCACCGTGCGTCCGCTCATCGCTCATGGAACCTCCTCCGGATGGCCGTGTCATCTCGTCCGTTAAAAACTCTCTGAGTAAGGCGAGTCGCACTCCTCCTCCCCCAAGCAGCCCTCCGATGGCGGCTCCTCGACCGGCTCCTCAACCGGCTCCTCAACTGCTGGCGGCGAAAGAACGGTCGGGGGCGGGGGCTCCACGGCCGGGGGCGGGGGCTCCACTGCCGGCGGAGATTCGATGGCCGCCGGTGGGGGTGGCGGCGCGTCGACCTGCCGTGGCGCAACCCTGCCGGAGCCGATCAGAGGCGCGACGGCGTTGGAGTTCAGACCTGGCAGCGACAAGGAAAGCGCGGCGGTACGCGGACCTGCGGCGGAGGCCGTGAACTCCACAGCGACGGTGCAGCTCTCGTCTGCCGCGAGGGTCATGCCAGTGCAGGTGCGGTCAACGAGGCTGAAGTCGCCCGTATGGGGACCCTCGATCGTCACGTCGCCAAGCTGGAGTAGACCCAAGCCCGCATTTGTCACGGTCACTCGTTGCGGGGCGGTGCTCACGCCCAGCGGCTGCTCACCGAAGTCCACTGACGGCGGCGTGAGCTCGGCGAAACCCGCGGGAAGCGCCGGTCCCTCCACCCTTATGTCTACGGGAGCACTCCCGGGCTCCACACCCGGATCTGGACGAAGCGCCATCCAGGCCAACACCCCGAGCACGAGGATCAGCAGGACTGCGTCGGCGGACCGCCTCAGGACAGGTCCGGCGACGGTCGTCCCCGGGGTAGCGGCCCTTGGCGGGGACGTCTGTGGCACAACCGCTGGTGAGACGAGCAGGTTGAGGTTATGCCGGGTAACTGCGGCACCTTGCCGATCTCCGAGACCTTGGCGCAGGTCGAGAGCCCGACGAAGCAACCCGATCGCCACGTCGGTCTCACCAAGGCAAAGGGCTCGTGTACCCAACTGGTGCAGGGCAAAGCCCTCGACGGCGCGATCGCCAAGGGCTCGCGAGGCGTCGAGGACGGTTTCGAGCGTGGACCGCCACGCGTCCCAACGCCCCTGCAGCGCGAAGGTCCCTTCGACCGCCAGGCCGAGAGCGCGAACGTCCGCCCAGCGCCAGCCTCGGCGGCCCATTGCATGACCTCTCGCCCCGCCTCAACATCTTGGCGCGAGGGATCGGGTCCTCCGCGAGCATTCTTCGCCCACTCAGCGAAGTAGACCTGCACCTGGTGTGCAGCGTCGTTGATGTCCCATGACTCACGGATGGCGTGGCCGACCTCGTCTGGTACCCCGTAGCGGGTGGGAGCCCCAAAGACGGGATGAGCTTGCGCTAGCCCGCGGCCCGCAAGCCCCTCTAACGCCTCTTGAGCTTGCGGAAGACCGGTCAGCGCGTGGACCAGCTCGGCGTCGAGCAGGAGGCCGGGAACGACCGCGAGGGCTGCGAGCAACTTGCGGTCCGGCCGCGCGACGGACTCCATCGCCTGTGGGGTCAGGGAGTCGATCTCGTCGGCCACGCTCGCCAAGGAACGCGCGCTGCTGTCCACAAGCGCGACCGCCTGCAGCAACTGCAGCGGGGATCCGCGGACGGCTCGACTAAGCCTGCGAGCCGCGGCCTGCTCGCCGTCCGCGAGGGAGCGGCCAAGTCCACGCGTGATCAGCGCGAGGGCATCATCCTCAGGCAACCCTGGTAGCGCGACCGACTGTTGCGGAATCCCCACCCGCCCGGCCGACGACGTGGTCACGAAGCGGCAAGCGGGAGCGAAGTCGAGCAGCTCTTCGAGCTCTTCACGCCCTAGCTCGATGTCGTCCAGCAGGATCAGCGCATCGGCGTTGTTCAGGTAGTGCCGCAAGGCCCCACCGTTCGGCTTGTACAAGGTGTCGCATTCGTAAAAGACCCCGAACAAGGACTGGAGCAGATCGTCCAACGCTTGCCGCCTGGAGGGCAGATGCGCCACCCCACCTACGACCGTGAGCCCCGGATGGTGTGCCAGGTGGCGTAAGAGACTCGACTTACCAAAACCGGGAGGGCCACAGAACTCGATAGGCTCGCCTTCGGCGACCGCCGCGATCGCTCTTCCGGTCTCGAGCGTACGATCGAGGAAGCCCTGCGCCCTTCGCGGCAGGAGATGAGCCGGCGAAGCCCGCCGCTCCACACGCGGCCGCTCATCCTGCCGCATGATCGTGACGAGATTGCCATGCACATGATCCACGCGCATCTGGTAATGTTCGTACCGACAGCAACCTGCCCGCTGAGATCGCCCTCCACGACGATACTTGCGTGAACGTCTCCGACTGTTTCGCCTAAGACCGTCGTATCGATGACAACGTCAGATGACGTCGCGGAGAATGATTGGCTCATCTCAGCCACCCCTTATGATGAATTCATAAGTTAAGAGCGGCGGCGAGCTTCAATGATACCGTAAGCGCCAAAAAACGGGTGACACAAACGAGCGCCCACATTCGACCTAGGGCGAAGGCGGTAAGCCATCTATGTAGCCGTGCCGGACTCTTGTCAGGCGCCTATCGGCTCGGCGATGCGGCGACGGTGGTCTGAGGGCGTGCCGAGAAAGTGCGGCGCCGGAGCGGGCCGTCGCGGGTAGAGCGTCCCGGCCTCCCCGGCTCCGGCAGAGCCCGTGCCCGGTCCTGGCCAAAAGCCGTCGGGATGGAACAGTCAGCCGCCTACCACGTCGAGCACCTGCGCCTCGGCGCCCCCGATCACCCCGAGAGCTCCGCCGGCTGACGGGCTCAGAGCGACTCCAGACGACAGATCCAGCCGTCGAAATGAGGGCACGCGGCCCGTAGTCGGTCCATACCGATCTCGGCGGCGAGGCTGGGGCCGTCAGTGCTCTTCGCGTACCGTGGCCAACAGCCGATGATCCGCTTTGAAGGAGCGGTCGTTGGTCCATCGTCCACAAGCTCTGGCTCTTTGCAGTCAGAGAGCGCGGCCTGCAGTTGCAGCTCTACTCCCGCCTTTCCTGCCCGTTGTGCGACAACATGCGGATCGGCGAAGAGCAAGGCTTCGAACTCGTGCAGCGAGAGGTACGGAATGAACCTCGGATCGCCGACCGTATTACCCGCGCAGCGCTCCAAGTGCTCCACCGCCGTCCTCGGCTGGGTGGGACGGTTGTCCTGGCCGGGAAAGTCCGAGGGAAGACCATAAAAGTCCAGCATCGTGGTCACACCCGCGGCGTGGGACGCACGGAGAAGTTCATACACCTGTCGCTTGATCTGACCCCACGGAATCGTCCCGCCTTTGAAGGCTTTTCCCGATCGTAATCGCTTGGTTTTGACCACGATGGCTCGAGGATCGAGACCGAACCCATTGAGATGAACAGCCAGCGTGTCACGGACGAAGGACTCCTCCGTCTGGCCCTCGACAAGGACATAAAGTTGGCGCACGAGCGTCGTCTACTCGCGGCTCGGGCGGCCGCCGATGACATTCTTCTCCCACAGCTCGCCGATGGCGTACTCGTCGAGCCACGAGGTCAGCTCTTCTTCGTCCAGCCGTGTGAACGTGGATGCGCCGTCATGACGGCCGACGACCACGATGTCGTCGACGTCGAACTGGTTCAGCAGCGTGACGGACTGCGTAGAGACAATCACTTGACAATCTTGTGTAACAGAACGGATGAGGTCAGCGAGCTGGACGATCGCGAAAGGATGGAGGCCGAGCTCCGGCTCGTCGATAAGGACCAGCGAAGGTGGGTCCGGTTGCAGCAGGAGCGTCGCCAGGCACATGAACCGCAGCGTCCCGTCCGAAAGCGAGTGCGCGTCAGCGTAATCACTGCCCTCCGTGGAGCTCCACTCAAGCTTGATATCGCGCTCGTTCAGAGAGTCAGGGGCGAGCGAGAAATCCTTGAAGAAAGGCGCCACGAGTTGGATCGCCGACACGATGCGGTCGTAGCTCGCTCGATGGGTCTCGCGCAGTCGGTACAAAAAAGCGGCGAGGTTACCCGCGTCGCGCCGCAGGGCGCGGTTGTCTGCAAGAGGGCCGAGGCGCTTGACCGCCGCCTGATCGCTCGTGTCGTGAAAGTGAAACCTCCGCCACGAGGACATGGTATCCAATGTCCATCTGGCGACGGCATGGCTAGGGTCTGCGGCCTCTTGCAGTAGCCCTGACTCGTCCTGACCCACGGCGAGATCGACGACGTATGGTTTGTCCCACCCCGTACCCGTACCCCAGCACTGTTCGCGCAGGAAAAACAGGCCCTCGCCTCGGGCAGGCGCCAGCCACGCCTCGTACCCGTTATTGCCGAACACCATCTTGACGTGTAGCGCGCTGGTGACCTTGGCGCCGTAGTGAAGGAGACGGTTTGCTCCTCCGAGCCTCGCCACGGTTTCTCGCAAGTTGAGGTTCAGCGCCTCACCGATGATATCGAAGAGCTCGAGGAAATTACTTTTCCCTGCACCGTTGGCGCCAACAAGCACATTGATCGGACGGATGTCCAGCTCCATCGAGCGGATAGACTTGTATCCCTCGATCTGCACCTTTTCGAGCCGCTGAACCATACCAGGATCGTACTCCCGAGTCCCCCGGGCGACTCGGGTTCTCCACAGGACCGGTCAGACGCCCATCAGGTCGGCGATGCGGCGGCGATGCGCTGAGGGGGTGCCGAGGAGGGCGGCGCCGGAGCGGGCGCGGCGCAGGTAGAGGTGCAGGTCGTGCTCCCAGGTGAAGCCGATGCCGCCGTGGATCTGGATCGCGCCCTCGGCGCACGCGACCGCGGCGTCGCCCGCGGCGGCCTTCGCCTGGCTGGCCGCCAATGCCGCGTCTGGAGTGCCCTCCCTCACCGCCCAGCCCGCGTAGTACGCGTGGCTGCGCGCGGACTCGACGAGAACGAACATGTCAGCGCAGCGATGGCTGATCGCCTGGTAGGCGCCGATTGGCCTGCCGAACTGCTCCCTGGACCTCGCGTGAGCGACCGCCATGTCGAGGCAAGCTTGCGCCACACCAACCAGCTCGTACGACAAAGCCGCCGTACCGTGCAGCTCGGCCGCGGTGCGTGCCGCCCACCCTTGGCCGGCCGGGCCGTCGGCGAGCACCGCGGCGCCGTCCAACCGGACCGTGCACAACCGCCGGGTCATGTCCATCGTCGGCAAGACCTCGACACGCGCGTCCGACGGGTCGACCACGACGAGGCGTGGCTGACCGCCATCCGAGGCGACCAGCGCGATCAGCGAGGCGATTCCAGCCTCGGGAACATGATGGAAGACACCGCTGACCGTGCCGCCCCGCAGCGTCGCCTCGCCATCTAGGGCAAGGATGGGGAGCGCTTCTCCCGCCCGTAAGCCAGCGACCACGTCGTGCAGGCCGGCCGTCTGTAAGGCTGGCGCGGCGATGCCGGCCACACTGACCAACGGGACCGGCGCGATCGCTCGGCCGCACTCCTCCAAGACGGCGCCGAGCTCGACCAGGCCGGGAAGATCGGTGACACCGACCTCCACGAGCCGGCGATAAAGCTCCAGGTCAGCGCCGGTGTCGGACACCATCACCTTCCTGATGCGCTCGCTCGTGCAGTGATCGGTCAGCAGGTGGCGCACGGCGGCGCGCAGTGCCTCCTGCTCTTCGGTGAACGTGACGTCCATCCTCACCGGCTCCTGGCCAACCCGAGCACGCGCTCGGCGATGATGTTCTTGAGGATCTCAGTGGTGCCCGCTTCGATCGTGTGGCCTCGGCCGCGCAGGTAGACGCGCGGCCAGAATCCCTCCCCGACCGTCTCAGGACCCTCCATCACCTGGCCGGCCGAGCCGAGCAGCTCCATAGCGAACTCGCCCATGCCCTGCTGCGAGCGCTCCCACAGCAGCTTCGCCATCGAGCCCTCGGGACCCGGCGCGCCCCGCTGAAGCTTCGACAGGCTACGCAGATTCGTGATCCGCAAGCCCTCCACGTCGAGCTGGAAGCCGGCGAGGCGCTCCCGGACCAACGGATCGTCAGCGCGGCCGAGCTTACGCGCCAGCTCGACGAGCCGGTCGAGCGTGATCCTGGCCCCGACCTGCAATGCCGCACCCATCGTCCCACGCTCGTGCATCAGCGTGGTCATCGCGACCCTCCAGCCGTCACCCTCACCCCCGAGGCGGTTGGCCACCGGTACCCGGGCATCGTCGAAGAACAGCTCGTTGAACTCGGGATCACCGGTGATCTGCACGAGCGGCCGCACGGTCACGCCCGGATCGTGCATCTGGGCGATCAGGTACGTAAGGCCAGCGTGCTTCTCGGCCCCAGGATCGGTCCGGGCCAGAAGGAGACAGAAGTCCGCGAGGTGCCCGTAGCTCGTCCACACCTTTTGCCCGTTGACGATATACGCGTCACCGTCCCGCACTGCCCGGGTCCGCAAGGATCCGAGGTCGCTGCCGGAGCCTGGCTCGCTGAATCCCTGGCACCAGATCTCGTCGCCGCGGAGCAGCGGCTCGAGATATCGGGCCTTCTGTGCCTCACTTCCCCAGGCCATGATCGTCGGCCCCGCCATGAAGAGCCCGATCGTGTTGAGCGGTTCCGGCGCCGCCAGCGCCGCGGACTCTTGGTTGAAGATCACCTGCTGGACGAGCGTCCCACCCTGCCCGCCGTACTCCTTTGGCCAGGTCAGGCCGAGCCAGCCGCCGTCGTACAGCTCACGCTGCCACCAGCGCCGTAGCTCGGGTGTCGGGTTCCGGTCCTGTGGCAGGTGCTCGATCAGCCACCCGCGCACCCGCGCTCGGAACTCCACTTCGGCTGGGCTGTCGCGGAAGTCCATTCGGCGTTCCCCTCCTCCACCGCGTCTGACCAGGGTCACTATACGATCCTCCGATGACCGCCATGCTCCCGGACGGCTTGATCTTGCGCACGGCGACCACCGAGGACGCCGAGGGGCTCGCCGCGTTCAACGCCGAGATGCACGGGGGCGACCAGTACCGGCAGTGGGCGCTCGACCTGTTCGACCGGCACCCCACCGTCAGCCTGGACGACATCTTCGTGATCTCCAAGTCCGACGGGGAGATCGTGTCCTCGGCGATGATCATCCCGCAGCGGTGGCGCTATCGCGAGGTCGACATCGGCGTCGGTCAGGTCGAGGCCGTCGCAACTCGCCCGGACTACCGGCGCCAGGGACTGGTGCGACACTTCGACACTTGATGGCCGCGGTGCATGCCCGCGCGTCCGATCGCGGACTTCCCGTGCAGGTGATCAGCGGTATTCGCTGGTTCTACCGGCAGTTCGGATACGCGTACGCCCTCGATCTGTGGGTAGGGCGCCGGGCGGCGCGTAGCGACCTCGCCGGACTGGATACGCCGGGCTCATGGAAGATCCGGCCCGCGACCGGCGAGGACCTGCCGCGCATCGCCGACATCGCCGGCACCGAACGCGGCCTCGTGCGCTGCCCGCGTGACGAGGCCCAATGGCGCTACGAGCTGACCGGCCGGCGGGAAGGCAACTTCGAGCGGTACGCGATCGACGTTGTCGAGCACGCTGGCGAGGTCGTCGGCGTTCTGGTCAGGACGGACCGATCTGGAGAGCCCACGATGGGACTCTTGCGCTGCGAGCTCGCACCCGGGATCCCGTGGCTCGACGCCGGTCCCGCGATCCTGCGTCACTGCCACGACCGAGGGGTCGAGCTCAACCCTTCGTTCTGGGGCCTGGCCGCGGGTCTCGGCCGGACCCACCCGCTCTACACGGCGTGTCCGGACGTCCTCGTGCAGCCGTTCGACCTGGCCTCCTGGTACGTCCGCGTCCCTGACCTCTCCAGCCTCCTTCGCGGCCTCGTCCCCGTCCTGGATCACCGGCTGGCAGGCTCGATCGCCGACGGATGGACCGGCGAGGTGAAGATCAGCTGCTACCGCGACGGACTACAGCTCGTCGTGCATCGAGGGCGGATCACGGCCGTCGAGAGGTTGGACGGCCTCGACGACCTCGACGACGCAGGCGTCCAACTCCCCCGCGACCAGCTCATCCAGCTCGTGTTCGGCTTCCGCGATCTCGACACGCTGATCGCCGAACACTACGACTGCTGGGTCAACGACCACCGCGCCCACGCCGTGCTGAGCGCCTGCTTCCCGCGTGAGTCGTCAACCGTGTGGCCCGTGAGCTGAGGGGTTGGGCGCTCCGGCATCTAGCGTCGTGCGAGCATAGGGACATGGACAGGTCAGCCGTACAGCGCTGGGTCGCTCGCTATGAACGAGCCTGGAGAACGCCCGGTACCGAACAGCTCGGCGAAGTGTTCTCTTCTAAGGTCCGCTACGTTCCCTCGCCGTGGGTGCGGCCGCTTGAAGGGCTCGACGAGCTGGCCCCGTTCTGGGAGGCGCGAGACGGCCCCGACGAGAAGTTCGCGTTCAGGAGCGACGTGGTTGCCATCGAGGGTGACACGGCCGTCGTACGTATCTTTGTTGACTATCGTCGCGCCGACGTGGGTCGCTGGCGCAACCTTTGGGTGCTTCGCTTCACCTCCGACGGGCGATGCCAAGGCTTCGAAGAGTGGCCCTTCGCGCCGGGTCAGCACGACGGGCACGAGCCTCGGGATCCGTAGCGGGCCACTAAGGAGGGCTTCGCCCCGCGTTGTCTGTGTGCGGGATAACTCGTGTGCCTGCACATTGGCGAGAGCCGATGCGACTATGTGTCTGTGACCACGTTGGCTGACCGGCATGTCGTCGTGCTGTTGACTGGCGTGATGGCGGCGGGAAAATCCACGGTCGGGGAGATGCTGGCTCACCGGTTCGCCAAGGGTGTCCACGTCCGCGGTCACGCCTTCCACAGGATGGTGGTGTCCGGGCGTGAGGAGATGACGGCACACCCTTCGCCCGAGGCGTGGCGTCAGCTGCGCCTTCGCTACCAGCTGGGCGCGGCGGCGGCTGACACCTACTTCGCCGCCGGATTCAGCGTTGTCGTCCAAGACATCGTCATCGGTCCCCTCTTACACGAGTACGTGGAGGCGATCACCAGCCGCCCTCTCGTGGTCGTCGTCCTCGCTCCCCGCCCAGACGTCGTTGCTCGTCGGGAGGAGGAGCGAGCGAAGACGGGGTACGCCGGAGGGCTCACCCCACAGAATCTCGACGAGACGCTACGCACGCAGAGTCCTCGTGTCGGTCTTTGGCTCGACTCGTCAGACCAAACCCTGAGGAGACCGTCGACGCCATCCTCCATCGTGCCTGGAACGAGGGCAGGATCGCTTCGTGAGCAGGGAGCACAGCGATATGGCAGGGCCTTACCCGGGAGATCGAACCGTACAAGCACGGCATGCTCGATGTCGGCGATGGTCACCTTGTGTACTGGGAGACGTGTGGCAATCCGCGAGGCAAGCCCGCCATCGTACTCCATGGTGGCCCAGGCTCGGGATGCTCGACCGGGCTGCGCCGGTACTTCGATCCCGCCGCGTACCGGATCGTGCTCTTCGACCAGCGCGGATCCGGGAGGAGCACGCCGCACACCAGCGACCCGAGCGTGGACCTTAGTGGCTGGGCATAAATAACGTTGCTGTTTCCGACCGCAGCCGCCCACCCGCTCGCCTCGCGGCGTTCCCGGTGTGATGTGCCTGCTCGGGCGCATCCGCCCGTAATCGCACACCCGCCCTGCCAGGCGT
>JBOGED010000291.1:0-4231 GCA_050743625.1 Egibacteraceae bacterium | reverse complement strand
GAGCGGACGTCCGCGCGGTCTTCGACGCGCCTACCACCACGACCCGTGAACGCAAGCAGCTGCTGCGCGCGGTCATCGACGAGGTCGTGGTCACCGCCCACACCGCCGAGGGCCACGCCGAGGTGCGGATCCTCTGGCAAGGCGGCGCGACCACCGAGCTGACGATGCCGCTGGGCCGTTCCGGCGGGCACTTCCGCACCACCGACGAGGACACCGTCGACCTGGTCCGCCGGCTGGCCGCCCACTACGACGACACCACCATCGCGTTGATCCTGTCCCGCCAGCAACGACGCACCGCCACCGGGCTGCCGTTCACGAAGACCCGCGTGAAAAGCCTCCGCCAATCACGGGACATTCCCGCTTTCGACGGCGAATCTGTCACACCCCCCAGCGATGATGCCGTCATGGTCAGCGTCCCACAAGCCGCCCAACAGCTACAGGTGAGCAAAGACACGATCTACCGGTGGCTGCGTGACGGGTTCATCGCCGGTGAGCAGCTCACCCCCGGAGCGCCCTGGCGTATCCGCATCGACCAGGCCATCCGCGACCGCATCGTCGGGCAAGTCCCCAACGGCTGGCTGACCCTTGACGAGACCGCCAAAGCCCTGAGCGTGGCCCGCCAGACGGTGTTGCACAAGGTCCAACGCGGCGAGCTGGCCGCCGTGCACGTCAACCGCGGCAAACGCAAAGGGCTCCGTATCCAGGTCAAACCCGACCAGCCTGGACTGTTTGACCAACCTCAATGAAAGGAACGCGCAGTGTTAACCACGACCGTAAAGAATGACGCGTATCACAACACAGAAGGGTGTTTTGCCGAACATGCCATGAGGTCGCCGCCATTGATGCGTTCCCGCGTCAGAACCCGCTGAGCGGCAGGCTAACGCAACCGCAAGCTGCTCGCAATAACATCTTCGTGAGCTCCACCCTCGGGCGTGTTGCCTTTGTTGGGATAGCTGAACAACAACGCGCCCGACTTGGGCCTGCCGTATCGGGGTGGGTTCCGCCGCCGTATACCCGCGCACGGTCCCGGCGGGCGGCGTCGCGTGTCTTGAGGGCCCAGCCGATCAAGGAAGCCCGACGCCCGCGCCCGCTGTCGTGCTGGCGATGCCGCGGCGGCATCGTCGACCAGGCGGACCATGCGCGCTCAGCCGAACAGGTCTGGGTGTAGGGCACGCGCCATGGTCTCCACGTCGCGCAGGCTGTCCAGCCCCCACCCCACCATGCCGTGGCAGCTGATGGAGAAGATGCGGTCGTTCTTCACGGCCGGGATCGCGAACCCGATACGATCGCGGCGCGGGTGATCCTCGGCCGGCGTGGCGCGCCCCCTCTAGGAGAGGGAGAACCTCGTGGTCACGTGCAGCCACGATCAACAGCGACAACCGTAGGTTGACGACAAGGGTTCGTCAACCTATAGTTGACCTATGTCTCAACCCATACAGCTGACTAGCCCCGTCCGACTCGACGACCTCATCGACGTTATCAAGAAGGTCCACGCCAACGCCCTCGACCAACTCACCAGCGCGGTATTGGCGGCAGATCACCTCGACGACGTCGCCGACCACCTCATCGGACACTTCGTCGACCAAGCGCGACGCTCCGGCGCGTCCTGGGCCGAAATCGGCAGGAGCATGGGGGTCACCAAGCAGGCCGCGCAGAAGCGCTTCCATCCCAAGGACCCTGGCGAACCGGCGGACCTGGACCCCAATCAGGGGTTCAGCCGGTTCACCCCGCGAGCGCGGAACGTCGTCGTGGCGGCGCAGAACGAGGCGCGCGCGGCCGGCAGCGCCGAGATCGGGACGGGACATCTCGTCCTGGGGCTCCTGAGCGAACCCGATGGGATCGCGGCGCAGGTGATCATCTCGCAGGGCGTGACATTCGACCGCCTGCGGGAAGCGGCTATGACGACGTTGCCCCCGGCCGCGGAACAGGTGCCGGACCTCATCCCCTTCGACCCCCAGGCGCGCAAGGCGCTGGAGCTCACCTTCCGTGAGGCACTGCGATTGGGCCACAACTACGTCGGCACCGAGCACATCCTTCTCGCGCTGCTGGAGCACGAGGATGGATCTGGCGTGCTCACTAACCTTGGGGTCCAGAAGGCTGCCACCGAGGCCGCCGTCACCTCCGCCCTGGCTGCCCTGCTGACAGCCCGGAAGGACGACGCCACCTCGTGACCGCACGGTCAAGGACCAGACCTTCAGCTTGCGCTCGACGTCTTCACGCTGAGGCGCAGCGCCGGTCACCGCCCGAGCAACAGCGACGTAAGCACCGGGGGCAGACGGAGGCAACGCGCCTGGTTCACCGAACTCGGTCCAGCTGGCAACACGCTGGTGCGATCACCTCAAGCCGACGCACGAACATGCGCCACGCCAGACCACGCCGCGCGTTGCCGGATGCGTACCGATGCGCGTGCCCTGCGTCCACCGCAGCGCCGCATTTGTCCAGCCAACCCTATGTGCGGAAGGTGGGCCTCGCGGAGGGCGCGTACGCCCGCCACAGCACATCGGCTCTTGGAAAATGTGCAGGACCACGAGTGGTCGGCGACTAGCTCTTGGATGTCGGCGAGGAGCTGGTCGCGGGTGGCGTCGTCGGGGGCGACGGCCAGGTTGTCGATCAGCGAGTCGAGCTGGGGGTCGCTGATGCGGCCGTAGTTGAAGGCGCCGCCGGTGCGCAGGTAGGAGGGCAGGGCGGTGTCGGGCACGCCGGTGGCCGACACGGAGTAGTCCAAGTAGAGGGCGGCGTCCCAACGGGACAGGTCGTCGTACATGGCGGCGTCGTAGGACTGCTCGATGATCTCGACGCCGATGCCCAGGTCGCCAAGTTGGTCCTGGATGGCCAGCGAGACCGGTCCGAGCTCCGGGCGCTCGGTATAGATGAGCAGGGCGACCTCTAGGGGGACGCCGTCCTTCGCGCGGGTGCCGTCTGGCCCGGCGACCCAGCCCGCACCGTCCAGCAGCGCCGCCGCCGCTTTGGGGTCGGTGACCAGGTCGTCGGCCGCTTGGGGCAGGGTGTCGGGGAACAGCCCGTGGGACGCCTCTTGCGTGCCCTCGAGGAAGCCGGTCGCGATCGTCTCGTAGTCGAGGGCGGCTCTGACCGCCCGGCGTACGGCGGGGTCGTCGAAGGGCGGCTCGGCGTTGTTGAGGTAGAGGCGGACCAGGTCCACGGCCGCCTCGGTGAGGTTCATCCTGACGTCGCCTTCGCCGCCCGCCAGGGCGCGGGCGACCTCGGGCACGTTCATCGAGTAGGCGATGTCGATCTCTCCCGACTCGACGGCGGCGAGCCGGGCCTGGACGTCTTGGACGACGCTGACCTCGACGCCGGCCAAGGGCGGGCGGCCTTCCCAGCAGCCGGCGTAGCGCTCGAGGGTCATGTGGGTGTCGGTCAGCTCGACCACCTCGTACGGTGCGGTGAAAGCGCCGAGCCCGGCGATGGCGGGCCCGGTGTCGGCCGCGCCCGCGACGGCGTCCACGTCGTACACGCCGAAGTCGTCGGCTACGGCCAGGGCGACGGGCACCAGACGTTGAGGCTGCTCGGTCGTGATCGTCACCTCCCGCTCGCCGGTCGCCTCGACCTTCGCCCCCGGGATGGCGTCGGCGGCGCTGGGCCGCTCGGCCAGCTGGCGTGTGAAGGCCGCCGCCACGGCTTGGCCGTCGACCGGACGCCCGTTCTGGAACGTGATGCCGGGCTTGAGGGTCAGCACCCACAGGTTGGGCGTGGGCTGCTCCAGGGACTCGGCCAACGTCAGCTCGACCTCGCCGTCGAGGTTGACGCGGGTGACCGGCTGGGCGATCCCGTAGAAGCCCGAGTAGGCCACGACCGGGTCGAGGTCGCCGACGCTGAACGGCACCGCGGTGCGCAGCACCGTACCAGCGGCTTCGGTCGCCGCGGCGGCGCTGGCGGAGGCGCCGAGCGAGGCGAGCAGGAGCGCGGCGATCGCTCGCCGCCAGGAGGGTGTGCGCATCATCGGGAACCTTTCTTTGCGAGGGGGTCAGAGGTCGAGCACGCCGTCGACCATGGTCAGGACGCGGTGGCAGAGGACTTCGAGGGCACCGCGGTCGTGGCTGACGACGACGATCGCGGTGCCCGTTGCGGCGGTGCGGGCCAGCAGGCGCAGCACCCCGGCTCCTACCGAGGCGTCGAGTGAGGACGTGGGCTCGTCGGCGACGAGCAGCCGGGGTCGGGCAGCGAGCGCGCGGGCGATCGCGACCCGCTGGCACTGGCCGCCGGACAGCTG
>JBOGED010000290.1:0-4375 GCA_050743625.1 Egibacteraceae bacterium | reverse complement strand
GTGCGCGCCTCGCTGGGCGACGCCCGGGAGGCGGTGACCCAAGCGCGGACGTCCCAGGCCGTGGCCGAGCATCAGGTGGCGAGCCTGGAGGAGGCGCTCGCGGCCGACGCCACGCGGCGGCAGGGGGCGGTCGACGCCTTCGCGGCGCTGGCCGGCACCGGCCTGTTGCATGAGGCGCACGCCGAGCTGCCCGGCGTGGACGGCGAGGCGTGGTCCGTGGACCGGGCGGTGCGGGCGTCCCGGCGCGTCGCCGAGCTGCTCACCGGAGTCGACAGCGGCGAGGACGCGTGGAGGCGCGTGCAGGGCGGCATCCACCGGCACCTGAACGCGCTGATCGACGCGCTGCTCCCCCACGACTACGAGCCGTCCGCCACGCTCGTCGACGAGGTCCTCGTCGTGACCGTGCCGTTCCGCGGGCGGAGCTGCTCGATGACGCAGCTGCGGGACGCGTTGGCGGATGAGGTCGCGCACCGCCAGTCGATCCTCGACGCGCGCGAGCGCGAGGTGCTCGAGAACCACCTGATCGGCGAGGTGTCGGCCCATCTCCACGACCTGCTCCGCAGCGGCGAGGAGTGGGTCCGCCAGGTCAACGCCGAGCTGGAGGCCAACCCGACCAGCACGGGCATGAAGCTGCGGTTCGCATGGCGCGCGCGCCCGGACGGGCCGGCGGGGCTGCCCGAGGCGCGGGCGCGGCTTCTCCGCGCGGGCGGGACCTGGTCGCCGCCGGAGCGGGCGGCGCTCGGCGCGTTCCTGCAAGAGCAGATCCGCGCCGTGCGTGCGGCGCAGATGACGGGCACGTGGCAGGAGCACCTCGCGGAGGCGCTCGACTACCGGGCTTGGCACACGTTCGACGTCGAGCGATGGCAGGACGGGGCGTGGAAGCGCCTGACGCGACGCACCCACGGCACCGGATCGGGCGGCGAGAAGGCGATCGCGCTCACGATCCCCCAGTTCGCCGCCGCCGCCGCGCACTTTCGCAGCGCGGGGCCGCAGGCGCCCCGGCTGATCCTGCTCGACGAGGCGTTCGTCGGTGTCGACGCCGACATGCGCAGCAAGTGCATGGGCCTGCTCACGTCGTTCGACCTCGACTTCGTGATGACGAGCGAGCGCGAGTGGGGCTGCTACCCCACCGTCGGTGGCCTCGCCATCTACCAGCTGGCGACCCGCCCGGGCGTCGACGCGGTCGGTGTCACCCGCTGGGTGTGGAACGGCCGTGAGAGGGTCCAAGTCGACGAGCCGCCGCCGCCGGCGAGCGCACCGGCCCAGGCACCAGTGGACCTGCCGGTGTGACCGGGCGGCTCGAGGCGACGCTGGGGACCCCCGAGCTGGGCTGGCTCGTCACTCGGGTCCGCCGCAAGCTGGAGCGCGGGCAGGCGATCGCGGGAACCGTCGCGCTGCGTGACCCGACCACGGACCAGCGCGCGGCGGTGGAAGCGCTACTGGGCCGCACTCCCCGGCTGGCGGGCAGCCTCACCGTCGACCTGGTGGAGCTGGACCGGCTCGTGCGCCACGCCGCGCTGGCCGACGGGCTGGCGGGCGCGGTCGTCGCGCTGACCGGACCGGTCAGCGACCTGCGGGCCGAGGCGGCGCGGCGGGAACGCGAGTGGGCGGCGGTGATCGACGAGGGTCTCGCACGAGCGGGCGACCGCCCCGCGGTGGCGGAGGGGATCGCGAAGGTGACCGGCAGCGGGCTGCTTCGCCGGCTGTCCCGGGGTGACCCATTGGAGGCCGGCCGCCTGCTCACCCGAGCCATGAACGTCACCGACCGGCTGCCGGCCCGGCCCGTCACCACCCTGGCCCGACTGGCCGCCGAGACGCTCGACGACAGCCACGCGCTCGACCACGGCCGGCCCGAGGCAACCCTGGCGATCCGCGCCGCCGCCGCCCTGTCGGGCCTGCGCCTCGTCGACGACGCCAACGGCCGCCGCGACGCCTGGGCCTCCGTCGGCGTGCTCTGCGACGAGCTGAGCGCCCCGGTGCTCGTGCTCAACCTCCACACCGACCCCGGGTCGTTGACCGGCCGCGCCCTCGTGTTGCACGCAGAGGCCGGCGAGCCCGCCCGGCTCACCCTGCGCCAGCTGCTACGCCACGAGCCGCGCTTCTCGCCAGCCGTCACCGGGCACACCGTGTTCGTCTGTGAGAACCCCAGCGTCATCGCCGCCGCCGCCGACCGGCTCGGCCCCGCCAGCGCTCCCCTGGTCTGCCTCGACGGCCAGCGCAAGACCGCCGCCCGCACCCTGCTCGACCTCCTCAGCGCCAGCGGCGTGGCCCTGACCTACCACGGCGACTTCGACTGGGGCGGTATCCGCATCGGCAACGTCATGCACCGCGACCACGCCGCCCGCCCCTGGCGCTTCTCCACCCCCGACTACCACGCGACCCACGGCGGCACGCCGTTAGAGGGACGCCCCGTCCCCGCCCGCTGGGACCCCACCCTCGCCCCCGCCCTCTCCGAAGCCGGACGCGCCGTCCACGAGGAGCAACTCCTCGACGACCTCCTGGGCGACCTCGCCCTGTGAGGCACACGGAAGAGCCGCGCTCAGCCGGTGCGATCGCGCATTGCTCGACGGCAGGCGAGCATGCGGTCGCCACCTGGGCTCCATGCGCATCCCGCGGGGCGGATCTCGCTGTCCACGCCGCGCTCGACCAGGGTGCGGCGCAGCTCGTCGAGCCGTGGGTGAACGGTGCCGCCGCTGTCGGTGATCGGGTACAGCCGCGCCTCGCCCCGGGTCACCCGGGCCAGCTCGAGGATGCCGGCGACGTGGTGATCGAAGCTGAGGTGCTCGGGATAGGTGAACAGCAGGAAGCCGCTCAACGCCAGGGTGAAGTGGTCATCGGGGAACGGCAGGTGGGGCAGCGCGGCGGTGACGTAGCGCAGCCCGTCAGGCGCGTAGTCCGCCGCGAACAGGTCGGCCGCGGTTTCCCACGCCCGGGCGAGGGCGGCTGGCGAGCCCAGGTAGGACCAGTTGAACTGCCCCGGGTGGGTGCGCATCCACTCGAGGATACGGGACAGGTCGTCGGCGACCCGGTCGACGATCCGCGCGCACGGGGTGTCGTAGGCCGGATCGACGCTGACGACGATGCCGCCACGGGCGCGCACCTGCGCCCCGAACGGCGAGGCGCCACCCGGGCAATCGAGGATCGGCCCGGCGACGAGGTCGGCGTCGCTGAGCAGGAACATGTCCCGATACTCCGCCAGCGACCGGGGTGTAACGGCGATCGCCTCGCGGACCGTGGCAAGTGGGACGCTCACGGCTCCTAGCCTGCCATACGACCGACACGGCAGAGTCTGCGATCTACCCTCCGTGCGGACAGGCGCCTCCCGCCTCCGAGGATCTAGGGCGGCGGAAAAGCGCGAGATCGACGAGTACCTCGCGTGGGTGAGCCGGCGCGAACGGGGCTGATGCCACGCCGAGGTCAGCGCGGAACGGCGAGGTTCTCGAGCCCAGGTCTTCCATGCGGGTTGTTCGCGTTCGACGTAGCCGGGGGCGTCCTCGGAGAACAGCCATCCCTGGATCGCCGCCATGGTCGAGCCGTTCCCCTGGTCGAAGGCGACGAACCCCAGGAGCCCGGGAACTGGGTCGGTGAGGCGCAGCAGCAGCTGGTTCTCGCCGATCCGCTCGACCTACCCGTTCACGCCGCGGGTGTCGACCGGCTTGCCGACCGCCTCGGCGCCGAGCGCCTCACGAATGGCCGAGAGCCACTGGGGCGGCAGCGCCGGAGACGTCAGCGGTGACCTCCAGCGAGGTGGCCCGCTGGCCCGGGAAGTGGGTGAGGTAGAGGCGGAGGTTGTCGAAGAATGGCAGCCAGTTCTTCTCCAGGTCGGTCATGAACTCTCGCTCCCAGTCGGCGCCCGTACCGAACGCGCTCGTCACCACTCGCACCACGCAGGTGCCGCCCGACTTGGCCTCGACGAGGAACTCGCTGACCAGCGGGATCACCGAGTCGACGTCGTGACCGGTGAGTGCTGCCCACTCTGGCTCGGCGTACTCGAGCCGGCGAGGCGGGTCCCAGCCGGTGATCGTGCCGGGCGAATCGATCTCGCCCATGTGGGTGACGATCGCGCCGCTCTCGCGCTCTTCCACGTCGGTGGGCAGGAACCAGGCGCTGATGCCGTTGGCCGTGGCGATGGCCGCCCACACCTGCTCGGGCGTACCTGCTCGGGCACACCTGGCACTCGACGGAGAACTCGAGGCGGAGGGGGACGTTCTTGGGCATGGTCATGGCGTCTCCTCGGGTTTGGGGTAAGTGGAGTTGCCCCGGTTTGGTGGATATCAGATAGCTTGGGCTGTATTGCCCGGAAAGGATGTCCATGATGGCGACGAAGAAACCGCCGTATACGGCCGAGTTCCGCCGGCAGGCGGTGGCGTTGGTG
>JBOGED010000289.1:0-9679 GCA_050743625.1 Egibacteraceae bacterium | reverse complement strand
ATTGGGGGTCGTACCTGGACGGTCTGAGCTCCAAGCGACGCAGGGAGATCGCCCGGCAGCGCCGGAGACTGGCAGGGTCCGGCGCGGTGCTTAGCCCGGTCGTGCTCGAGGAGCGCGTGGCCGAGGTCCTCGAATGCCGGTGCGCGCTACTGCGCCGCTATGGCCAGCGCGCCGACCTCGCCGCCGAGCGCGCGCGGCTGTCCCGGCTCCACGAGGCGTTCGGCGACGACCTCGGCGTGCACGGCGTCTTCCACGACGGCGCGCTGGTCGCGTGCTCGGTGTCGGTCCGGTACGGGCGCTCGGCCCATATGGTCTACGCGGGCGCCACGGACGCGGGCCACGCGCTGCCGTACGCCTACTTCGGCGCGGCGTTCTACGCCATGGTCGAGCGCGCCGGCCGCGATCAGCTTGACGAGGTCGACTACGGCATCGGGCATGGCGAGGGGAAGATGCTGCGCGGCTGCTCGCACACCCCGCTGTCCGGCCACGCGATCGGCCTTGACCGAGCCACCAGCGATCTGCTGCACCGCGCGGCCCGCCTGCTCGCGCGGTCTCCACACCCCTATTGATCCCGACATGACGGAGAAGCCGATGGTGAAGCTGGGGCCGGAGGAGGACTTTCGTGGCAGGGCCGCCGCGCTGCTGCGGTCGGTGGCCAACGACCTGAAGCGCAACGACGCGACGCCGAGGCTGACCTCGGCCTGGAGACGGGTGCGTTCGCCGAGTACACCACCGGCCAGCTGCCGATCACGTGGGAGCTGGTCAGCCGGGCCGCGCAGGTGTGGCCGCTCAACGAGCGCGACCTGCTGCCGATCCACGACGACGCTCCGGACGGCGTGCGGGTGCACCGGCTCAAGGAGTCCGTCGCGAGCGCCAGGGTGATCGAGCGTGGTGGCCGCCCGTACTACGAGTACCGCGACACCGCGATGTCGCGCCTGGCCTCGTACCGCCCGGAGTGGATCCGGATGCTGCGCGTCGTGGACGACGACGACCCGGCGAACCCGGCGGTGCAGTGGAACCAGGGCCACCTGCTCTACCAGTTCACCTACTTCGTCGGCCCCGTCAACTACTACTACCGCTGGGACGACGAGTCCCACTGCGTCCCCATGACGACCGGCGACTCGGTGTGGGGCGTGCCGTTCGCGCCACACTCGTTCGCGGCGCGCTCGGACGTGGAGCCGGCCGTTATCCTCGCGTTGACCTACGGCGGCGACCTGTCCGGCGACGCCCAACGGGAGCTGTCCACGCTGGGCAGTCGTGCCACGGAGGACCTCGCGCTGCCGGTCGGGTCGCACGGCGCGCTGCTGCGCTCGTTCCTGGACGCGCGTGCCATGACGGCCGCCGAGTTGGCCGGCCGGTCCGGGCTCGTCGAGGCGCGCGTGCGGGCGCTGTGCGCTGACGAGGATCGCCCCGGGTGGGCCGAGCTGACCGCGTTGGCGACCGCGCTTGGCGTGCCGGTGCGCGAGTTGCTGGCCGCCCGGACCCACGCTCGCGGCGGTGTGTCGATCCAGACAGCCCGCACCGCCCGGCGCTGGGGGTACCCGGACGCCGACCGGCCGTCCTACCGGATCGCTCAGCTCGCCGGCGACCCGCTGCACCCGCACACCAGCGCGCTGGAGGTCGAGGTGCTCGCGCCGCACGCGCGCCCCGACGCCTGGCTCACGACGTACCAGCACCAGTACGCCTATGTGCTCGGCGGCGAGCCGGTCTGTATGCGCTGGCGGCGCGGCGGCGAGGAGCTCGCCGAGCGGCTGGACCCAGGCGACTCGGCGTACGTGATGCCGAGGGTGCCGCTGTGCCTCACCGTCCCCGTCGGCGGTCGCCCGCGGGTGCTGCTGCTTCGCATCCGCGGGACCGTCACGCCTGAGGTCAGGTTCGCGCTCGGCGCGATGGCCAGCGGTGGGGTCGGCCGCTACGTCGCCGAGGACCGGCTCTGGTACTGACCTTCCTGGAGGATTGCCGTTGACCGCGCCACGCAAATTGTCCAAGTCCGCGCTGCTCCGCACGCAGCTTCGGGGCCCCTCACCGGTGCGCGCGATCGGCGCGCACGACGGCCTCACCGCGAAGCTGGCCGAGCGCGCCGGTTTCGAGGCCGTGTGGGCGTCCAGCCTCGAGCTGTCGGCCAGCCACGGCGTCCCGGACGCGAGCCTGCTGAGCATGACGCAGTACCTGGACGCGGCGGAGGTCATCGACGCGGCGGTCGGCCTGCCGGTGCTGGCCGACTGCGACACCGGGTTCGGCGGCCCGCTGAATGTGGCGCACACCGTGCGGAGGTACGAGCGTCGGGGCATCGCGGGGATCTGCATCGAGGACAAGGTCTTCCCCAAGATCAACAGCTTCGCGGAGGGCGCGCAGGACCTGGTGACGCCCGAGGAGTTCGCGCTGAAGATCAAGTTCGGCAAGGAGGCGCAGCAGGACCCGGACTTCGTTCTCGTGGCGCGCACCGAGGCCCTGATCTGTGGGTTAACCGTCGATGCGGCGCTGCACCGCGCCTGGGTCTATGCCGCGGCGGGCGCCGACGCGGTCCTGGTGCACAGCAAGAGCGAGCGGCCTGACGAGGTGCTGGAGTTCGGCGCGCGCTGGGACCTGAGCCTGCCGCTGGTCGCGGTGCCGACGACCTACAACACCGTGCACGAGCAGGAGCTGTACGACGCGGGCTACCGGGTGGTCATCTACGCCAACCAGGGTCTGCGGGCGGCGATCAACGGGGTCTCGGCCATGCTGTCCGAGCTCGCGCGAGCCCGGCGCGGCCAGGCGGTGGAGGACCAGATCGCCACCTTGTCCGAGGTGTTCGAGCTGCAGGGCACCGTCCCGATCCCGCGGCCATGACGACGGCGCAGGGGTTCCTCGACGCGCTGCTCGGCCACGGCTGCGAGCTGGTGACCGGCGTGCCGTGCTCCTACTTCGCCGGCCTCATCGCCCTGCTGGAGCGGCAGGAGCGGCTGTCCTACCTGCCCGCGGCCAACGAGGGCGTGGCGCTGGCGATCGCCGCCGGCGCCACGTTAGGGGGCTCGCGCGCGGTGGTGCTCGCGCAGAACTCCGGGTTCGGCAACCTCGTCAACCCGCTCACGTCTCTGGTGCTGCCCTACCGGATCCCGGTCCTCGTGGTCATGAGCATGCGCGGCTGGCCGGAGGCGAGCGCGGCCGAGCCGCAACACCACTGGATGGGCAAGGTCGTCCACGGGTGGCTTGACTCGCTGGACGTGCCGCACTGGATGCTGACCGCGGACGGACCGGACCTACCCGAGCTGCTGGCCCGGGCCGCGGGTGCGCTCGACGCGGGGCGGCCCGTGTTCGTCCTGGTGGCCAAGGACACCATAGGGCGAGCCACCACCGATGAGGCGCCGCTCGCGGTGCGCAACGGGGCGCCGCGGCGCGACGAGGTGGTCCGGGTGGTGCTCGACGAGGCGGGTGACGCGCACGTCTTGTCCACGACCGGCTTCCTGTCCCGCAGCCTGTTCAACCTCGGCAACCGCGACCGGGACTTCTACATGCAAGGGTCGATGGGCCACGTCGCCGGTTTCGCGCTGGGCGCGGCGTTGCGCCGGCCCGACCGCCGGTTTGTCGTGCTGGACGGTGACGGGGCGGCGTTGATGCACCTGGGGACGTTGAGCACGATCGGCCACGCCGCGCCCGCCAACCTGATCCACATCGTGTTCGACAACGGCGCCTACGAGTCGACCGGGGCGCAGGCCACGGGGGCGTCGCGGACCAACCTCGTGGCGGTGGCGAAGGCCTGCGGCTACCGGCACGTGGACCCGGTCGACACGGTCGCCGGCCTGCGCCCGGCGTGGCGGGCGGCACTCGCCGCCGAGGGGCCCGCGATGGTGGTGGTTCGCGGCGCGATCGGCGGGACGGCGGGCGAGCGCGCCTCAGGCAACGTGCCCGTGGACCGCATCGCCGCGAGGTTCGCCAAGAGCGTCGGGGCCGCCGGATGACGCTCACCCTCAGGACCGACAGCCCTCGCGTCCACATCGGGACCGGTGCGGTGCGGCGGCTCGGCGAGGCGCTGGACGCGCGCCGGGTGCTCGTCGTGCACGGGCGCCACTCGTTCCGAGACGGCCCGGCCGCGGCGGTCGTCGATCGGCTGCGCGGCGAGGTGAGCCGCTTCGGTGGGGAGCGGCCGAACCCCACAGTGGAGCAGGTGGCCGAGGCGGTTCAGCTGGCCAAGGCGTTCCGGCCGGACGCCGTCGTCGGCATCGGCGGGGGCAGCGTGATGGACGTCGCGAAGGCCGTCGCCGTGCTGTCCGCGCAGGAGGAGAGCCCGCTGTCCTGCCTGCGCGACCCCACGCTGGTGCGCGCGCCGCGGCGCTGCTCGCTCGTGCAGGTGCCTACCATCTCGGGATCCGGAAGCGAGATGACCCGGTTCGCGACCGTCTACGTGGGACCCGTCAAGTACTCGCTCGATCACGGATGGGCGCGAGCGGACGCGGTGCTGATCGACCCGGACCTGACCGCGTCGGTCCCACCAACCACGGCCGCCGCCAGCGCGCTGGACGCGCTCTGCCATGCGGTCGAGTCGTACTGGTCGGTCGCGGGTACGGCGGAGTCGCGGGACCTGGCCCGTGACGCGGTCCATGTGCTGGTGCCCGCGCTCGCGGATGCCGCGGCGAGGCGGGTGTTCTCCGATCCCGGCCTGCGCACGGAGCTCGCCCGGGGAGCGATGCTGGCGGGAGCGGCGATCGACCGTACCCGTACCACGGCCGCGCACGCGCTGTCCTACCCGCTGACCGCGAGGCTGGGCGTCCCGCACGGGTTCGCGGTCGGCCTGCACCTGCGTTGGCTGGTCGGGCACGCCTCGGCGGTCACGGCACAGGACTGCCGGCACCCCGGCGGCCCGGCGGTGCTGCGCGGTCTCGTGGACGACCTCCAGACCTGGTGTGCGCACGGCGGCGGCGGCTCGCTGGAGTCTTTGGTCAACCTATTGCTGGCCTTCTGCGCGCCGCTCACCGAGCGACCGCTGCCTCGCCTGGACTGGGCCGCGGCCCTGAGCTCGGCCCGCGCGGCCAACCACCCACGGCTGGTGACCGAGACCGACGTCCTGAACGCGAAGGGGTGACCCATGGCTGTCGACAGCGCCCGCGTGCTCTACACCGACCCAACCTGGCTCGTCGAGAGCGGGCGGGCGGACCCGAGCCTGGCCGTGGTCGAGGCCGACGTGCTCGGCCCGGCCGTGGCGCTGGCGTTCGGCCCATACCGCGACGGCCGCTACCAGCTGGCCGATCCCGAGCTGTTGGCGCGCGCGGCGGGCGTGGACGTGCTGGTGGTGTACCGCTGCCAGGTCACCGAACCGCTGCTCGACGCCGCCGGGACGCAATTGAGAGCCGTGGTGCGCCAAGGGGTCGGCGTGGACAACCTTCACGTCGATCTGCTCGCCGCGCGCGGCGTGCCTGGCTACCACTTGCCCGACTACTGCGTGGACGAGGTGGCCGTGCACACTGCGGCGCTGGCGCTTGCGCTGGAGCGCCGGCTCATCCCGCAGCACCAGGGTCTGGTCGGTGGGACGTTCGACATCTACGCGGGCGGGGTGCCGCACCGGGTCAGCGGGCGCACGCTCGGCATCGTCGGCTTTGGCCGGATCGGCCGCGCGGTCGCCCGGAAGCTCGGCGTGTTCTACGACCAGGTATTGGTGCACGACCCGTACGTGGGCCGGGACCTCGCGGAAGGCTACGGCGCACGGACCGTAGACACGCTGCTTGAGCTGCTCGCGCGCTCGCACATGGTGACCCTGCACTGCCCGCTGACGCCGGAGACCGAGGGCACGCTGGACGAGGCCGCGCTCAGCGCGATGCGCTCAGATGCCTACCTGATCAACGCCGCACGCGGTGGGCTGGTCGATCCGGTGACGCTGCACAAGGCCCTGGATAGCGGATGGATCGCGGGTGCCGGCCTGGACGTGTTCTCGCCGGAGAACCCGCACGACGATCCACGCTGGCATGCCGTGCTGACGCACCCGTCGGTGGTGGTGACCAGCCACCGCGCGTTCCTATCTCACGAGGCCGAGGCGAGCAGCCGCCGCCGCGTCGCCGAGCTGGTCCGCGACGTGCTGGCCGGGCGGGCTCCCCGTGTCGGCCGGGTGGCGCCGGAACGGAGCGCGTCATGACGAGCCTCTCACCCACCGCGGCGGTGGGTTTTTCAACCGACGTGCTCGTGCTATCCATCGGGGACGTTCGCATTCCGGTGCACGACACCGGAGTCCCAGTCGCGCCGCGCCGCGCGGACCAGCCGTATCAGGCGCCCGCGGGTAACGAGGAGCTGCGCGCGGCGGTCGCGGCCGCCTCGCCCGGCGCGGTCGCCCCGCAGCAGGTACTCGTCGCGCCGGGTGCCCGCCTGGCGATCCTCGTCGTGCTCGCGGCCGTCCTGCGCGATGGCGGCGACGTGCTGTTGCCCACGCCGTACTGGGCCAGTTACCCGAGCGTGATCGGCGCGGCGGGCGGGAACCCGGTCTTGGTGCCGGGCGCGGTTGGCGACGCCGCGCTCCCGCTGCCCGCATTGGAGCGCGCTCGGACGGCGGCGACCAAGGTCGTCGTCGTGAACTCCCCGCGCAACCCGGACGGGGCGGTGATGCGCGAGCCGGACCTGCGCGCCGTCGTGGAGTGGGCGGTCCCGCGTGGGATTCTCGTGTTGTTCGACCAGGTTTACCGGGGCGTGACGCTGGGAGACCACCCTGCGCCGTCGGTGCTGGACCTGGAGCCCGAGCTTCCGGCGCATTGCGCGGTGGTCGACGGGCTGAGCAAGAGCCACGCCTTGGCGGGCTTGCGGATCGGTTGGGCGATCACCGCCGGGCAGCTGCGCCAGCGGGCCATCGCGCTCGCGTCGCACCTGCTGGGTGGGACCTGCGCCACCGCGCAGGACATCGCGGTGCGGGCGTTACGGTCGGACAGCCCCGCGCGGGTCGGTCGCGAGCTGAGGGCGAACCTGGAGCGCGCCCTGGCGGGGCTGGCCGACATACCCGGCGTGCGCTGCGCCCGGCCGGACGGCGGGATCTTCCTGTTTCCCGACCTCAGGCAGTGGCTTTCCGGCGCGGCTCCCTCCGCGGCCATCCAGAACCCGGCCGCGTGGCTGCGCGACGAGCACCGTGTTGCGGTCGTGGACGGCGCCTCCTTCGGCGCCCCCGGTCACGTGCGGCTGTCCTTCGCGTTGCCCGGCGAACAGCTCGACGAGGGGATCCGCAGGTTCCGCGCCGCATTCAACTGCAGCTTTCCTCCGCATGCGGAGGAAAACCGCCTGTCACCGACCGGGTCGAGCCCTGTCAGGTGCAGCTTTCCCTCGGATACGGAGGAACGCTGCCGGTTACCGGCCGACCAGGAGCGGCGCCTGGTGGTCTCGTGCCGGTATCCCGACGTGTGGCGCCGCCTGCGGCCGCCGTTGCTGGCCAGCGGCAGGTGGCACCAGGCGATGGCCGGCCGGATCGAGGGAGAGCCGGTGTGGTTCACGCTCGGCGCCGGTCCAGATTTCGGCATCTCCGGGTACGTGGTGACCGAGCGCGACGCGTACCGGTACGGCAACCTTGGCGCACTTCTCGCCGACCCCGCATCCCCGTTTGCCGCGGCGGACCTTGCCCAGCGGCTCAGCGCACTTGACCGCGCCTCGCTGTACCCGCACCTCCTGTTGACCTATCCCGGCTACAGCACGTTCCCCCTCGGCGCGGGAGCCGAGCGGGCGGGGTTGGCCGCGGTCGTCGAATGGGCCCGCGAGCAGGGGCTGGCGGCGCTGGGCCTGCCATACACCGACTCCACCTCGGCGTTGGCCGGGGCGGCGGCCGAGCTGGGGTTTCACCCGTGTCCTACGTCGACGGACGCGTACCTGCCAGTCCCCGCGGGTGGCTTCGCCGAGTACGCGGCGGGCCTGTCCGCCAAGCGCCGCACCACAGTGCGCGCGGAGCGAAAGGCGGTGCACGCGAGCGGGTTGCGGGACAGGCATGTGACGCACGTCACGCGCGAGTTGGTCGACCGGATGGCGTTCCTGCGGGCGAAGAACCGACGCAAGTACGGTCTCCCCGCCGACCTCGACGCGGAGCGCGAGCGGATCGCGCGGGTGGTCGAGGTCCTCGGCGTCGAGGTCGACCTCATCGTCGTGGACGACGGGACCGGTGGGCCCGCGGTCTGTTTCACATTGTTCGTGCGTGACCACGAGACCTGGCACGGGCTCTACGTGGGCGTGGATTACGACGACCCGCGCTCGGGCGGCACGTACTTCGAGGCGAGCTTCTACGCGGCGCTGGACCACGCCCCGGCGCGGGGCGTGCGCCAGATCTCCTACGGGATGGGGTCCGACGAGGCCAAGCGGCTGCGCGGATGCGTGCTCGTTCCGCTGACGAGCTTCCTGCTCGGGATGACCCCCGCCGCCGAGACGACGGCGCGACGCGCGGGCGAGCTGTGGCGCGAGGCGGCCCGATGATCCGCTCCCAGTCTTGGAGGCTCGGCATTGTCGCTGAACGCGACTTCGGCCTCCTCTGGCTGGGCCGCACGCTGTCCCTGGTCGGCGACTACGCGTTCCGGGTCGCGCTGATCACCTACCTGGTGAGCGCCACCGGGTCGGCGTGGAGCGTGGCCGCTGCCGGAGCGGCGCTCTTGGTACCCGCGCTGGTGTTCTACCTGTTCGGCGGGGTGTCAGGAGACCGCGCCGCATCCCGCAGGCGGATGATGATCGGCGCGGATCTGCTGCGGTTCGCCGCGGTGGCCGCGATCGCCGTGGCCATCTTGCAGAACGCCAGCCCCGCGCTGGTTGTGGCGCTCGCGTTGCTCATCGGCGTCGGCGATGGGTTCTTCCAGCCCGTGTCCTTCGCGCTGTTGACCGAGATCGTGCCCAAGCACCGGTTGGTCGCGGCCAACTCGGCGAACTCGATCGGTCAACAGTTCGCGTTGATCGGGGGTCCACTCCTCGGCAGCCTCCTTGTGGACACCCTTGGACCCTCGGTGGCGTTCGGCTTCGACGCGGCGACGTTCCTGCTGTCGGGCCTGTGCATTCTCGGCATCCGGCAGCCCGCTCGGCGGGAGGTCACGCCGGTGGGGGAGTCCACGGGCGCGCGTCAGGTGCTGGCGGAGATCTCCAGCGGGTTGCGCTATGTGCTCACCCAGCGGTGGCTGGTGCTCTCGTTCGCGGTCGGTGCGGTGGCGAACGCGGTGTTCACCGGCAACCTCGACGTCACGGTGCCGTTCATCCTGTCGCCGTCCGGCGTCGGTGAGGCGGCGGATCTCGGCTGGTTCTACGCCTTGGAGGGCGTGGGCGCGTTGCTCGGCGCGGTGCTGCTCCTTCGGGTGGCGCGCACGAACGTCGGCGCACCGATGTTCGGCATGCTCGCGCTCATGGCCTCCTCGCTCGCGCTGGTCGGCTATTTCGGCAATAACCCGGGCACCTATGTCATGGCCATCGTCTATGGCGTCGGCCTGCACTTCTTCAACTCGCTGTTCCCCGCGCTGTTGCAGGAGAAGGTGCCCGACGCGCTGATGAGCCGCGTAGGCAGCCTGGTGTTCCTCGCGTTCAACGGCCTGATGCCGCTGGGCACGCTGGTGATGGGCCCGCTGATCGGCCTGCTTGCGCCGGCGGGCACTGTGCTCCTCAGCGCCAGCGTCGTCGCGGTCGTCTGCCTGCTCGCCGCGTTCACCCCCAGCATCCGCGCCCTCCACCTCACCGCGCCGCCCGCGTGATCTGTGTGCGGGATCCGCGACATATATGT
>JBOGED010000288.1:0-3948 GCA_050743625.1 Egibacteraceae bacterium | reverse complement strand
GCTGCGAAGACGTCGGTAGCGACAACGCCAGCGGCGGCGACGGCGGCGACGCCACGGCCATCAACAGAGGCAAGGGATCGTCCGGCGGCAAGGCCATCGCGATCGGCGGCGACGGGGGAGACGGCGGCATCGGCATCGGGGTCGGGATCTGCGTGCTTCTCGTGAGCTGCGAGGACGTCGGCAGCGGCAACGCCAGCAGCGGCGACGGCGGCGACGCCAAGGCCATCGCGGGATAGCGCTCGCGCGGCCAGGCGCCCCGGGCTGTGGCCACCGGAACAACAGCGCGGCCTTCCTACGAAAGGAAGGCCGCGTCTTCCCGGCAGCAGCGGCTCGTAAGCCGGCGGTAAGTTGCCAAAGGAACGCTTGGGCCATGACGACCGCACAAGCGCAACCAAGAACGTCCGAGTGGGGAAGCGACCGAGTCGACCTGGACGCCTATCTCCGCCGGATCACGTATGACGGCCCCCTTACCACCAGCATCGACACCCTGCGAGGGCTGCACCGGGCGCATGCCGCCACGATCCCGTTCGAGAACCTCGATATCCTGCTCGGCCGGCCCATCCCGCTCGACATCGACAGCCTGCAGGACAAGCTGGTCCGCCGGCCGCGCGGCGGCTACTGCTACGAGCACAACCTGCTGTTCACCGCCGTCCTTGACCGGCTCGGATACCGGGTGACCCCGTTGGGCGCGCGCGTCCGGATGGGAAGCGACAAGCTGCAGCCACGCTCGCACGCGCTCCTGAGGGTCCGCGCCGATGGCGAGGACTGGCTCGCCGACGTCGGCTTCGGCGGCGAGGGCATTCTGGAGCCCATCGCGCTCGTACCCGGAACAACCGCCCGCCAGTCGGGGTGGACGTATCGCCTCGACCGAGAGCCAGGCGGTGTATGGGTCCTCCGGTCGCTTCATCCCGACCGTTGGTTTGACCTGTACAGCTTCACCGGCGAGCCCCATCACCACGTCGACTATGGCGTCTACAACCACTCGGCCTCCACGAGCCCCTCCTCGCCCTTCGTCAACCGAGTCGTCGTCCAGCGCACGGGCGAGCAGGCGCGGCACACGCTCGTCGGAAGAGATCTCACCACCACTCGCCCTGGCGGGGAGCGCACACTCCGCCGGGTGACGGACGATGAGCTCGCCGGTGTCCTCGCGGCGACGTTCGGCATCGTGATGGAGCCCGGCGAGGTGGCCCGCCTTCCCTGAGCAGCGCCTCCGGGGCTTCGGGTCTCGATGGCTCTAATCTTCTCCCGATGCTGTTCAAGAAGCGGTTCTGGGAGGGGTTGGAGAACGGCTCGATCACGCTTGCGTTCCGGAACTGGCAGCGGCCTCACGTCAGGGTCGGGGGCCGGTACCGGACGCCGGCCGGCGTGCTGGTCGTGGACGCCGTGGAGCACGTGCCCGTTGAGAGCATCACCGACAGTGACGCCCAGCACGCCGGGTTCGCGAGCCGTGCGGAGCTGATCGCTGATCTTTGGGACCCGGACGCGCCAGCGGTCCACCGGATCCAGTTCCACATCGCGACCGTCGAGGTCCTCGAGCGGCCCGGCAGGAGAGTCCTGCTCAGCGACGAGGAGGTCGCGGAGCTGTCGCGCCGGCTCGCGGTGCTGGACGCCGCGTCGACTCACGGCGACTGGACGGTCGGGACCCTCCGGCTCGTTGGCGCGCTCCCCGGAATCCGCTTAGCGGAGCTGGCGGCCAGGGCTGGCTACGAGCGCGAAGCCTTGCGGCGGGACCTCCGCAATCTCAGGGAGCTCGGCCTTACCGAACCTCTCGGCACCGGCTATCGACTGACCGCCCGCGGCGGCGCCCTACTGGAGTGTCTGTAGCGTGGCTGTGGCCTGAGATCGTGATGCTGGCCTGGCATTGCGTGATCTGGCCTAAGGAGCGACACTTGATGTGGTGTTGGCCGTGAGGATGCGGACGACCCGGCAGTACGTCTCCAGACCCTGCGGACGGTAGCACCGCCTCTCGGCACTGCCCTGGACGCGGACAGTGCGCAAAGGGACCTGGGAGCGTTGGGATGGCCACTCGCGAGGGACAGCTGCTGGCGACGCTGATCGAGCTTGCCGACACGCTGGTGTCCGACTACGACCTGCTGGACTACCTCGATTTGCTGCTGGAACGGTCCAGGGGCGTTCTGGGCGCCACGGCCGGTGGGGTGCTGTTGAGCAACGGCAGCGGGGCTCTGGCGCCGCTGGCCTCTTCCCATGAGCAGATGCGGCTGCTGGAGTTGTTCGAGGTGCAGAGCGACGAGGGCCCGTGCATTGACAGCTACCGCAGCAATGCCCAGGTGTATGAAGAGGATCTGGCGCGGTCGTCGCGCTGGCCGCGGTTCACACCGCTGGCGCTGGATCGGGGGTACGGATCGGTGTTCGCCTTCCCCCTGCGGTTGCGGGAACAGGTCCTCGGCGCGCTGAACCTGTTCAAAGCCCAGCCCGGACCTGCGGCGCGGCCCGACCTGGACACCGCACAGGCGTTCGCGGACATGGCGACCATAGGCATTTTGCAGGAGCGGGCGGCTCGCGAGGCACGTGCACTGGCGGGCCAGCTGCAAACCGCGCTCAACAGCCGGATCGTGATCGAGCAGGCCAAAGGCATCCTGGCCGAGCACGCCCGCCTGGATATGGGTGACTCGTGGCAGGCGTTGCGCTGGTACGCCCGCAACCACAACCTTCATCTGCGCCACGTCGCGGCAGGGGTGGTTGACGGCACACTGGACGCCGACCAAGTCGCAGGCGCCCGCCCTCCTGTCCACTAGTCAGGCGCTTGAGATCCGCAAACCCGCCGTCCACTCCTGTTCGGGGAACGCTGTCATGCCAGGACGCTGTCGACGCGTCGGGGTTCGTACTGCCCGGCATGCTCGCGAATCCGAAGGTTGCGTCCGTGGGTCGCGGATGCAAAACTCGGTATCGGCGGTGTGAACCGGGTCTGTGGCCCAGGGCATGCCGCTGACCCAAATCCGCATCGTTGCTCGCGTCATCGGGCTCCAGCCCACGTGGTCTGCCGACGTCCGCGACTTTCTCCCTCGTGCGGGGGGAATAGGACGTCTCTTGCTCGCCCATACCGCTGGTGACCCGACGCCAACATCCCGGTGTCCCACGCCGTGGCCGCGATGACCCGAGTCGGTGTTTCCGGTGGATGAGCACCGGCTGCAGCGTCTCTACCAGGCGGTCGCGCTCCGCGACGGCGACCCGCGCCCAATGGGGCAGATGAAGGCGATCTGCCGGGCCTGCATCGACCTGCTCGGCGTGTCCGGAGCCGGGGTGATGCTGATGGCCGAGCGTATGCACCAGGGCACCGCCTATGCCACCGACGACATCATCCAGAGGTTGGAGGACCTGCAGAACAACGCCGCCGAGGGTCCGTGCCTGGACGCCTACAACCTCGGCCGGCCCGTGTTCGAGCCCGATCTGGCCGATGGGGGGATACGTGCCTGGCCGCTGCTGGCCCCGACTGCGCGGAAGGCCGGCATGGCCGCGGTGTTCGCGTTCCCGTTGCAACTCGACGACACCAGCGTGGGCGCGCTGGACCTGTACCGCGACCAGCCGGGACCGCTGACAGACGTCCAGATCGACGACGCCCGCCTGCTGGCGGCCATGGCCACCCGCGCGGTGCTGGGGATGCAGGCCGACGCCGCGCCCGGGACGCTGCCCGCCCAGATCGCGGATCTGTCGGGCGACCGTGCCGCGATCGAGCAGGCGACCGGCATGGTCGCCGCGCAGCTGTCCATCACCGTGGCCGCCGCCGCGGCGCGGCTGCGGACCGCTGCCCGCGAGGCGGACCGGGCGCTGGCCGTGGTGGCACACGACATCGTCGCCCGAACGCTGCGGTTGGAGTAGGCGCCATGGCAGCGTTGACCATCAGCATGCAAGGCCACAAGGCGGGTGACTGAGGCTGTGGACACCAGCGCATCGCAGATGCCCGGTGTCGCGACCGCAGCGCATGCCGCG
>JBOGED010000287.1:0-3613 GCA_050743625.1 Egibacteraceae bacterium | reverse complement strand
GAGTAGGTGGTACTCCTCGGCTACCAGGAGCCCCTTCTCATACCCGGCGCGACACGCCACCCGTGATCAAATCGCTACCGCTGTCACCTCGGGCCAACCCAGCCAACATCTTTTACCAACAGGCTCTGAGGTGACTGCGGCTGCGCGGTGTGTCAGGATCTATCGATCCCGGATTCGATCCGGGGTCTTCCATGTGGATGGAGGGCGGTATGCGCAAGCGGATCTTCCTGAGCTGGTGCCATCAGGACAAGGCGCTGAAGGAGGCGTTGTTGCGCGATCTGCTACCCGCCCTCGGCGTGTTCACCGACCTCGACGTCGAGTGGTGGGAGGACAGCCATTTGACCTGCGGGGAGGAGTTGACCGCAGGCATCGTCGGCCGACTGGACGAAGCCGATTTCGGCCTGCTCCTGCTGAGCACCCGCTTCTTCGGCCGGCCGTTCATCCAGCGCCACGAGCTGCCGCGGTTCGCGGGTCCGCGCGCTGACAAGGGGTCGCTGCCGGTTGCGCTGAGCCCGCTGCCTGCATTCGGTCCTGAACACAACCTGGGTGGCGTCGAGCGCCAGCTCGTCTTCACGCGGGACGCCAAGAGCTTCGCCGAGTTGTCCGGCGCCCAGCGAACGAGCTTCGCCAACGATCTGGCGACGGCGATCCGGCGGCGCGCCCTGTCCTTGAACGGGTATCGCGCGCTGTGACTGCCCGACTGTTCCGTGACGAGATTGCCCACCATCTCGCTGCTCTGCAGAAGCGGTCGACGCTCACCGCGCTGCAGTCGGCACGGCTGACGGCCATCCTCGACACGCTGGCTGACGACGGAAGGTTCCTGCTGCGGGCCGCGCTTGACGCCGCCGAGTTCCCGGCGGGCGACGCTCGGGGCCAGGAGGCCTTCCAGGAATTCCGCAAGCGGGTGAACCATGCCGCAGCCGAGGCCGGCGTCGATCTCCGGCTCGAGCTGGACTCCCGCAAGGCGCCTCCGGGCCAGCGCCACGGCTGGTTCACCGGCGGCGACCTTGTCGATCAGGGCATCGCCTCCTTCACCGGGGAGGCCGCCGGGCGGACGGGGATCGATCATCCGGTCACGCCGGAGGTCGCGGAGCTCGGGCTGTCCCGGCGGACTCGGGTGTACGTCAGCGTCCACCCGACGAACAACGCCATGGCTCGGAAGGTGGACGTGCTGCTGCGGCAGCTGCGCGAGGCGCTGGCCCTGGACCGCGAGCGGTCATGGGAGGTTGCCGACTCGGGCTCGGTCGGGCTGGGAGAGGATCCCGAGGCGACGCGCGACCGGCTCTGCGCCCAGGCCGACGTCCGGCTGGCGCTGGTCAGCCCCGCGTACCTCGCAGCTGCCGGGCCTGAGCGTCGTCGGACGCTGGACTCGCCCGGCCGGGTCGTCGCGTTCGCGCTGAGCGGCCTGCCGGACGGCCCGCTGGACTTGGGCCCACTGCGTCGTCACGACGTCCGGCGCCGGACGGAGCCCTGGGACGAGTTGACGCGCACTGACCAGCGTCGGCGCTACGTCACCGACGTGGTGGACGAGATCCGGCGAGCGCTGCGACCACCGCGGGTCACCGTCGAGGACCAGATGCCAGAGGACCCCCTGAGGGAGTGGTCTGCGAGCCTGGCACGGAGCAGGCGGGCCGGGGATAGCGCGGTCCTGATCGAGCCTGAGTCGACCGAGACCACCCTTCGGGAGTCCCGGCTGGACCCCTCGGGCTCGGCGCACGGTCCGGCGCTGCCCGCGGTCGCCCGGCTGGTGGACTGGGCCACGGCCGAGGGGCCGGGGGCGCCGCGGCTGTGCGCGTTGCTCGGCGACGTCGGCATGGGCAAGACGACCACCGCGAAGCTGTTCACCCAGCGGCTGCTTGATCTGCGCGCCGGCGGCACCCCCGGCCCGTTACCGATCCTGTTCGACCTGCGCGACGTCCGGATCACCGGCCTGGCCGCCACGATGACGTTCAACCACATCCTGGACAGCATGCTCGACGCCAACCGGCCCGCGGGCGTCCCACGAGACCGTCTGTCCGCCGATGTCGTCCGCAGGCGGCTGCACCAGGGTGACGCGGTGGTCGTGTTCGACGGGCTCGACGAGGTGCTCGTTCACCTGAACCCGCACGACCAGCAGCTGTTCACCCGGCAGCTGTGGCGGGCGCTCGGCGAGGGTTGGGCCGCGAAGATGCTGCTCACCTGCCGCACCCAGTACTTCCGCACGATTCGCGAGGAGATCACGTACTTCACCGGTGAGGACCGCCACGGCCTGCGGGGCAAGGATTACCTGGCCCTGCTGATGCTGCCTTTCCGGGAGCAGCAGGTGCGGGAGTACCTGGCAGCCAACCTTGACCGCGACGCGGGCTGGGTGGACGGGTTCCTCGACACCATCGGGACCGTGCACGACCTGCCCGATCTAGCCCGCCGGCCGCTAACGCTGCGGCTGATCGCCGACCAGGTGGAGTTCATCGAAACCGCCAAGCTGCACGGCCGCACGCTGCGCTCGGTGGACCTCTACGGCGAGGTCGTCGAGCGCTGGCTGTCTCGCGACAGCGGCAAGCACACCCTCACTCCTGAGCACAAGCAGCTGCTGATGGAGGAGATCGCGGCCGGGCTGTGGCGGTCCGGGCGCAACTCCTGGGAGGCGGCGGAGGTCGACAACTGGCTCCTCGACGTGCTCGAGCGCCGATCCGATCTGCAGCGGCACTACCGCGAGCGGGTGCCCGACCTGTGGAAGGCCGACTTCCGGACCGCCACTTTCCTCAACCGCGAGGACGATTCCTTCGAGTTCGGTCACCGATCACTGGCGGAGTACTTCCTGGCCCGCTACCTGTGCCGGACCCTGATCGAGGCCGGCTCAACCGCCGGCTGGGGCCTCGACGCGCTCGCGATGCCGGTGCCCAGCCCGGAGACGTTGGACTTCCTCGGCCAGTCAATCGCCGCAGCGGCGGCCGAGCACCGGTCCGCCGCGCTGGCGGGATTGGACCGGATCGGGCTGCGGTACGTGCCGCAGGCCTCGGAACTCGCCCTCGCCTACGCTCTGCGAGCGGCCGAGCATGGGCACCCGCACCAGTCGTTGGTCGGGGTCCGGCTGGCTGGCGCCCGATTGAGCGGGTGGGCCATCGGCATGGAGGGGCACGACGACACGCGGCTGCCCATGGCCGGGGCGGATCTGACCGGGGCGGACCTGCGACGTGCGACGTTCCACCGTGTGGACCTGACCGGGGCCGACCTCAGCGGCGCCGACCTGACCGTCGCGGAGCTGCACAGCTCGCGTCTGACGTCAGCGCGGTTCGTCGGCGCGCGGACGATCGGGACCGTGGTACGGGAGTGTGTGCTCGACGGCGCCGAGATTGTTCGCGCCGCCACATACCGGACGCAGATCCTGCGGTGTACCCCGGCGCCGGAGCCGGCTCCCGGGCTGCTGATCGCCCCGCTGCCCGGCGGCGGCCGGCAGGCAGCCAGCGGTGTCTCCCCGCTGTGCCCGCTGACCGGCCACACCGGCGGGGTGGGGGCGGTAGCGTGGTCGCCCGACGGCACCCGCCTGCTCACCGGCGGCTACGGCGCCGCGTGGGTTTGGGACGACGCCACCGCAGAGCTCCTGCACCAGCTCACCGGCCACACCGGGTGGGTG
>JBOGED010000286.1:0-15644 GCA_050743625.1 Egibacteraceae bacterium | reverse complement strand
CACCAACGCCACCGCCTGCCGGCGGAACTCGGCCGTATACGGCGGTTTCTTCGTCGCCATCATGGACATCCTTTCCGGGCAATACAGCCCAAGCTATCTGATGTCCACCAAACCGGGGCAACTCCAGTGGCGCCTATTCGGGAAGCTGGGGGGATCACGCTGACCGGAGTGGTGGAAGGCTTCGCTCCGATCGATGCCGCTGAGATCTTGGAGGACGCGGTCGAGGGCGCCGATGTTGTGGCCGTGACGGTGCCCACGCCGGCGCTGCCGTTTTATGCGCCGTCACTGGCGACTACCATTACCGATGAGCAAATCATCTGGCTCAACCCAGGCAATAGCGGCGGCGCGCTTTATATGGCAGCCGAGATCGAGCGCATCAATGGTCGCCGAGGCCTGCGGATCTGTCAGATGACGACCGCTTCGCACGGGTCGCGGATGTCGGGCCCTGCCACCGTGAACGTGTTCGCGCTTACTCATGCGTCGTTGGTCGCGTTCCCGAACCGGTATCTCAGCGAGTGTCACGCGCGCCTAGACGCGCTACTACCCGGGCAATTTGAGAAGATGGGCAACGTTCTCGAGGCCGATTTGCTCAACGTGAACGCGATCATGCATCCCGCGCTGATGGTCTGCAACGCCAGCTGGATCGAGGCGACCCATGGCGACTTCCGCGCTTATCGGGAGGGGACCGGTCCGGCGCTGGCCCGGGTGATCGAGGTCGTCGACAAGGAGCGGATGTCGTTTGGGCTGGGGACTGGTCCCGTGGACGCATCTCGCCCAGGCAAGCGGGATCGCTACGCCCACCATGGTCGCCCTCACCGAGCTTGCCAGCGTGATGAACCGCATCGACTACCGGCGCCAGGGTCTCACCCTCGACCGGATGGGTCTCGCCGGCATGACCGCCGGCCAGATCAAGTCCTACGCCGCGAGCGGCCAGCGCCACGGTGAGGGCTCCGGCTCAGGCCGTCAGGTCTAATCCAAGTGCGCCTGGTCGTTGGGCGTAGCGGAGGCTAGCCCCTCGAATCGACAACAGTATACGCTTCCGATCCCATGACGAAGAACGCTGCCTTTCGAGGAGGGATGCATGCGGGATGATGTAGTAGCGTTCCCCGAAATCGCAGCCGTGCGCCTGATCCGCCAGGGGGAGAAGGCAGACGGCTTTGAGCGTGTCCAAAGCTTCTTGACGCGTTTCGGTTACTTGCAGGAAGGCATTTTTCGAGCTGGTGAGCTGGATGAGCCTACCTCAGAGGCGCTTGCCCGATATCAGCAGTTCAACGGACTGAAGATAACCGGCAACTTCGATGAAGCTACTCGCGATCAGATAACGAACCCTCGGTGCGCCCTTCCGGACATGCGACTCGGTTTAGAGTTCGTGACAATCTGCGCGTGGGATCGGCGAGACCTGACCTACGCACTTGATATTGGTACGAGCGATGTCCCCGCAAACAATGAGTGGCACGCGGTCAGGAACGCGTTCCTGACGTGGCAGGGCGTCGTCCCTGTGACTTTCGCGGAAGTCGCTGCGAGCCAGAATCCCGACATCCAAGTGGGTTGGAGGCCAGCCGACGACCCCGACCTCAGCATGGTCGGGGGCACCTTGGCGCACGCGGACTTCCCGCCTGGCTGCGGGGTTGTCACGAACAGTCTTCCGAAACCGGTTCACTTCGACGATAGTGAACATCTTTGGAGCGTCGGAACAGCCGCAGGCGCCTTCGATATCGAGACTGTGGCGCTCCATGAGATCGGGCATATCTTGGGATTGGCTCACTCCAGTGTGGCGGGGGCAGTGATGCTTCCGACTGTACGCTCGAATTCCACGAAACGCGGCCTTGCGCGCGATGACATCGACGGTGCTCAAACTTTGTACCCTGCATCCTGATTGACCCGCTGGCAACCCCGCACGCGGTGCCTACACTCGCCGCGATGGCAACAGAAGAGGACGGCCCTGCGGCCTCGGTCGCTGACGGTGTCACGGCGTCCGACGCCGAGACCGATCCGCGCGGCCGCTGGTCAGCGCTCGCAGTTCTTAGCGTGGCCACGCTGCTGGCCATGACGACGTGGTTCTCGGCCTCGGCTGTGCTTCCTCAGCTGCGCGCTGAGTGGCAGCTGACCTCGAATCAGGCGTCGCTCCTCACCATCGCCGTGCAGCTCGGTTTCGTCGCCGGTGCCCTGCTGAGCGCCGTGTTCAACCTGGCGGATATCCTGCCGCCACGTCGGCTGATGCTGCTGGGCGCGCTGGGAGCCGCGGCGGCAAACGGGTTGCTGGTCGTCGTGGACCGTCCCGTGCCGGGCCTGGTTCTGCGGTTTGTCACCGGCGCGTTCCTCGCCGGCGTGTACCCGCCCTCACTCAAGGCGATGGCCACATGGTTCCAACGAGGCCGGGGAACTGCCCTCGGTGTCATGGTCGGTGCCCTCACCGTGGGCTCAGCCCTGCCCCACCTCGTCAACGGCTTCGGCGGCCTGCGTTGGCAAACCGTCATCCTCATCACCTCGCTGCTCACCCTCGCAGGCGGGCTGATTGCCGAGGTCGTCGGCCGCGACGGCCCGTTCCCCTTCGCGTCCGCGAGGTTCGACCCTCGTCGGGCCGGTGTCGTCTTCACTGACCGTGGGGTGCGCCTCGCCAGCGTTGGCTACTTCGGGCACATGTGGGAGCTCTACGCCATGTGGACCTGGTTCGCGACCTTTTTCGCCGATGTCCTCATCGCGCACGGACGGAGCGAACCCCAACAAAGCGCAGCGCTCGCCACATTCTCGGTCATCGGCATCGGAGCCGCCGGCTGCGTCGTTGGTGGCATTCTCAGTGACCGCTGGGGGCGGACTCGTGCCGCGGGACTGGCGATGGTCGCCTCCGGCTCATGCGCGGTGATCATCGGCTTCCTGTGGGCGGCACCGCCAGCGGTCGTCCTTGTGATTGGTTTGATCTGGGGATTTTGGGTGGTGGCCGACTCGGCGCAGTTCTCCACCATCGTGACCGAAGTGGCGGATCAAGCGTCGGTGGGCACCGCGGTCACCCTTCAGCTCGCCATCGGGTTCACGCTCACCGTGGTGACCATATGGTTGGTACCGGTCCTGCGTGACAACTTCACCTGGCAATGGTCCTTCGCGTTTCTGGCCCCAGGACCCCTGCTTGGAACGCTCGCGATGATGCGCCTGTTACGAAGCCCCGAAGCCGCTCAGATCGCCGGTGGCAGAGGCTAAGCCGCTCGGGTGTCGCTTCAGCAGCGGGTGAGCAGCGTGAGGCGTCATGCTCTGCGCACCGACGTGAACGGAGGGGTGAGAACAATGATGATCAACGAGCGCTCAAAGCGTGTGATCCCGTTTCGTGCCCATGATGCGAAGCGTGTAGGAAAAGACTGCTTCTACCTCGATCACATCGTCTGGCTTAACGGCGACCGGATCGAGCTTGGCGACGGCGTCGCCTTCAACTATGGCTGCTTCGTGAATGGCTACGGAGGCCTTCTTGTGGGAGACGGCTCGGAGTTCGGTCCCTACACGATGATCCACACGGCGAACCACCGCTACGACGATCCCGAGAGACCCGTCACCCAGCAGGGCTGGCATGTTGAACGGCCGGTCGAGATCGGACGGAACTGCTGGATCGGGATGGGTACATGCATCCTCCCAGAGGTCACGATCGGCGACTCCTGCATCGTTGGCGCCGGCAGCGTGGTCGTGAAAGACCTCGAACCCTACTCAATCGCAGTCGGCAACCCCGCGACGCCAATCAGGTCTCGCCGCTGAACCCGGACATTCGCATAAAGCGACCAAAATGTGACGCCATGGCAGATCGGCAGACGCCGTCACCGGCGCCTTGGCGCATCCAAGCTGGCGAGCCGAGCACGCCAGGGGGCTCGTCGGGTTGCGGTGCGGGCGGAGAATGGGAGGGCGCTGACAGGATACGCGCGATCTTGCGCTGGTCAGTGGCGGGTTGAGGGCGCTTTTGCCCAGTCGTTCGCCCAGGCGCTGATCGCGTCGACCACCCCGCCGAGCGCGTGGCCCTTGTCCGTGAGCCGGTACTCGATGCGCACAGGGGTTTCGGGATGTACCTGGCGGATGAGGATGCCGTCAGCTTCCAGCTCCTTCAGGCGTCGGGACAGGACCCGGTCGGCGATTCCGGGGATGGCGGCGCGGATCTCGGTGAACCGCGTCGCGCCGGAGAGCATGGCACGCACGATCGCGCCGGCCCAGCGCCGGCCGATGATCTCCACCGCGTGGTTGTAGGCCGGGCAGTGGTCCGGGTCCACCTTGGCTGAGGACATGGCTATGCGGGCGCTCCTTGATAGCGGCTTGTATGAGGATAGCGGTGGGGTAGGAATATCACCCTCACCGTCGGTGTTCTGGCGGTATGCAGCTATCAAAGGGTTAGTAGCTAGCGCTTGGCAAGCAGGTCTGCCGCTGGCGAACACGGGAAAGGCAGGAGTCATGGTCAGCCCCTACCTGGTGCTCGGCCCTGAGGACCATGTGACTCTGGGCGAGTCTGACTTTGGCGCGCCGGGCCTGAAGGCGATCGAGTCCGTCGGACCGTTCGTGTCGATCCACGCGTCCGGACCGCTGCTCACGGTCCACGACGCCACCATCGACGCGGGGCTGGGCATCGGCCATCACCCGCATCGCTACAACGAGCGGCTGTTCTACATCGAGCAGGGCCAGCTCGACCACGACGACGCGCTCAACGGGATCACTGGGCACATGGACGCCGGCGACGTGGGCCAGTTCGTCGAGGGCCAGCGCGGCATGCTGCACTCGGAATGGAACCATGGCGCGGTCGACACCCGCGCCTACATCCTGGTCTACCGCACCGACCCGATCCCAGAGCGGACCGCGTTCAACGCGCTGCGCGACGCGGACGCTCCGCGCTACGACGAGGGGGACGGCGTGCGGACCAAAGAGCTGGTGGGCCCACGCTCCCCGCTGCGGGTCCACGGCGACATCCGCCTGTTCGCCGAGTCCTATCTCGAGCATGGCGCAGGCGTGGCGCTGGAGTTGGCCGCCGGCGAGGGCGGCCTGGCCAGCGTCCGCGAGGGCGGGGTGCGCATCGAAGATGGCGGGGACGGCGAAGCGCTGACCTCGGCTACCACGCTACTCGTGCCGTCCGCGGACGAGCCGCGCAGGCTGCGGTTGCGCGCCACCCAGCCAACCCGCCTGATCCGCGTGATCCACGGTCCCGGCCACGGATTCGTTCGTAGGACCCCCCACCCACGGCGCGGCAACCGGTAACGGACAACCCTTCTCGTACGCTGCTCGTCGGCCGGCTCGACCGGCCGGCGAGTCGCCTGACGACGTTGGGAGCGGTCATGTCGAGCAACGCATCCGTGAACGGTAGGACTGAGCTGTTCCCGCCCATGCCCTTGGACGCCTGGGCGGACACGAAGGCCACGCTGCACCGGTTCGCGCAGATCATCGGCAAGATCCGGCTGGCCGCGAGTGTGCGCCGAAACCACTGGTGGAACGTGCCGTTTCACCTCACGGGGCGTGGCATCACCACACGTCCCATGGGCGGCGACCCGATCTTCGCGATCGATTTCGACTTCGTCGATCATCGGCTGCTGGCCCACGCGATCACCGGAGACACCGTCTCGTTCCCGCTGGCCGGCCAATCGGTGGCGACCTTTTACCAGCGGACGCTCGACGCGCTCGACGCCCTCGGCGTGCGCGTGGCGATCGACAAACCCGAGCCGTTCGACCTGGCCGACTCCACACCATTCGCCGACGACACCGAGCACGCGGCCTACGACCCGGCCTGGGTCACCCGCTACTGGCGGGTGCTCAGCCAGGTCGCGCTGCTGCTGGAAGAGTTCGCCGCCCGGTTCTCGGGCAAGACCAGCCCCGTGCACCACTTCTGGCACACCTTCGATATCGCGGTCACCCGTTTCTCCGACCGGTACGTCGACCACCCGCTCGAGGTCGACCCGGTCACCCGAGAGGCGTACTCCAGGGAGGTCATCAGCTTTGGCTTTTGGTTCGGTGACGAGAAGTTCGCCGAACCGGCCTTCTATTCCTACACCGCCCCCGAGCCTGAGGGTCTTGCCCAGGCTCAGGTGCAGCCCGAAGCCGCCGAATGGGTCGCACAGAACGGCAGCCATCTCGCGGTGCTGCGTTACGCCGACGTGCGCGCCCAGCCCGACCCTCAAGCCGCCGTGCTCGACTTCTTTGAAAGCGCCTACCAAGCGGGCGCGCAGCGTGCCGGATGGGATATCGCCCGCCTCGCCTGCCCCGGCGGTGTGACCGACCCGGCAGCCACCGCGCGCTGATCGGGGAAGAGCCGAGACCACCGCGACGTTGAAGTCGAGGGAGGCAATGATGAAGCAGACAACCTACGACCAATTCGCGCGTGCCCTCCTCCTGTTGCAGCACAACGAACCGCTGGTCGCCGTGCGGGTCCTCGAGCCCGTCGTCGCCGACGAGCCGGTCAACCGGTCGCTGCGGGAAACCTTGGGCCTGGCCTACTTCCGGACAGCCCAACTGAACCATGCCCGAGCCGAGTTCGAGGTGCTCGCCGAGTTGGATCCCAGCGACGACCGTGCCCACTTCCTCCTCGGCCGGACCTGGGAGCGCTTGCGCCAGCCCGACAAGGCTGGGCGTTCCTACCGCATCGCCAACGCGCTACACCCCTCGGACGAGTACGGGGACGCGCTCGCTCGAGTCGAGGCCGCGCCCGAGCCTCGATCGGAATCTCGCCCGTAGCCTGCGCGGTCCTGCCGCCATACCCTAGGAGGTTGCGATGATCCAACGATGGGTGGTGGCCGCAGACGCTGATGGCCGTCCCACTCGCCAAGACTGTCCGCACCTGGGTACCGCACGCGAGGTGGCACCCAGCATCACGAAGGGTTGCGAGGACTGCCTCCGCGAGGGCACGCAATGGGTCCACCTGCGCGAGTGCCTCGCATGCGGGTACGTCGGGTGCTGCGACAACTCACCGAGGCGTCACGCCACCGCCCACTGGCGCGCTACCGATCACCCCCTGATCCGCTCGTTCGAGCCAGGCGAGGATTGGGCATGGTGCTACCCGGACGCGCTATTCTTGTTCGCCGCAGAGCAAGCGCCTTAGCGGTCGGCGGATAGCCCAACCTTGGCAAAGGGGCTGCGCTGTTGTCTCGGTGGCGCGCGTTTAACGCGAAAGTGGGTTGATATGATCAGCGAGGCCGCGCGCTATTATAACGAACTGATTGAGGCGGATGCGGTCCTAGCGGAAGAGTCGAGCCGGTTCCTTCTTGAGCGGTTCCACGCGGTGCGGCTCGAGCTGCGAGAAAGGATCTTGACGCCCTATCTGCGCCCGTACTTTGTCACGCCGAGCGGGTGGGGGCGCATCACCAGCGCGTGCGAAGGGATATGGAGCGCGATAGACAAGGTCTCTCGCGTCGCTCCAACCGATGACCTGCTGATGGGGCAACTGGGGCTGACCGAAGATGAGCACCGGCTCGCTGCCATCGACCCGGGCTACGAAGACGTCTCCGTCACCTCTCGGCTCGATTCATTTCTCGCGTCCGACAGCTATCAGTTTGTTGAGCTGAATGCAGAATCCCCAGCGGGGATCTCGTACGCGGACGTGGCGGCGGAGATCTTTCTCGACCTCCCGGTGATGCGCCGGTTTGCCGAGCGATACACGGTCACGCCGATGTGGTGCCGACAACATATGCTCAACTCGCTGCTCGACGTCTACCGCCGTGTACGGGGCAGTACTGGCAAGCCTCAGATCGCCATCGTCGACTTTCGCGGGGGGCCCACACGCCGCGGGCTTGAGTACTTCAAGGAGTTCTTTGAGGCGAAAGGCTACCGGACCACTATCGCCGATCCGCGCGACCTTGAGGTCAAGGACGGCTGTCTGTACCACGGCGCATTCAGAATCGACCTCGTGTATCGCCGAGTGCTGACCACGGAACTGCTCGAGAAGATCGATGAGTGCGGCGCGCTGGTGGAAGCGTATCGAAGCGGCGCGGCGGTGCTTGTCAACTCCTTCCGCGCCAAGTATGTCAACAAGAAGATGCTCTTCGGAGTTCTTACCGACGAACGGTTCCAGCATTATTTCGACCAGCGCGAGCGCGAGGCCATACGACTCCACGTCCCCTGGACGCGCCGAGTTGAGGACGCCAGCGCCACGTACCGAGGCGAGAGGATCGAGCTGCTCGAGTTCATCCGAAGGAACCGCGACCGACTGGTGATGAAGCCGAACGACGAGTATGGCGGGCGTGGAGTGTTCATCGGCTGGGAGGTGAACGAGCGCGAGTGGGATCAGGCAATCGAAAAAGCGATAGCGGGGGATTATCTCACGCAAGAACGAGTCGCCACTGGCCGCGAGGTCTTTCCCTGGGCGAACGAAAGGGAAGGCCGGGTCGAGATGGTAGAGCAGTTGCTCGACGTCTGCCCTCTTCTGTTCTCCGGTCGCGTGCAGGGAGGACTGACGCGGCTCTCATCGTCGTCGCTCACCAACGTCACATCCGGCGCGGGGATGGTCCCGACAATGATCGTCAGCGAGTGACCCGGAATTGGCTTGGCCACAGAGAAGGTTACGGCCGTGCCTCCACCACCAGGTTGAACGGCGCCTCCGCGGCGACCCGCACGCGGGTGAAGCCCGCGCGCAAGAGCACCTCTTCGAGGCGCGCGGGGCCGGCCTGCCCGCCCAGCGCCTCGGTGGCGCCCTGGGACAGCGCGTCCGGCACGCACACCAATGTCGATGCCGCGGAGTAGGTCAAGCCCACGACGTTCCGGTTGTCCTCGACACGGTCGCCGGCGCGCGGCTCGACGAGCATCAAGACGCCATCGCGGCGCAGCGCTGCTCGCGCGTGCCGGGCGGCCGCCACCGGGTCACCGGCGTGGTGGAACGAGTCGAAGAAGCAGACCAGGTCGTAGTCGCTGCCGAGGTCATCCGCCGCGTCCGCCACGGCGAAGCTGACCCGATCGTCCACGCCCGCTGCGGACGCCGCGAGCCGGGCCACGTCGATCGACCCGGCATGCACGTCGATCCCGTGGAATCGGGACTCGGGAACGCGCGCGCCATGATCAGCTCGGGAGTGCCGTGGCCGCAGCCGACGTCGAGCACTCGGGCCCCGCCACCGCCGCAAATTCCTGCACTGTGCAGAGTAATGCCGGTATACCGGCCTAACTCTGCACAGCGCAGGAAAAGCCCGCATCTGCACCACCCAGCGGCTGTGAGCATACTCTGCACGATTCCGTGAGGAAGCTCTCACTCGGGACTCATGGGGCTCTCACAGTGCGCGCGCAAGGTGACGGCCATGACCGCGACACTGACCCGTCAAGCTCCCGTCACCGTCGCGCAACCCGCGAGGCGCAAGCCGCCACGGCCCGCGCCCCGTACGTGCGGCGCCCTGCTGGCCGCCGTGTGCGTCGGGGTCGGGGGGTGGGTTGGGCTGACCGGCCTCGCACCCCCTGCACGCGTGGTGCTCGTGGCGTTCGGCCTCGCGATCGTCGGGTGGACCATGACCGATCTCGACGACACCTTCGTGTCCCTCGCCGCGGCCGGGTCGCTCGTTCTGGCCGGAGGAGTCGCGGCGGACACGCTGTTCGTGAGCATGGGCGACAGCACCGTATGGCTGCTGCTCGCGTCGTTCATCGTGGCGGCGGCGGTGTCGGCGTCAGGGTTGTCACAGCGGCTGGTCGCCAAGGTCGCCGCACGCGCGCGCAATGTCGGCCAGCTGTTCTGGCTGCTCACCGCCGTCGTGCTCGGTACGTCGTTCGTAGTGCCCGCGACCTCCGGTCGCGCGGCGCTCATGGTGCCCGTGTTCGCCGCGCTCGCCGAGCCAATTGGGGATCGTCGGGTGACGCGCGCGCTCGCGCTCCTGTTCCCGAGCATGATCCTGCTGTCCGCGGTGGCCTCGCTGCTGGGCGCCGGAGCGCACCTCGTCGCGGCTGAGCTGATCGCCAGCCTGGGTGGAGAGCGCATCGCCTGCTCGGGGTGCTCGGGCTGCCGTTCGCCGTGTGCAGCTGTGGGTTGTCCTGTTACGCGATCTTGCGGCTGTTCCTGACGGCGGACGAGCGTGGCCGCGCGCTGCCGGCAGGGCTGGGCGATGGTGCGGGGCCGCTGTCGTCGGCGGAGCGCCGCGTCGCCGCGGTCGTGGTTGCCCTTGTCGCGCTGTGGCTCACCGAGCCGCTTCACGGCATCGACGCCACGGTCGTGGCGTTGGCCGGCGCCCTGATCGTCACGGCACCCGGCACCGGCGTCATCTCATTCGCCGAGGGGATGAAGCACGTGCAGTGGTCGTTGCTTCTGTTCCTCGCGGCCACGCTGGTGCTGGGAGAGGCACTGGTGTCTTCGGGCGCGGCGGGATGGCTCGCCGAGGCGGCGTTCTCGCAGGCGGGTGCAAGCCCCTCACCCCTCCTCGTCGTCACGATCGTGGCCGGTGTCAGCCTTCTCGCGCACCTCGTGATCACGTCGCGCACGGCCCGGTCGTCCGTGCTCGTGCCCCTGGTCGTGCTGCTTGCCGGGTCGATGCACCTCGATCCGACCGCGCTCGCGTTCCTGTCGACGGCGGCGGCCGGCTTCTGCCAGACGCTGGCGGTCAGCGCGAAGCCGGTGGCGATGTTCAGCCGTCTCGACTCGCTTCCCACAGGCCATCCCTACACCGCCGGAGATCTGCTGCGGCTCGCGGCCGTGCTAGGACCGTTGCACCTCGTCCTGCTTGTCCTGTTCGCCTTCACCGTCTGGCCGGCCCTCGGCCTGAACCTCACCGGATAACCCGCACTCTTAGGAGAAACACCGATGACTCTCCACATCCTGATCGCCCCTTCCGGGTTCAAGGAAAGCCTCGACGCCGACGCGGTGGCCAAAGGTATCGCCGCGGGGTGCGCCGGGCCGACCCCAAGGCCGCCATCACGATGGCGCCGCTGGTAGACGGGGGTGAGGGCACGACCGCCGCCCTGGTCCGCGCGACCGGCGGGACACTGCACCCCGTTACCGTCACGGGTCCCGTGGGTGCGCCCGTCGAGGCGCAGGTCGGGCTCCTCGGGGATTCGGGACCTCGTACGGCGGTCGTGGAGATGGCCGCGGCCGCGGGGCTGCGGCTCGTGCCACGGGACCAGCGCGACCCGCTCCGCACGACCACGTATGGCGTCGGCGAGCTGATCGCCGCAGCGCTGGACCTCGATGTCGAGCGGATACTCGTGGGCTGCGGAGACTCTGGCACCAACGACGTAGGCGCCGGCATGGCCCAGGCGCTTGGCGCTCGTTTGCTCGACGCGAACGGCCACGAGATCGGCTACGGCGGAGCCGCCCTCGCGCGCCTGGACCGGATCGACTGCTCCCGCCTCGACCCGCGGCTGCGGAACGTACGCATCGACGTCGCGCTGAACTGGCACAACATCCTGTGCGGCCCACACGGCGTCGCGCGCGTGTTCGGGCCACAGAAGGGCGCCACACCCGAGACCGTCACGCAGCTCGAGCACGCGCTCGAGCGCTTCGCAGCCGTCGTCCGCCGCGATCTGCGCGCCGACGTCCGGGAGATCCCTGGCGGCGGCGCCTCCGGTGGCCTCGGCGCGGGACTTTTCGCCTTCCTCGGCGCCCGGCTGCACCCGCGCTACGACATCGTCATGCGGTACCTCGACTTCGACCGCCTGCTCGACCGTGCGGACCTCGTCCTGACGGCCGAGGGTGCCATCGACCACCAGACCCCCCGCGGCAAGATTCCCGCCGAGGTCGCACGCCGCGCGAAGGCCCGCGGCCTCCCTGTCATCGCCCTCGCCGGAACGATTGGCGACGGCGCCGACGACAACTACGACGCGGGGATCGACGCCTTCTCGTCGATCTTGCGGGCGCCGTGCTCCCTCGAGCAGGCCATCGACACCGCAGGCGACCTGCTCGCATGCTGCGCCGAGCGCGTCATGCGCACCATCCTCATCGGAACGCGGTTACCCGCCAGCCGCCTCCGCGTCGCCGCGTAACGCCCGGCGTTACGGTCCTGAGGGCCAGAGCGATCAGCCATCGCTGAAGGCGGCTCCGCGCTTTGGCGGGCGACGTTTCGTATCGCGGTCGGCGGTGGGAACGCTTGTCCTAACGGCGCCCACCGGCTGCAGCGGACCAGTCGGATGGCCAGCCAACGTTGCAGTCGTCGCACCAAGAGAAGGCAATACGCATGATGGGCATATTGGTGAGGAACGTCTCGGGGATAAGGTTCCCGCGGGTACAAGAGGGGCAGCGGAGCTGTGTATCGCAGCCCGCCAAATCGACTACTTGGCGTTTGAGGATGCCGACGGGTGCCCCGAATTCGTGTGCCAGCTCACAGATGAGTTCCTCACGTGTCCATGGTGAGTTGTCGTGCAGCTTGTGTAACGTGGCGAGTGCAATTCTGGATTCCAGGGAGACTCGATTCGCCCAATCGCGCAGTATCGCCACGGTGTCAGTGAGCCGGTGAGATGGGTGGGCCTGGGGGGCGTGTAGTGCGTGGGGGGCTTCCCCGAGGCGGATGGTACGTGGCTCGAGTCGCTCGAGTAGGTCGGCGGTGTTGCGGATCTCGTCGATGTACCGGACGTAATCCTCAGCCTCGGTGGTGATTGGATACTCACCGGCTGGTGAGTCCTCGGCGCCGTGCATCACTCGGCGCGGCCTTCGGGCGTGAGCGGGAGCTGGATCGAGCCGCTGGACGACGCGGGGGTCTTCAGACGACCATTCGGTGGGATTTGCACTGTCCTGCTGATCTGTCTTCACCTGACACCTCGACGTGTGAGACCTGTGGTCAGTGTACCTACTGGTCAGACCAACGTCAAAGTAGACCAAATCTTTGGACATGCCTAGCGGGCAGAGCGGCTTGAGAATGCGCCAAGCGCCAAGAAGGGACAATTGTGATGCGTCGAAGTACGGCAGGCAGGGCAAAAAGGCAGGAAATAGGATACTTCACCCGCTTAATACACTATGTATATGGGTACGCTGCGGTTGGTCTCGATGTGGCGGGCTGAGTTATGAGCGCGCGCGCTCAACTCCTAGGCGCTTGGACAACCGTGATCGACAAATGTTGTCGATGTGTTGGTGTGCTATTCCTTGGGTCTGGATCGGTGGGGCGTCGAGGACGCATCCGTCGGCGATCTCGCGCTCACGTCTTCTGGCGATCCGTGTATCCAGATCTAGGGCTCTTCTCGGTCAGCGTTGAAGGGCTGCCGGGGAGCGAAAGGGTCGGTGTAAAAACCCATGATGTCGTCGTAGACGATCTGTCTCGCCCTATCGGCGTGACCCGCGTCGAGTTGCCTTATAAGTTCTTCGTGCAAATTGCTATGCTGCTGCCGGACTCCCTCCTGCGCATCACTTGTTTGGGCCATCAGTGACTCGAATATGTTCTGCGTGATGGGCTCTTCTAGCGCTTGCATAATACCGTATATGAGCTGATTGCCTGATGCGCCGACAATAGCGATATGGAAACGGGTGTGGGCAAGGCTGAATTCTCGAATGCTGGCGTCCCGTGCGCGCATGATAGCGAGGGCTTCCCGTGCCTCTTGGAGGCAATCTGCACGCTCCTCTTTGCGCTGCTCGTTTTGAGGCTCGTCGACGGCGCGCTCTACCGCCATCGTCTCCAGCCCGCAACGGAGGTCGACGAGTTGCTCGGGGGGAATAAATGCCAGTTGCAGCGTATTCCTGAGCGCCTTGAGCACCGGCTCCATGGAAGGCTGGGCAACGGTCATCCGGAGCGACGTGGTCCCGCTCCGTGTGAGCAGCCCCTCCGCCTCCAGCTCTCTGATGGCCTCGCGGATGCTGGTCCGGCCCACGCCAAGCTGCTCGGCGAGCTCCCGTTCAGCCGGCAGCTCCTCTCCTGGAGCGAGTAAACCGGCACGGATCGTCTGGCGGATGCGCTCTGCGACCTTTCGGTGCACGGGCTCCCGCTCGACTCGTTCGAAACGCATGCCAATCCTCCCCAAGGTCTAATAGGGCTACAGGCCATGTTATCAGTGGACTGTTTGTCAGACCTTAGTCTGCGCGGCCACCGTACCAAGTCCATGGGGCAGATTTGTCCCATATAGAGGGTTCCGCTGGAGGTCGCCACCCCACCGTGTCCTGCACCCGCCAGGCGTGGGAAGGTCGGCGCGAGGACATGGGCAGCCTCAAGACAAACTTCTTGACGACAATCTGATGGTCTCTTGACGCAATGGTCTGACCATGCGTACGCTCGTCTTGCCCGCAAGTGCCGCACTCGGCTCCGCGCCGAGGCGGTGCGCGCAAGGCGTAGATCCACCTCTGTCGGAGGAGGAACACGTGGACGGCTTGGGTCTTTCCTTGCTTGCCCTGGTCGCGGTGATCGGTCTGACGTTCATATTCGTCTTGCTCGCTGGAGGTCTACTCATCGCCTTCGTCATCATGGAGAGCGCTCCAGTGGTAATCGGTGTACTGCTCGCCGAGGCCTACCTGCGCCGTCAGGAGGACACACACAACGCGCTGCTTCTTGAGGACTCAATCCAGCTCTCGACGTGGCAACCACCGCAATCAATCTCGATAACCGATCCGAGCCACGATGTCCCGCTCGCGGTCGTGGTCGTGACGCAACAGGGGAGCGTGCGGTGATACCACGCCTGCCGAAACTTTCCAGAGGTTCAAGCGTGGAGCGTGCCGCTCTGCAGAGATATCGCGCGGCGACTCCGTGGCCGCAGCGTATCAAGCCTCCGATCGCGCCAGCGGCGCAGGCAGACGTCGAGGACATCCTCGTCGCTCAGCCCGCTCCGCCACGAGTCAACGTTCAACCTACAAGAGCGGGTACGTGCCATCGATGCGGCTGCCGACCCGGCCGGCCAAGCCTGCATGTCATCTACTGCTCGGCGTGCGGTCGAGGCCAAGCCCAGTACTCACGAGTTGTTGTCGGTACCGAAGACGGCCACCTTCGCCAACAGGCTCGATCTACCCGCCGCTACGCGATGGTCACGCACCGTGAACTCCCGCCGTTGTGGGTTCCTCTACGGCCGTGGCAGCGGCTCTCTCGACAGGCTTGTGACACGCTCGAAACCGACACCGCTCATGTCACCGCTACAGCACAACCCGCGACAGGACATACCATGCCCAACAGGTGGCATTCCGCAATCCCTCATGAAGACCGCATAGAAGCCACGCGTCAGCATCTCTTGGTTCTTATTCCCTCCGCGGCTTCCGCAGCCGTCACCGGGATAGTCGCGTTTCAGCTTTACCTTCACGGCCGTCTGGGTCTCGGCATGTTCCTCGCATTGCTGAGCGTCCTGTTCACTCTCCGATTCATCCAGCGGGCGGCCGAGTGGTGGGTCGACCGGATCATCGTGACCACCACGCAAGTTCTCCACGTCTCCGGACTGTTCACACGCGAGACCGTGGTCCTGCCGCTGCAGCACGTAACGGGCCTCACCTACGATCGTTCGATTCCCGGCTATATGTTTCACTACGGCGAATTTCTGCTGGAGTCCGCGGGGCATGCTTCGGCGCCGATGGTAATTACCTATATGCCGAACCCAGACGAGTTCTGCTCCGTCTTGAAACGACTCCTGGCCGAGCGGCATGCCCACCGTATCTCTGGCGCACAAATTCCTTGAAGTCAGCCAGCAGATGCTTTGCTCCGACAATTGCGTCGGCAGAAGCGTGTGGGCGATGGTCTCGCCGCTGGTATGGGATGTCCCCGAGCCGGGCACAGCCCCGGCCCGCAAGGCGCCATCATGCGGTCCAGCCCGCCTTTGGCCCGCAGTTTTCCTCCGTATAC
>JBOGED010000285.1:0-5130 GCA_050743625.1 Egibacteraceae bacterium | reverse complement strand
CAGCGTCCAGGCCCGGATCCGCGGCTCCGGCTGCGGGCCCGGCGACTGGTGGGGCACTCGCTCCGTTCAAGGCCTGCTCGCGCGGTTCCGGGTCGCGAACCTGAGGGCGCAGGAGCAGGTTGATCTTGACCAGGGTCTCGCGCTGGAGGTCGATGGCGTAGCGCTGGTCACGTTGGATCATGGTGAGCGTGGCGTACGCCTGCTCCAGCATCCAACCGAACTCGTCGAACGACGCGCCCAGCTCGGCGAACGCCTCGGCCAGCGCCCCTTGCACGTCCGAGGACGCTGCCTCTAACGCGGTCTCCACGCCTCCGACACGTTGCAGCAGCGCCGCGACGTCGGCGCGGAGCGCGGCAGCGCCCTCGCCGTCCTCCTCTAGATGCGCGAGCAGCTCACGCGCGAGCACCTGCTGCAGCTCGGTCTCAGACTTGGGCGTCTGGTCCCGCGCGCGCAGTCGTTCGATCGTGTCCGTGATGAAGCTGCTGATGTAGCCGCCGCCGGTCGAGCCGAGCAACGTCATAAGACCTTTTAACGCGACGGGGATGGCTCCGCCACCAAATAGCGGCCATACCATCGGCATGCACGCGGCGGCGACCAACGTGGCGACGATCGCCGTCGGCGCCGCATGCTTGAGCAGCGCACCATGACGCTGCACCATCGCCCGGATCGCTCCACGCGCCTGGTCTTGCTCGACCAGCATCTGGGTCATGCCAATCCCCGTGCAGGTCTTTGGAGGGGTCTACAAATATAAGACACCGAGACCTGAGTTCCTGATACTACTTCGTGAGTCGCTAGTTGGTTGTGCCTATTGTCATGGCATAGGCGCATGAGCTATTCGCTGCATTCAAGAAGGCTGTCAGTCCTTGAGATGTATGAGGTTGCGCGCATCAACACCAAATCTGTCCTGAGTGATTTTGCGCGCTAGTTCAAATAAGGTAGCTCAAACATCTGCATCGCCGGACCGCGGACGTGTAGCGCCGCGGCCCGGCGGGTAGGCCCGAGAAGAACGCCGTGTTTCGAGGAGCCTACTGATGACCGGAACAGCACAACCTTCCGACCAGCTCACATTTACCCCATCTGAGGAGTTCGCCTCGAGCGCCCTGGTGAACGACGCCGCGATCTACGAAGACGCCGAGCGGGACGTCGAGGGCTGGTGGGCCGGCCAAGCTGGGCGCCTTCGGTGGATTCAGAAGTGGACTGGCGTCTTGGAATGGGATCCGCCGCACGCGAAATGGTTCGTGGGCGGGAAGCTGAACGCGAGCGAGAACTGCCTCGACCGGCACGTCGACGACGGCCATGGCGATCAGATCGCCTTTCACTGGATCGGCGAGCCAGAGGGCGAGACCCGCGACATCTCCTACGCCGAGCTGAGAGACGAGGTGTCGCGGTTCGCGAACGCCTTGGGCGAGCTAGGGGTCGGCAAGGGCGACCGCGTCTGCATCTACCTGCCGATGATCCCGGAGCTGCCCGTGGCGATGCTCGCGTGCGCACGCATCGGCGCGATCCACTCGGTCGTGTTCTCAGGGTTCTCCAGCCAGTCGGTCGTCGACCGGGTCGAGGACGCGGACGCCCGGGTGTTGATCACCTGCGACGGGTACTACCGGAGCGGCAAGACCGTCGCGCTGAAGGAGAGCGCCGACAAGGCGATGAGCAAGACGGACAAGATCGAGACGTGTGTCGTCGTGCGCCGTCTCGGCGAGGACGTGGCCCTCCGCGAGGGACGGGACCGCTGGTACCACGAGCTGATCGAGGGCCAGTCGGCGCAGTGCCCACCCGAGCCGATGGATGCGGAGGACATCCTCTATGTCCTCTATACCTCCGGCACGACGGGGAAACCGAAGGGCATCGTCCACACGACCGGTGGGTACCTGACGCAGGTCGCCGCGACACACCGGCTGGTGTTCGACCTCAAGGCCGACCAGGATGTGTACTGGTGTGCCGCCGACATCGGCTGGGTGACGGGCCACAGCTATATCGTCTACGGGCCGCTTGCCAACCGCGCGACGTCCGTGATGTACGAGGGCGCGCCAACGTACCCAGAGCCTGACCGGTTCTGGCAGATCATCGAGCGGTACAAGGTCACGATCCTGTATACGGCGCCAACGACCATCCGGGCGTTCATGAAGCTGGGGGCGGAGCACCCCGAGCGGCGTGACCTGTCCAGCCTGCGGGTGCTCGGCTCGGTCGGCGAGCCGATCAACCCCGAGGCCTGGCGCTGGTACCACGAGCACATCGGCGGTGGCCGCTGTCCCGTCGTCGACACCTGGTGGCAGACGGAGACCGGCGCGATCATGATCACCCCGCTCCCCGGCATCACGGAGGCGAAGCCAGGTGCCGCGATGCGTCCCTTCCCGGGCATCGCGCCGGCCGTGGTCGACGAGGAGGGCAAGCCCGCCGAAACCGGCAGCGATGGGCTGCTCACCATCCAACGACCCTGGCCGTCGATGCTGCGGACGTTGTGGAAGGACGACGAGCGCTACGTCGAGTCCTACTGGTCCCAGTTCGGCAACGAGATCTACGTTGCCGGCGATGGCGCCAAGATGGATGAAGACGGGGACATCTGGCTGCTCGGCCGCGTCGACGATGTGATGAACGTCTCGGGCCACCGCCTTTCCACCGCCGAGGTCGAAAGCGCGCTCGTCGGGCATCCCAAGGTCGCCGAGGCCGCCGTCGTTGGGGCCAAGGACCCCGACACCGGCCAGCTCATCGCCGCGTTCGTCACCTTGAGAGGCGACGAGCAAGGCAGCGACGAGCTGATCTCCGAGCTACGAGCTCACGTCGCCGAGGAGATCGGCAAGATCGCCCGCCCCAAGATCATCACCTTCTCCGACGATCTGCCAAAGACCCGCTCCGGCAAGATCATGCGCCGCTTGCTGAAGGACATCGCCAACGGTGAGGAGCTCGGTGATGTGACCACGCTGGCCAACCCCGAGGTCGTCGAGCAGATCCAATCCAGCGCCGAATCGCAGAGGAAGTAACGCCATCGTGCAGACTAATGCCGGTGTCCCGGCATTAGTCTGCACAGTGCAGGAAAATGCCGGTACGGGCGGAGGGGGTTTCCATGGGCCGTTGAGCGCGGCACCCTATGACCTATGCGGGTGTTCTCGTGGGCATTGCACATGGCCCTGCCGCTGCTGGGGCTGTGGCTGCTGCTGACCCCGCGCTTCGACGTCGTGCTGCAGCACAACCCTTCGCACTTTTGGATCGTGGTCGTGGCGGCGGCGTTCAACCTGGGGCTGGGAGCGCGGATGAGCTCGGACGCGCGGCGCCGGGGGGACACGAGGCTGTTTCTCGTCGCGATGGCGTTCCTCGCGAGTGCCGGGTTCCTGAGCCTCCACGCGCTCGCCACGCCGCAGGTGCTGCTGGCGAGCCCGAATGGAGGGTTCGCGCTGGCGACGCCGGTGGGGCTCGCGCTCGCGGCGGTCTTCGCGGCGCTGTCCTCGGTCCAGTGGCGGGCCAGTGGAGCGGCGCTCCGCAGAGCCCAAGCCTGGGTACGGATCGGTCTGGTCGTGCTGCTCGTGGGCTGGGGCGTGGTCTCCCTCTTGGGGCTGCCGCCCCTCGCGCAGCCGGTCGACCCGAACGCGGCACGGGGACCCCTTGTGTGGATCGCCGCAGCCGGCTGCCTCCTCTACGTGGTGGCCGCCGCCCGCTACTACATGCTGCACCGGCGCCGCCCGTCGGCGGTACTGCTTTCGGTGATCACGGCGTTCGTGCTGCTCGCCGAGGCGATGGTCGCGGTTGCGATCAGCGAGAACTGGCACACGGCATGGTGGGAGTGGCACCTGCTGATGCTGGTCGCCTTCGGCTTCGTGGCGTACAGCGCGCGGGTGCAGTACGTCCGGGAAGGGTCGGCGGCTGGGTTGTTCGACGGGCTCGCGCTCGACGAGACGATCACGCGCCTGCGGCGGGAGTACTCCGACGCGCTCGAGCAGCTGGTCGAAGCGGTCCGCCAGCAAGCCGACACGGGGGTCGCCCAGCCGGTCGACACGCTGGCGGCGCGAGTGGGTGAGCGGTTCGAGCTCACCGAGCGCCAGACCGAGGTGCTGGGCCGCTCCGCCGAGGCGCTCGCCAGCGAGCGCGAGCAGATCGAGCGGCTCGACGCGCTCGTCGCTGTCGGCCAGCAAGCGACCGTGATCCAGGACGAGCAGGGACTGCTCGAGCGGGCTCTGAACCTGGCTGGTCCCACATTCCGCGGGGATGTCCTGCGCGTCGGGCTGCTCCAAGACGGCGTCTTGCGCTACCTGGACGCGGCGGCTTACGCGGCGCCCTCAGCGCTGAGGGAGGTCGCGCTGTCCACGCTCGAGCCGGTGGAGAGCGGGAACGGCGACGGCGTGGCGCTGATTCTGCCGCTGCAGGTAAAAGGCCACCCTGCGGGCGTCCTCGAGGTGCATCGTCACGCCGGGACGTTCGCTGACCGTGAGCGAGCCGTCCTGCGGTCGCTCGCCAGCCAGCTGTCGATCGCGGTCGAGAACGCCCGCCTTTACCAGCAGCTCGACGGGCTGTTCCGCTCGTATATGTCCCCCGCGGTGGCGACGGCGTTGATCGCCGACCCGGGCCAGGCGGCGCTGGGCGGTGAGCTGAGCGAGGTCACCGTGCTCTTCGCGGATCTCCAAGGATTCACCCCCTTCGCCGAGCGCACCCCGCCCGACCAGGTCGTCGCGTTGCTGAACCGGTACTTCGGACTCGTCGTGCCCTTGATCCTCGGGGAGGGCGGCACCGTTGTGCAGTTCGTCGGGGACGAGGTCATGGCGCTGTTCAACGCGCCGGTGCGCCAGCCCGACCACGCCCTTCGGGCCGCCCGCGCCGGGCTGGCGTTGCAGCGAGCCGTCGGCGAGCTGGTCACCGAGAACCCCGATTGGCCAGGCTTCCGGGTCGGCCTGAACACCGGCACCGCCTTGGTGGGCAACATCGGCAGCCCCGACATGCGCAACTTCACCGCTATCGGCGACACCACAAACCTCGCCGCCCGCCTTCAGGCCGAGGCCGGCGTCGGCGAGGTGATCCTCGGCCCCGCGACCTACGCCCAGATCCGCGACTCGGTCGACGTGCGTCCTGTTGGCCCTCTTACCGTGAAGGGCAAGGCCGAGCCGGTCCTCGCTTATGTGCTTCTTGGGCTCCGCGGTTCCTAGG
>JBOGED010000284.1:0-2472 GCA_050743625.1 Egibacteraceae bacterium | reverse complement strand
AGACGGCGCCGCTCATCATGATCGGCGCGCTCACGTTCATCGCCTTCGTGCCCGACGACGCGCTCGACCCCTTCACCGCGCTGCCGATCCAGATCTTCAACTGGGTGAGCCGGCCGCAGGAGGGCTTCCACGTGAACGCGGCGGCGGGGATCCTCGTCCTCTTGGTCGTGCTGCTCACGATGAACTCGGCGGCGATCCTGCTGCGCAACCGCTTCCAGCGGAAATGGTGAGCGTCTCCGAGCCCGCGGAGCCCCGGGCGCCGATTGCGGAGCGCGCCATCGCGCTCCAGCTGCGCGACCTGAGCGTCTACTACGGCGATTTCCACGCCGTGAAGAACGTGTCGCTCGACTACCCGAGCCACACGATCGTCGCGATGATCGGGCCCTCCGGCTGCGGGAAGTCCACGCTGCTGCGCGCGCTGAACCGGATGAACGACCTCATCCCCAGCGCGCGCGTGGAAGGCGAGATCCTCTTTCACAGCGAGAACCTGCTCGGCCACGGCGTGGACCCCGTGGAGGTGCGCCGGCGGATCGGCATGGTGTTCCAGAAGCCCAACCCCTTCCCCAAGTCCATCTACGACAACGTGGCGTTCGGGCCGCGCATCAACGGGCTCGAGGGGGATCTGGACGAGCTGGTCGAGATCTCACTGCGCCAGGCGGCACTGTGGGACGAGGTGAAGGACCGGCTGCGCGAGAGCGCCCTCGAGCTCTCGGGCGGCCAGCAGCAGCGGCTGTGCATCGCGCGGACGCTGGCCGTGAAGCCCGAGATCCTGCTCCTCGACGAGCCGGCGAGCGCCCTGGACCCCATCGCCACGGCCAAGATCGAGGAGCTGCTGAAGGAGCTGGTGCGCGACTACTCGATCGTGATCGTCACCCACAACATGCAGCAGGCGGCGCGCGTGTCGGACTTCACCGCGTTCATGTACCTGGGAAGCCTCGTGGAGTACAATCGGACCGACGAGATCTTCACGAACCCCAAGGTGAAGGAGACCGAGGACTACATCACCGGGAGGTTCGGGTAATCGCCATGGAACGGCACTTCGAGCAGCAGCTCACGGAGCTGCAGAACAAGATCCTGACGATGGCCGGCGTCGCCGAGGAGCAGCTGCGGCTGTCGGTGAAGGCGCTCCTCGACCGGGACCCGCAGCTCGGACGCGCCGTGCTCGACGACGACCGCCGGGTGGACGCGCTCGAGAACGAGATCGAGGAGCAGAGCATCCACCTGCTGGCGACGCAGCAGCCCATGGCCCGCGACCTGCGCCTGATCACGATGATCCAGCGCATGTCGAACGACCTGGAGCGGATCGGCGACCACGCCGTGAACATCGTGGAGTCGCTGCTCCGGCTGCACACCGGCCCGGCGCTCGAGCCGCCGCCCGAGATCGCCGCGATGGCCGAGATGGCGGTGGCGATGGTGAAGGACGCGGTGGACGCCTTCGTCGAGCGCGACGCGGCGGCGGCCGAGGCGATCCTGCGCCGGGACGACGTGGTGGACCGCTACAACGACAGCGTCTTCCGCATCCTGCTCACGGTGATGATGGAGAACCCGCGGCGCATCTCCTGGGGCATGGAGATCCTGCTCGTGAGCGGCAACCTGGAACGGATCGCCGACATGGCCACGAACATCGCCGAGGACGTGATCTACATCGTGGAAGCGCGCAACGTGAAGCACCACGCCGGGCAGCCGCTCGCGACGGGGAGCTCCGCGTGACGCCTCGCGCGAGCCCGCGGGAGGAACGGCCGGCCCGGCCGCGCGAGGCCGAGGGGCCTCGCAAGAAGGTCCTGATCGTCGAGGACGAGGAGGACATCCGCGACCTGCTCTACTACAACCTGACGCGCGAGGGCTTCCGGGCGTCGGTCGCCGAGGACGGCGTGCAGGCGATGGAGAAGATCCGCCAGGACGCGCCCGACATCGTGCTCCTGGACCTCATGCTGCCGGGGCTCGACGGGCTCGAGCTGACCCGGCGGCTGCGCCGCGACGCGCGCACGGCGCACCTGCCGGTGCTGATGCTCACGGCCAAGAAGGAGGAGGTGGACCGGATCGTGGGCCTCGAGCTGGGGGCCGACGACTACGTCACGAAGCCCTTCAACCTGCGCGAGCTGGTGCTGCGCATCCGCGCGGTGCTGCGCCGCTACGAGGAGCACGCGGCGGGGAGGGCGGCGGACGTGCTCACGGCCGACGACTTCCTGCGCGTGGACATCCCGCGCCGCGAGGTCCTCGTGGACGGCGAGCGGGTCACGCTCACGGTGATCGAGTTCGACCTGCTCGTGCACCTCCTGCGCGAGCGCGGCCGCGTGCAGACCCGCGAGCGGCTGCTGCGCGAGGTGTGGGGCTACGACTACGCGGGCTACGACCGCACGATCGACACGCACGTCGCGCGCCTGCGCAAGAAGCTCCGCGCCCGGGGCGAGTGGGTCGAGACCGCCTGGGGCGTGGGCTACCGCTTCCGGGAGTGAGCGGCGTGTCCGGCGC
>JBOGED010000283.1:0-12172 GCA_050743625.1 Egibacteraceae bacterium | reverse complement strand
CCCGCCCGCCATGGAACCACAACATCCACTATCACGCAGTGGTCCTCGGCACGGTCCCCGACGGCACGGGGCAGGCTCTCGACATCGGATGCGGCGAGGGCATGCTCGCGCGCGAGCTTCGCCGGCTCGTGCCGAACGTCGTGGCGATCGACCTCGACCAGGCGAGCATCGACCTGGCCGAGGCCCACGATGGCGATATCGACTACGTGCTCGGCGACTTCCTCACCCACCCGTTCAAGCCCGCGTCGTTCGACGTCATCGTCTCCGTCGCCGCGCTTCACCATATGGATGCCACCACGGCCCTCGGTCGCATGCGAGACCTGTTGCGGCCGGGCGGGGTCTTGACCGTCGTGGGGCTCGCCCGCAGCGAGTACCTCGCCGACCTGCCAGCCGACCTCGCCGGCGCGGTCGCCCATCGCTTCCACGCACTCACCAAGAGCCACTGGGAGCACCCGTCGCCGACCGTGTGGCCACCCCCGGAGACCTACGCAGGGATGCGGCGCCTCGCCGCCCAGGTCCTTCCCGGCGCCCGCTTCCGCCGTCATCTGCTCTGGCGCTACTCACTAACCTGGCTCAAGCCGGCCTGACTCGCGGCCTCACCTGACGATATCCTTCGGCGCGATCGAGCGTAGAGGAGCGAGGCGTGGGCGAGATCATCACGAAGGCCGCGCAGGGCCTGCAGGTCCCGGACGAGCCGATCATCCCGTTCATCGAGGGTGACGGGACAGGACCCGACATCTGGGCCGCGGCGGTGCGCGTGTTCGACGCCGCCGTCGATGCGGCCTACGCGGGCGACCGGCGGATCGCGTGGAAGCAGGTGCTCGCGGGCCAGGCGGCCTATGACGAGACCGGCGAGTGGCTGCCCGACGAGACCGTCGAGGCGTTCCGCGAGCACCTCGTCGGGATCAAGGGACCGCTGACGACCCCGGTGGGGGGCGGGATCCGCAGCTTGAACGTCGCGTTGCGGCAGATCCTCGACCTCTACGTGTGCCTGCGACCGGTGCGCTGGTTCACCGGCGTGCCAAGCCCGGTGAAGCAGCCGTCGAAGGTCGACATGCTTATCTTCCGCGAGAACACCGAGGACGTGTACGCCGGCATGGAGCTGCGGGCCGGTACCGACGAGGCGCGCAAGGCGATCGAGTTCTTCAAGGCGACCTACGGATGGGACGTCCGCCCGGACTCGGGGCTGGGCCTCAAGCCCGTCAGTGAGACGGGGTCAAAGCGCCTCATCCGCGCCGCGATCCGCGAGGCGGTCGAGCACCACTGGCCGTCAGTCACATTGGTGCACAAGGGCAACATCATGAAGTTCACTGAGGGCGCCTTCCGCTCTTGGGGCTACGAGCTGGTCCGGGACGAGTTCGCCGACGTCGCCGTGGGCTGGGACGACTGTGGTGGCGATCCTGGCGGCAAGGTGCTGGTGAAGGACGAGATCGCCGACGCGATGCTCCAGAAGGTCCTCACCCGCCCCGACGAGTACCACGTCCTCGCCACGACCAACCTCAACGGCGACTATCTCTCTGACGCCTTGGCCGCGCAGGTCGGCGGCATCGGCATCGCGCCCGGCGGCAACATCAACTACGACACCGGCCACTCGATCTTCGAGGCCACACACGGCACCGCCCCCAAGTACGCCGGGCAGGACAAGGTCAACCCCGGCTCGGTGATCTTGTCGGGCGAGATGATGATCCGCCGGCTCGGCTGGACCGAGGCCGCCGATCTCATCGTCAAAGCGTTGGAAGCGACCATCGCCGACAAGATCGTCACGTATGATTTTGCACGCCAGATGGAAGGCGCCACTCAGGTAGCGACCAGCCAGTTCGCCACGGCCATGATCGAGCGCATGTGATGTTGCCAACCCGTCGCGCGCCCCGCCTCCGCCCCGACGAGCGCATCGCCCCCTACATCACCCGCCGGGGCCGCTTTCGACGCATCGACCCCGCCCGCCCCGGCGCGCTGCCGCGCCCATCCCAGGTGTTGGGCGTGCTCGCCTGGGCCTGTCTTCTCGGCGAGTCCTTCCGCCGCGCCCTCCGCACCCGCCCCTAACCCGGGAAACCGCAGCTTTCCTCCGTATCCGAAGGAAAGTTGCGCTGCCGTTGCGGCCATGGGGGCCGAGCATGCAAGATTCCTCCAAATACGGAGGAAAGCTGCAGGTGAGTTTTAACATGAGCACGCCTTTGCTCGTTGTGGGATACACCCTGGCGGTACCGATGGTGCCCATCGTCCTGCGTATCGCCTGGCGCCGCTGGGTGTGGGCGTTCGTTATGCTGGAGATCGGTACGTGCTGTGTGGCGCTGGGCTGGGCCCTGCGCGGCCAGCGCTTCACCGCCTGGCTCAACGCCGGGTTTGCGTTAGGATTCGCCACCACATGGATCGTGGTCGGCCGCGTCCGCCACGCCCGCAACACCCAACACCCCATCACGGCCGGGTAGCCAAGTGGTAAGGCAGTGGATTGCAAATCCACTACGCGCGGGTTCGATTCCCGCCCCGGCCTCGCAGCTGAGCAGCGGGTTCGCGGTGCGCGACTGAGTGCTCGGCCTCCGCTGGTGATGTCCTTGGTGATGGATCCACCGGCTGTTACCGTCATCACCATGGCACGGGACACATCGCGCGGCGCGCGAACGGCACCTACCGCGTGTGGGTGTACGCGGGCAAAGACCCGCTGACGGGCAAGCAGCGGTACCTCAACGGCACCGCCGCGACGGAGAAAGAGGCCGAGAAGCTGCGCACGCAGCTCCTGTCTCAGGCCGACGCCGGGAAACGCCCGAGCACTCGCCGGACGGTCGCCGAGATCATCGAGGCCTGGCTGGAGGTCGCCGAGCTGGAAGCGACCACCCGCCACAGCTACGACGCCTACATCCGCCGCCACATCCTCCCTGCGCTGGGCAAGCTCCCCCCCAAGAAGGTCGACGTCGAGATCCTCGAGCGCTTCTACGCCCGGCTACGGAAGGCCGGCGGCAAGGGCGGCCGGCCCATGGCGAACTCGTCGGTCCGCCAGGTCCACTTCATCCTGCGGTCCGCGCTCGGCCAGGCGGTCAAGTGGGGTTGGCTCAACGAGAACCCAGCCGTGCTCGCCTCCCCACCGCGGTTGGCCCGCAAGGAGATCGAGCCACCCACGCTCGAGGGGGTGACTCGGCTGCTGGATGTCGCCTGGCAGGATGACGCGGACCTCGGCACGCTGCTGTGGGTCGCGATCATCAGCGGTGTTCGCCGCGGCGAGCTGTGCGGCCTCCGCTGGCCGCGGGTCCGCCTCGCCGAAGGGGACCTCGTGATCGCTCGCAACCGTGTCCAGGCTGGGTCCGCGCTCGTCGAGAAGGACCCGAAGCGGCATCAGATCCGAAGGATCGCGCTCGACGAGCTCACCGTCGAGATCCTCACGGAGCATCACGCACGCTGCATAGAGCGGGCGCGCGTCTGCGGGGCCGAGCTGCTCCACGACGGCTACGTCTTCTCCAGCGAGGTCGACGGCAGTGCGGCGCTCAACCCTCAGACCGTCACGCGGCGGATCCAGCGCGTCGCCCGGAAGGCCGGGGTCTCCGCCGACCCCCGCCGGCTCAGGCACTTCATGGGCACGACGATGCTCACGGAAGGCATCAGCGACCTGCGCACCGTCGCCGGGCGGCTCGGCCATGCCGGTGGCGGCGCGACGACGCTCGGGGTGTACACGCACTTCTTGCCCGCCCCCGACCGGCGCGCAGCCGAGCAGCTCGCGAAACGGCTCGGCTCGCCGCAGCGCCCTTAAGCCGGGTCGGGCGAGGGTGCGGCGAGCAGTACTTGGAGCCGCTGAATACCGTCGCCAAGGTCAGAGGACGCGTCGGTGAGCGTGACGAAACGGACCTGCGGGGGTCCCGGCTTTCAGTCCCGGAGGATCCAGAACAGTCTGGCGGATTCGGTCAGGATGTTGCGCCATCCGCCGATAGGCACACGGGCGGCGAGCAGGGCATCGCCAGCGCGCATGACCGGCGTATCCGCGCGCAGCGTGACCTGCACGAGGCCTGCGGCGACCATCAGCAGCTCGACGCCTTTATGGGGTGTTGGAGGGGTGCCGGCTTCCCCGGGTCCTAGCCGGATGAGGTAGGCGCGCAATCCCAGAGCAGGGTTGTCCAACAGCGCGGTGTTTGGCTGGGTGGCCAAGCTGCGGTCGCGCCGCGCGAGGATGTAGTCCCCTTGGTACCGGTTGCCGAGCAGCTCGTCGAGGCCGATCCCGGCGCGCTCGGTGAGCGTCAGCAGCGTGTCGAGTGACAGCCCGCGCCGGCCGGCCTCGGCCTGCGAGATCGCGCTTGGCGAGACGCCCGCGAGTCGCGCCACCTCGGCCTGGGTGAGACGGCGTTGCTGCCGCAGGCGTGCGAGTCCTTCTCCAAGCCGCCCTAGCGCGCGCTCCCCACGCAGCTCGACCAGGCCGTCCTCGCCGTCCTCGAGGCGGAACAGCTGACCCTGCACCTGCAGCGGCCGGCCGTCAGCCTTGACCACCCGGAGATGCCCGCCGCCGATCTCCAGCACGCACTGGGTCATCTTCTGCAGCTCGGAGATGAACGTGGAGCCGAGGATGCGGCGTGGTACGCGCCAGTAGGCCAGCGCTTCGAGGTCGAACAGCTGCGGACACACCCTGGAGAAGAACCTCAGCGCCCGCTGCGCGTCCCAGCGCTCGGAGAGCGTGTCCAGGCTGTCGAATACGACGCGGCCCGGCGTCGCACGAGCCGCGCTGACCACCGCCTGCTCCAGGGCGGTCGGGTCGGCGAGCGGGTTTCCCGGCCGCGCATCGACCACGGTCACGTCGCTCCCGAACCTGGCGGTGACCTCGTTGGGGGGAGTGCGCGTCGTGACGTACGAGCATGGGACGCCCACACGCCGTCCGGCGTCCAGGAAGGCATTCTCGAGCCGGTCGATCCGTTGGCTTTGGCCGCCGACGACCCAGACGATGTTGTCACCGGGGATCAGCCCGCCCAGCACCGAGTCCAGGCTCTCTACACCGCTGCTTTCCCAGCCCATCCCTGCCCCTTGCCGCGACTCCGTAGCTGATTAGCGATACTAATGATCTTAGCGGTGTCGGCCAGTACTGCTTACGCTCCTTCTCGACCCAGGACGTCGTAGGAGGTTGGGAAGATGGCTGTGGGCTCGCAGTCGATGAAGACGGAGGCCGGCACGATTTTCGGATCCGTCACGGGCATCGTGCTGGGCCTGCTACTGTCCCAGATCGCCGGGCAGGGCTGGCTGACATTGGCGCTTATCGTGCTGGCCAGCACGCTAGTCGGCCGCACGCTGGGCGCTCGCCTGGACAAGCGCGCGGGACGGTACGAGCTTCGCGACCAGCGCGGAGGATGGCGATGATCGCGGAGCCCGAGCTGTGGGGTTACTGCGAGCTCTGCGGCCGCTGGTTCTACATCGAGCGCCACTGGAGCGACCGGGTAATGGGTCCTGGCCTGGCATGTTGTCCTGTTTGCGAATCTATGGCCCGTCGTTTAGAGAGTCGCCCGACAGGGGCGGACGTGCTCCCCGCAAAGAACTCGTCGGCGGCAGCCGCGGACCCCAGACGCTGAATCGGCGCGAGTTCGCGGGGATGGCCCGTCGAAGCCGTCCGCTCGCAGCGCCCGCCCAGCGTCACCGGGTAACCGCTGAGTGAGATCGTCGAGCCAGCGGCTGGCTCCGGCGTTCACTGCGCTCGGGCGAGGGCGAGGAAGTCGGCGCGGGGGGCCGGTGTAGTCGCGAAGGAGTCCGGCGAGTGCAGAGCTGAGGGTGCCTTTCGCCGGGGAAGGGGCGGTACGGGTCTCCTCGACCCGGGCCGCCGATGACGTCGTTCCCGTGTCCGCCGACGGCCTCCCCACTGGTACCCGCTGATCCGGCACCGAGGGGCCGTGGGGCACCAGCTCTGGACGTTCGGGCCGGTCGCCCTGAACCACGCCTGCTGACCATCTAGACACGCGCCGGCTGCCTGTCCAGGAGCTGGTCACCGTCGCGCCGGTGCGGTGCGGCCCCGTGTCCGGCGTCGTCTATCTGACGATGACGATTGGACCCCGGCACGGTGATGTGATCAGCCACGTGTGAACCGGTCGTCGACCGCTCGTTCGTGAGCACCCGTAATGATCGTGCGGCCCCGGATGGGTGACGGTGACGTCCTCGTGCGTCGGGCTCCCCGAGGGCTCGAGCTCTCCCGGCCCAGACGTTCTAGAAGTCGTGGTCGCGGGTGTAGGGTCGGCTCCACAGGATGACCTGCAATAGGACCGACTTGATCCAGGCCTGGTGCATGCGGTCGACCTCGTCGGCGCTGTGGCCCTTCTTGGCGAGGAACGGGCTCAGGGTTGCGGTGATCGGATAGAGCAGTGCGATCACGTAACGCATGGGGATCTGCTCGACCGAATCGACCCCGTCGGTGTCGTTTTTCTTGCTGCGGTGGTGGCGCAGCCCGATCTCGTGCTGATAGTCCAGCCAGGTCTGGTCGTACTGCGCCTCCGCAGTGTCGAGGATCCACTGGCCGAAGCGGGCGCGGACGGCGCTGAGATACTCGCCGATCGGGTCGCCGTCGGGGCCGGTGAAGTAGGCCAGCAGGTGTGGCGTGGCGCCGACGAAGCCGTACCAGACGTCGAGGATGTCCTCGACCTGGTCGGCGAGCACGTCACGGGATTGGCGCAGCGCGGCGACGTCGTCGTCGCCGAACAGCACGGTGGCCTTCAGCTTCTCGAAGTCCTCCAGGGTCAGCGGCGAGGCTGCTACGGCGTCGGTGCCGTAGGTGTAGCCGGGGATGCTCACGGACATGGCGTGCCTCCTTGGGTGAGGAACCGCTCCCACAGCGCGATGCCGTGGTCAGCTGGAACCGGTTGATGGTCGGCGCAGTCCAGCTGCAGCTCCGGGTCGCCGAACGGAGCGTCGACGAATGCGCAGTGGTGCGGCCGCCGGGCGTCGTCGTAGGCGTGGGGTTGGAAGAACTGGCAGCCGCTGCACATCCGCCCGACGGGGATGCGCCCGGACTCTTGCAGCTGCCGGATGATCTTCACGAGGATCCGCAAAAGGGTCCCTTGCTCGTCGGTGCTCAACGTCCGAACAACATCGAGGAGCAGGTCCGGCCACTCGGCTGCCTGCTCTGCGGCCGCCCGCCCCTGTGGCGTGAGCGCGAGCGCGACGCCGCGACGGTCGCCGTCCACCGGACGGCGCTGGACCAAGCCCTTGCGCTGCAGTGCCGACGCTGCGTCGCTCGCGGTGGGCGCGGTGACAGCGAGCTCATCCGCCACGGCGCCCAGCCGCACGCCCGGTGGCCGGGACGCGAGCAGCCCAAGGACTTGGGCCTGTGTCGGGGTCAGGCCCTGATCGCCGGCGCGCTGCCAGGCTTCGTGCCTGATCACCAAGCTGATCTTTGCGATGCCTGCGGTCAGCCGGCCCGAGGTCGAGCCGAACCGCAGGTCAACTGGCTCCATGGCCGCATTAGTCTTTAGGACTCCTAACGAAATGTCAATCCGGAACTCGCTGCTGGTAACAGCCTCGCCGAGTGTTCGTAAGGCGTGGCGCGGAGGTCCCCCAAGCCTCGCCTCCGGCGATCCCCTGACCAGAATCCTGACCGGTGGGGCCAGCGGGGCCCCGCCTTTCAGTCCCGGAGGATCCAGAACAGGCTGGCGGGTTCGGTCAGGATGTTGCGCCATCCGCCGATAGGCACGCGGGCGGCGTGCAGGGTATCGGCGGCTCTTTCCCGATGTCGTCCTGATGGACGTTCGGATGCCCGACCTCGAGGGTGTCGGCGCTACTCGTGAGCTGGTCACCGTCGCGCCGGTGCGGTGCGGGCCCGTCCTGCGACAACGAGATCCGGCTGGCTCCACTACAGCTGAGGCAAGCCGACGTCGTCCGTTCGCCAGCCGAGCCGCTCGTGCACGGTGATGACACCGTCGATGTCGGCCGCTCTCCGGACGATGGCGGGTACGCGGCTACGCCGTTGCGCCTTGCCTTCCAGCGTCACGACACCCGACTCGACATTCGGCTCGACGTCGGGCTCGCCAGCCTCCGCAAGTACGGCGCCGACCGCGGCGCGGAGCTCGGCGTCCGGGCGCGTCAGCGAGCGCAGGACGTCGTGGCGGGTGACGATTCCCACGACGACGCGCCCGCTGTCGACGACGATCAAGCGCGTCACACGCCGGTCGATGAGCTGGCGCGCGACGTTGTGCACGGACGCGTCGGGGGCGATGGTAAGCGCAGGCCGGCTGCAGACCTCGCCGACGGTCGAGGCATCGTGGCGGCGATGAGATTCCATGACGCCTCGCCGCAGTCCGTAGCGGGGGTGGGCCTCCTTCTCGAGCAGATCATGCTCGCTGAGCACCCCGACCAGCTCTCCTGCGTCGTCGACTACGGGAGCACCGCTGAAGTCGGCCTCGAACAGCAATTTCGCTGCGGCACGCAGCGGCATGTCAGGGCTGAACGCCACCGGCTCGCGGGTCATGATGTCAGCCACGGTCAGGGCGCCTGATCGAGGCGAGGTGGCCGATGCGGAGGGACCGGGCACAGGGGCTTCCTATCTCACGGGATCGCTGGCCATAGGCGAGGGTCCGAACAGCGCTTCACGCCGGTGGAGGCGTACGGTCGGCATGAGGCTCAGGTCTGCGGACGTGATCCTCAGCTTGCTGGCGCCTCGCCACGCGGTACGAACTCCGGACATGAAGCCTTGCTTTAAGCTTAGCGGTCATACGTGAAGCGGCAACCCCCCGGGGTTCCAGGGTTACCGGGCCACGAACCAGACCAGCTGTGCGAAGCTCTCGGCGGGGTTGCCCCAGGCACTCAGCATTGCGCCGGTGATGACCAGGGCGTCGCCCTCCTGCAACGTCTCGGCGTGTCCGGCCACCTCTACGTCGAGCACACCGCGCAACACCCAGACGATCTCGGTACCTTTGACTGTGAACAGCGGCTGCCGACCGGATGCACGAGGATCGACTGTCACTCTCCAGACACTTCCCGCGACCGTGTCGTGGACCAGCCTCTCGCCGGTCACGCCTGCAGCCAGGCTGGTTGTGTGCTGTCCCCCGCGGCGGGCGATGCGGTAGCCGCGTGACAGCGGGTCGTCCGGCCCAAAGGGGATGCCCAACGCTTCCCAGACACGCATCAAGTTCTCGGCGGACAGGCCCCGCACCCCCCGTTCGACCTGCGACAGTGCCGAGGGGCTGATCCCGACGCGACGCGCAAGCTCAGCCTGTCCCAGCCCCCGGGTCGTCCGGAGCGCGCGCACGAGCGCGCCGAGACGCTCGCGCTCTTCGACGACCGGGCCGCCGCTGACTAGCTCCCCGTTACTGAAGCGGGCGCGGACCTTGCGGCCAACCACCGTCCGGGCCCGGCCATCGGCCTTGGCCACCGCCAGCTCTAGCCCGCCGCTGTCGTAGCGGACGTTGATGACGACCTGCGTGATCTCGGTCAGCCGGGACAGAAAGGCGGCGTCGTGCCGATCGCGGTCGAGCAGCCACAACGCCACGCTCTGCCGCCCGTACAGCCGTGGGCACGCCCATAGAAACAGGTCCAGCGCCGCCTGCGGGCCCCAGCGGTCCTGCACCGCGGTCAACGAGTCGAACACGAACGCGGCGGCTTCGCCGGCTCTCCGGTCCGCCCGATCCAGGGAAGTGCGCGCGTCGTCAAGGCTTAGCACGGACCAGTCGAGCACCTCGCCAGCAGGCGGCTTCCAGTCCGCCTCTTGGCCAGTCACATCGACGATCACCAGACGCCGGCTGCCGACCGCGGCGACGAAGCGCCTCACGAAGTAGTCGGAGGGAACCTGCCCCGCGGTCTGCACGACCAGGTTGTCCCCGACCCGCACGCCCTCGATCAGGTCATCGACGACCCCGACGCCGCTCGTCAAGTGTTCCATGCAACCCTCTCCAGTCACGCCAGCTGGCTTGTGCCAGCGAGATCGAGCGAATCACGGTCTCCCTGGCTGGGCCTCAAGCCGAGCTTCAAGGATAAACGGAAGCGTGAAGCGTCGCTGCGCCAATGGTGCAGCGACGAGGGGATAGCTGGTCGTCGTCCCTCGCGGTATCGCACTCATCATGGCGTTCCGCTCCGTCTGAGGGATCGGAGCCTGAGTGGTCGGCGACCCCGTGCATCAGGCCCTGGCACCGTCACGGCCGGCCGCTGCGGGCGGGCCGCAGGGAACCAGGCGAGCGTGAGTTGCGCATGCCTGGCCTCGGTATCGCCGTGCCAGGAACAGGATCACGGTGGCCGACGTGAGACTGCTGACTTGGAGCGCGATGAAGACGGGGTCCTGGCGATGCAGGGCGAGTGCGCCGACGAGCAAGCCGCTGGCAAGCCACATCGTCCAGGCGGGGCTGCTTACTCCTGCAGAGCAGTGCGCTATCCAGAGGTGGATCACCTGCGGCACGTAGGCCGCCACCGAGATTCCGATTCCGACGATGCCCAGGACTTCAAACACGGCTCTTCCGTTCCCTTTCGGCCCTCCGAGTTGTCTCGGTGGAGCGCTTCGGCTGCGGGGGCAGACATGACATAGCCCGCCGCGGGTTATTCGGCGGCTGGTGCTACCAGTCCGACAGGGCCGCGGAGCTGGACGCAGCAGCGGCCCGGGGTTGGCTGGAGTACGGCTGTGAGCCCGGAGCTGTCGAGGACGGCGACGAGGCCGCGCATGAGGTCCAGGTTCATGCCACAGACCAGCTCGGTGTATTCCTGTGCGAGGGCGTGGAACGGGCAATTGATCAGTGTCAGCCCGTGCCCGTCGGCCCGTGGCTCGTAGCCGTGCTCGTCGAGCACGTCGCGGGCGGCGGCGAGCACAGTGGCACGACTTGGCCGTGAACCGGCACGCTCTTGGACTTGGGTGCCGATGGCACGCCCTACTTCCCTCGCTGCTTGCCTCAGCGCGTCGTTCACCGGGACGCCGTCTCGCTGGGAGCGGGTGACGGCTGCGGCTAGCAGCCGCCCGGCGAGGTCGTAGCGACGCTCGGGCAGGCTCACCGCCAGCTCGCGCGCCGCCCGTCGGTAGCGCTTGGCCGGTCGTCCGGCGCCGGGACCTCGCCGCCCTGGCGGGCGAGCGTAGTCGACCTCGAGCAGCCCGTCGTCGGCCAGCTTGTCCAGGTGGAACTTTGCGACGTGGCGTGCCACGCCCGCTCCCTCGGCCGCCTGGTTGCGACTCACGGCCTGCGGTTGAGCGACCACGTAACGGTACAGGGCGCGGCGAACGGGGTCGCCGAGGGCGGCAACGCCTGCAAGGCGCTGGTCGAGGTCGTCCTGGTTCACGATGGCTCCGATGCGCGGTGAGTCCTGCAGGGTTGCGGCTCTAAAAGAGAATCTGGTTGACGAAACCTGCTCGGGCTTCTAAAGTCGATTCTAGTGTCCGTTAGATCTGGAGGCAATCACATGGCAACGACCGCACGCGCCGGATCCGCGACGTCTCCGGGGGCGACGCCCTGGACGAGCAGGGCCGAACAGGCCCGCCCGCAGAACCCCGTGTACCAGGCGTTCTGGCTTCTGCGCCTGGCCTTCACGGCAGCGCCGATCCTGTTCGGGCTGGACAAGTTCGCGAATCTGCTCGTCGACTGGGATCGCTACCTAGCCCCGTGGATCAACGACATCGTGCCCGGCACCGCCCAGCAGGCGATGTACGCCGTCGGCGTCATCGAGATCGTGGCCGGGCTGGTCGTCGCCGTCCGACCCCGGTGGGGCGGGTACCTGGTCGCGGGCTGGCTGGCCGGGATCATCCTCAACCTTCTGACCGCCCCCGGCTTCTACGACATCGCGCTGCGCGACTTCGGGCTCCTGCTCGCAGCCCTCACCCTGGCCCGCCTGGCCACCGCCTTCACACCGGCATGGCCGACCGCCTGAACCATCTGCGCACTCCCGCCGTCCCGTACCGGACGGCGGGTCCGAGCGGCCCCCCGCCTCAACCATTAGGGAAACGTGATGACCAGACCAACCTTCGTCATCGTCGGAGCCAGCCTGGCCGGCGCAAAGGCCGCGGAGACGCTGCGAGCGGAGGGCTTCGACGGAACCGTGATCCTGCTTGGCGACGAGGCCGAGCGACCTTACGAGCGGCCGCCGCTGTCCAAGGGCTACCTGGCGGGCAGGACCGACCGCGACACCGTGTACGTCCATGACGCCGACTTCTATGACGAGCAGGCGATCGAGCTGCGGACCGACACCCGCGTGACCGCGCTCGAACCGGCAGCAGGCGCGGTCGTGCTCGACGGCGGCGAGCTGCTCGGCTATGACC
>JBOGED010000282.1:0-37032 GCA_050743625.1 Egibacteraceae bacterium | reverse complement strand
GGAGCGGAGCGCGGCTGACGCGGCTCGATGCCGCCGAAACCGCCTCAGCGTCAAAGTAAAGAACACGACGGGTAGCGAGGAGGGCGCGCGCTTCGTCGGGGGAAGCGACCTAAAGGCTCTTCGTGAGCGGAACCCGACGAAGCGTGACCCGGTACACCGCTCACTGGCGCCTGCGCAGTGGGTGGTCCAGCGGGGTCTCGATGATCACGATGAGCAGGCCGTCGGGGTCTTTCAGCTCCATCTCGATCAGGCCCCACGGCTTGCGCTCGGGTGGGGAGTCGATCGCGATCCCGCGAGCGGTCAACTCGTCGAAGGCCGCCCGAGCGTCGGCGACCTGAAGCCACAACCGTAGGCCCTGTGTTGTCAGTCCCGTGCTCGACTCGTGCAGCTCCAGGTAGCCCCCGCCCAGGAAGTAGACAACGCCGCGATGCGGAGCGCGTCCCCACTCGCGGAAGCGCACCAGCCCAAGCCGATCCTCGTAAAACTCGACCGAGGCGTGGAAGTTGGCGGGCTCGAGGATGACGCGTGACGCCAGGACGTGCATGTCGACGTAATGCTCCTGGAGTTATCGGCAGTCATGGCATTGTTACATTTCGCTGACAGCGTCCAGGCGACGCGAGTGCGTTCGCGGGCGCACGTGGGAGGACGCTGCGAGGTCACCTCAGAAGAGCCGCCCCAATCATTGTCAGTGGAGCTCGTGCTTAAGCATGTCCATGAGGAGGCAGTCGTGCCATTCGCCGTGCTCGTCGCGCTCGTACCGACGCATGATCCCGACCTCCCGGAAGCCGACGCGCTTGTAGCAGGCGATCGCCTTCGCGTTCGCCACCGCGGGGTCGATCTCGAGGCGGTGGTGCCGCCGATCGTGGAACAGGTAACGGGCGAGCGTCCGGACGGCGTCCGAGCCGAGACCGTGGCCATGCCACGCGGGATGCAGGAACACGTCCATGCTCGCGTGCCGATAGTCGGCGGCGTTCTCCTCGGCATACTGGATCGAGCCGGCGATCTCGCCGTCGACCTCGATCACGAAGACGACCACCTCCTGGTCTGACAAGAGCTCGGCCCGGACACGGTCGGTGTCGAAGAGACCCCACCACCGGCGGACCTCGGGCTCGGTCAGGATCGCGGCGAGCGGTTCGACGTCGGAGTCGAAGATCGGGCGGAGCGTTGTGGCCGTGCCGTGCAGGATGGGTGGTCGCATGCGAAGCCTCCAGCGCTCATCCTGCCAGGGGAGGAAGTCGTCGGAACGGTGATCGGCGCAATGAGTAGATGATCCGTGCCCTCTGCGTGGACCTTATGGGGACATTGCTCTACGACCCCTACATCGAGGCGCTCGAGGTGGTGGGGCGCCGGTTCGTCGATCCCTCTAGCTGGGCGGACTTCGAGAAGGGATCTATCGACGAGGCCGAATTCGTCCGGCGGTTCTTCCGTGACGGCGATCAAGGACGTCGCGATCTGGCGGCGTTCCATCGCGTGCGCCGTGCTGGCTACCGGTTCCTGCCCGGGATGCGGGCGCTGCTCGACGCGGTCGGCGGCAAGCTCGACCGCTACGTGGCGAGTAACTATCCGGTCTGGATCGAGGAGCTGAGGGAGGTCTTCGACCTGGACTCGTGTTGTGAGGGCGTGTGGGCCAGCCACCACCTGGGCGTACGAAAGCCGGATCCCGAGTTCTACTACCAGCTATTGACGCGCATCGACCATCCCGCGCCACGCTGCTTGTTCGTCGACGACCAAGAGAACAACTGCGTCGCCGCCGAAGCCACTGGTATGCGGGCCCACCACTTCGACGGCGCGGCGGGACTCGCGGAGCGGCTGGCCGCGGAGGGCATCGACATCGGACCCAGCGGTGCGCAAAGGACCTCCTCTACGGACCGCTAAACTGCGCCGATGGACAACTTTGACATTGCCGTGATCGCTGGCGACGGGGTCGGACCTGAGGTGACCGCACAGGCGGGGAAGGCGCTGCGGGCGGCCGCCGATCGGTTCGGGTTCAGTGTCACCGAGACCCCGTACGACCTAGGCGGCCAGCGCTGGCTCCGCACCGGCGAGGTGCTCCCCGATACCGTCCTGGAGGAGCTGCGTCGCCACGACGCGATCCTGCTCGGAGCGGTCGGCACACCCGAGGTCCCCCCCGGCGTCTTGGAGCGAGGGCTGCTGTTGAGGCTGCGGTTCGCGTTCGACCAGTACATCAACCTGCGGCCCGTGCGGCTGTTCCAGGGCGTCCCGTCGCCCGTGGCCGGGTTGACGCCTGACCGGTGCGACCTTGTCGTCGTGCGTGAGAACACCGAGGGGCTCTACTGCGGTGGCGGCGCGTTTCTCTACAAGGGCACGCCGCACGAGGTCGCTACCCAAGAGTCGTTGAACACCCGCCATGGTGTAGAGCGGGTGGTGCGTGACGCGTTTCAGCGGGCCGCCGGCAGGCGCGGGCACCTGACGCTGTGCCACAAGACGAACGTCCTGACCTACGCGGGAGACCTCTGGCAGCGGACGGTTGACGAGGTGGCGGTCGACTATCCCGGCGTGCGGACCGACTACGTCCACGTGGACGCCATGTGCCTGTACTTGGTCACCGTCCCCGAGCGGTTCGACGTCGTCGTCACCGACAACATGTTCGGTGACATCGTGACGGACCTCGGCGCCGCGGTGCAGGGCGGGCTGGGCTTGGCGGCCAGCGGGAACATCGACCCCACCAGGACCGCCCCCAGCATGTTCGAGCCGGTCCACGGCTCGGCGCCCGACATCGCGGGCAAGGGCTGGGCCAATCCTGTGGCCGCGGTGCTGTCGGTCGCCATGCTGCTGGAGCACCTCGGGCACCGGCACGCCGCCGCCGCCGTCGAGACCGCTGCGGCCGGTGCGTTGCCGAAGCTTGGCGCGATGGGCGGGGCGGGCATGGGCGCCAGCACCGACCAGATCGGTGACTGGATCGCCGAAACGATCTAGCCGGAACCTCCTCGGCTCTCAGTAGCTCCCATGGTCACGCGCCCGAGCCGGCGAACTCTGACGGCCGCGCGCTCCCGAGGCGCCCCTTCGTGGCCAACCGCGGTTTCCTCCGCATACGAAGGAAAACTGCAGGCCAGCTGCGGGCCGGCGACCTTGGGGCGCCACTTTCCCGCGCATCCGAAGGAAAGCTGCAGTTGCGGTGTCGCACTCCGGCGGGGGACCGCATGATCTCGCAACAGCCTCAATGCGGAGGAAATCCGTCGGTCATCTGCGGGGAAGGTGTCCAGCGTGCGTCTCGCCCGCGAGCGATCAAGGGATCGGCATCGTCGCCTTCTACCAGGGCCCTCTCGCCAGCGGCCCGACGGCGCTTCGCCGACAGCCTGGAGGCCTGGCGGGGCGGCGGCGCACCACCAGCCGCTCGCCAGCCCACTGAGATGAGAATCGGCCGCACATCGCCCGGTTTATCGGATTTGTGCTCTAAGAGTGGCGGCGAGGCCTCGAGCCGACTGGGGTGTTTCGCCCAAAAAGGGGCCGCAGGTTGCCCCGGCTTGTCGGATTCTCATCTTCTGCGGTGACGGCGCCAGCCGGCATGAGCTGCTGTACGGGGGACGTCCCCCGGCCCCCCTCCCCTGGCCGGTCCGCCGCCAACGCCGACCCGACGTGATGGCCCTCGCTGCGACGCGCTGGCGGCCTGCCTCGCCTGTGACGCCGCCGTCGAGACCGCTGCGGCCGGCGCGCTGCCGAAGCTTGGCGCGATGGGCGGGGCGGGCATGGGCGCCAGCACCGACCAGATCGGCGACTGGATCGCCGAAGCCGTGTGATCAAGCGCCGCGCCTGCCGGCTTGACGTGGGATACTCACCGTAATCGCAGTCGAAGGCGTGGGTGTAAGGAGGAGATCGGGATGCCGATCGTCGAAATGGCCAAGATCTGGATGGACGGAGAGCTCGTGGACTGGCACGACGCCACCGTCCACGTGCTCACCCCGACCCTCCACTATGGCTGGGGCGTCTTCGAGGGAATCCGCGCCTACGAGACAGACCGCGGCCCCGCGGTGTTCCAGCACCGAGCCCACATGGAGCGCCTCCACAAGTCGGCGCGGATCCTTGAGATGGAGATCCCGTACTCGGTCGACGAGCTGATGGCCGCCACCCGCGAGCTCATCCGGGTGAACGGGCCGAGGTCGTGCTACATCCGGCCGATCGCGTACCTCGGGTACGGTCAGATTGGCCTCAACCCCCTCCCAAGCCCGGTCAAGGTCGCGATCGCGATCTTCCCCTGGGGCACCTACCTCGGCGACGAGGGACTCGCGAATGGAGTCCGCGCGAAGACGTCCTCGTGGGTGAGGATCGGCGCGAACATGATCCCCACCCAGTCGAAGTGCTGCGGTGTGTACATCAACTCCTCGCTCGCCAAGGTCGAGGCGCTAAAGGCCGGCTACGACGAGGCGATCCTGCTCAACGAGCATGGGAACGTCGCGGAAGGCTCGGGCGAGAACGTGTTCATCGTCAAGGACGGCGTGCTGATGACCCCGCCGCTGACCGCGGGGATCCTTGAGGGCATCTCCCGTAAGGCGGTGATGAGGTTCGCGCACGACCTTGACATCCAATTCGTCGAGACCGACCTCTTGCGCCACGACCTCTACCTCGCCGACGAGGCCTTCTACTCGGGCACCGCCGTCGAGGTGACCCCGATTCGCAGCGTCGACGACCGTGAGATCGGCGCGCCCGGCCCCGTCACCAAGCAAATCCAGGACCTGTTCTTCAACGTGGCCAAGGGCAAGGAGCCAAGGTACGAATCAATGCTTGACTTCGTGTATGGCCCGTAGCGGCCATACACGGCCTGTCGCGACAGGGGAGAGTCGGACATGAACAAGGGAGAGCTGATTGCTGCGGTTGCCGAGCGCAGCGGGGCACCGCGAGTGACCGTCGAGGCGATCCTCAACGGCCTCTGCGACACCATTGGCGCTCGGCTGGCGATGGGTGAGAGGGTCACCATCCCTGGCTTCGGCACCTTCGAGTCTCGCCACCGCGCCGCGCGCGGCGGCATGAACCCGGCGACGGGAGCACGCATCCAGATCGCCGCCACGACCGTCCCCGCGTTCCGCGCGGGACAAACCCTGCGAGGTCGGGTGGCAAGCGCCCCCATCGCGAAGCCTGATCCCGAGCTTGAGCCGGCCATGGCCGTGGCGCCGGATGGCGAGGCGGCGGCGCCGAAGACGGTGAAGAAAAAGAAGAGCGGCGGCAAGGACGCGGACAAATCCTCGGATAAGGCCAAGAAGCGCAAGAAGAAGTAAGCCTCGACATGGCACGCCAGGTTTGGCACACTCCCTGCCGTGATGGCTTCAGTTGCACGTTTCGACACGACCGCGCGCGCGGCCATCATTATTCGACCGCTCCTCTAGGACCGGTGGTCGGTGCCGGCCTGGGGAGCGAACAGGCGAACGGCACCTTCCCCGTTCTCTCGTCTCCCGGTCGCACCGCCGCCTTGAGAACAAAGGCGATTTGACGTGCGAGTAGTGGACCTGTACGACACGACCTTGCGAGACGGGACCCAACGTGAGGGGATCTCGGTCTCGGTGGCGGACAAGCTGCGGATTGCCGCCAGCATCGACACCCTCGGCGTCGCGTACATCGAGGGCGGCTGGCCGGGCGCGAACCCCAAGGACACCGAGTTCTTCCGCCGCGCGGCGGACGGCGAGCTGAAGTTGGAGCGCGCGGTGCTCACCGCGTTCGGCATGACCCGCCGGCCCGGTCGCGAAGCGGCGAGCGACCAGGTGCTGGGGGCGCTCCTCGACGCGCGGACGCCGGTCGTCTGCGTGGTCGGTAAGTCGTCCGGCTGGCACGTCACCGAAGCCCTGGGGACGACCCGCGAGGAGAACCTCGCGATGGTCGCCGATTCGATCCGGCTGCTGCGTGGCGAGGGGCGGCGGGTCTTCTTCGATGCCGAGCACTTCTTCGATGGGCATCTGGAGGACGAGTCGTACACGCTCGACGTCGTACGGGTCGCCGCCGAGGCCGGCGCCGAGTGTGTCGTGCTGTGCGATACGAACGGCGGGATGCTGCCCGATCGCGTCGAGCGCATGGTCCGCGGGGTGGTTGCACACGTTGGCGACCTCACGCAGGTCGGTATCCATGTGCACAACGACACCGACTGCGCGGTCGCCAACTCGCTCGTCGCGCTGCGCGCCGGGGCGGCCCACGTCCAAGGCACCGTCAACGGGATCGGCGAGCGCTGTGGCAACGCCAACCTGCTGTCGATCATCGCGAACCTGAAGCTGAAGGTCGGCCTGGACGTCGTGGAAGACGACGACCTCGGGCGCCTGACGCATGTGGCCCACGAGGTCGCCGAGGTCATGAACCTGATCCCGAACCCGCACGCGCCCTACGTGGGTAGCGCCGCGTTCGCGCACAAGGCGGGGCTTCACGTGTCGGCGCTCGCCAAGCGCGCCGACCTCTACCAGCACATCGACCCTGAGACCGTCGGCAACAAGTTGCGCCTGCTCGTGAGCGAGCTCGCCGGCCGCGCGACGATCGAGCTGAAGGGCAAGGAGCTTGGCCTGGACCTCTCGCGCGACGAGGTCGTGCGGATCCTCGACCGGATCAAGGAGTTGGAGCACGCCGGGTACACGTTCGAGGCCGCCGACGCGTCGTTCGAGCTGCTGGTCTCCGACGAGACGGGAGAGTCGACCGAGCGGTTCAAGCTCGAGAGCTTCCGGACGATCGTGGAGCGCCGCGAGGACGGCCGCGTCGTCGCCGAGGCAACGGTGAAGGTATGGGTCGGGGACGAGCGGCTGATCGGGACCGGCGAGGGGAACGGCCCGGTGGACGCGCTCGACCAGGCGTTTCGCGCGGCCGTCAACGGGCGCTACCCCACCCTGGCCAAGCTGCATCTCGCCGACTACAAGGTCCGTATCCTCGACCAGAACTCTGGCACGGGTGCGACGACGCGGGTGCTCATCACCTCGACGAACGGTGAGCGCGAGTTCACGACCGTGGGGGTCGACGCGAACATTATCCAGGCGTCCTGGCAGGCTATGGAGGACGCGTACCGTTACGGGCTCGGGGACGGCAGACGATGAACTTGGCTGAGGCCTGCGCAGGTGCACTGCTCGGCACGTTCGTAGGCGACGCGGTGGGCGCCCCATGGGAGGGGCGCTCACCGATGCCACCCGGCGCCGGTGACATGCGCGTCGACGAGTCGCTCGCGAGCGGCGAGCTGCGCTACACGGATGACACACAGATGGCGCTCGCGTTAGCTGAGCACCTCTGCCTTAACCCTGAGGTAGAGCCTGAGGGTTTGGCTCGGACGTTCCTTGAGCATTTCGAGCCCGACCGTGGCTACTCGGCCCGGACGCGGCAGCTCGTCGAGCGGTGGCGCGAGGGCGTACCCGCCGCCGAGGCCGTGACCAGCGCTGCGGATGAGGGGTCCTTCGGGAATGGCGCGGCGATGCGCGTCGCGCCGGTCGGCGTGGTGTGGGCGCATGATCCGGACCGGCTCGCTGAGGTCGCGTTGCGCTCCGCCACGGTCTCGCATCTTCACCGGATCGGTATCGACGGCGCGGTGTGCCAAGCGCGCGCTGTCGGCCTGGCCACCGTGCGAGGTCGGTTCGGGCCACAGGAGCTGGACCTCGTCGCCTCCACGGCCGCGACGCCAGAGCTGCGTGAGGGCCTCGCCGAGGCTCGGCAGCTGTGCGACGACCCACCCGAGCAGCCGGTCGAGGTCTCGATCCAGCTGGGAACGTCGTCGTCAGCTCACCGCTCGGTGCCGGCCGCCCTGTGGGTGGCCGCAACGTCGGGCGACCTTGTGGAAGCCGTGACGCGGACCCTTGAGCTGGGCGGCGACGTCGATACCGTCGCCGCGATGGCCGGGGCTGTGCTCGGCGCCGCTGGCGGCTTGGAGACGATACCCAAAGAGTGGATGGACCTGCTGGAGGACGGGTCCCGTGGCCGCACGTACGCCTTGAGCTTGGCCGGCCGCCTCGCGGGCATCGCCGAGCGCCTCCGTCACTGATCATGCGGATCACGCGGGTCGCCCACCCCGACGGGCCCGCCTTCGGTGTCGTGCACGACGAGTATGTGGTGTTGGTCGATGGCCACCCGTTCGGTGAGCTGTCGCTGACCGACCAGGTCGCGCCGCTGGAGAAGGTGCGGCTGCTCGCGCCGGTCATCCCATCGAAGATCCTGTGTGTCGGGAAGAACTACGCCGATCATGCCGCCGAGCTGGGCAGCGAGGTCCCTGCCGAGCCGCTGATCTTCTCAAAGCCGGCGACCGCGGTGGTGGGGCCGGGCGACGAGATCCGCCTGCCTGCGCTGTCCGAGCTGGTGCACCACGAGGCCGAGCTGGCGGTCGTGATCGGCCGCTTGACGCGCAAGGTGTCCCCAGCCGAGGCGCTGGACGCGGTGCTTGGCTACACCTGCGCGAACGACGTGACCGCCCGTGACCTGCAGCGACGTGACGGCCAGTGGACGCGGGCGAAAGGCTTCGACACGTTCTGCCCGCTGGGCCCATGGATCGAGACCGAGCTGGACCCCTCCGACGGTCTGAGCGTGCGCGCGCTGGTCAACGGGGAGGTCCGCCAGCATGGCTCCACCGCCGACCTGATCTTCGACATCCCCACGATCATCAGCTACTGCGCCGCCTTCACGACCCTGCTCCCCGGCGACGTGATCCTCACCGGCACCCCCTCGGGCGTCGGCCCGATCCGGCCGGGGGACACCGTCGATGTCGAGGTCGAGGGGATCGGCACCCTGTCAAACCCCGCGGTTGCGGACACCTGATCACCCGAGGTAAACGCCCCATCAGCTACGACGGGCGAGTGCCGGGGATAGCGAAGTACGTCGAGAAGAGGCGACTGCACGATAGTGAGAGAAACCTCGCGTACTGGCGATCACAGCCACCGGGGGACCGGGTTCACCACGTGCAGTTGCTCCGAGCTGAGTACTACGGATGGCGCGATGCGGCTGGACCCAGACTTCAAAGAGTTTATCGAGTGCTGCGCCGCCCATGAGGTTCGCTTCCTCATCGTCGGCGGCTACGCGCTCGCCGCACACGGGCATCCGCGTTTCACGAAGGATCTCGACGTCTGGATATAGCTCGACTCCGAGAACGCGCGGCGCCTTATCGAGGCGTTGACCGATTTCGGGTTCGGCTCTCTCGGGCTTTCGGCGACGGACTTCGCGGAGCCTGGCACGGTGATTCAGCTCGGCCATCCACCCAAGCGGATTTATCTTCTCACCAGCATTGACGGGGTCGAGTTCGGCGATTGTTGGCGAACCATGGTCGAGATCGAGCTCGACGGCCTACTCGTGCCGTTCATTGACATCGTGCACCTCGTGAGAAACAAGCGAGCTTCCGGGAGACCCCAAGATCTGGCCGACATCGCGGCCCTCGAAGAGCGCTGATCCCACATTCACGTCCGGCGCGGTTCCGCCGGCGCCACGCCGAGTGGCGTGCTCAGCGGTGTTTGCCGAGGACGGTTACCGGCTCGCGTTGCGCGGGGTTGGCGGGTGCGCCGCGTTTGAGGATCGAGTGGAGGATCTCGGCTGAGCGCACGGCGGCGGCGGATAGCAGCGTCGACGTGATGCCGTGGGCGTGTTCAGTGCCACCTTGGAGGTAGATCCCGCCTTGGATCGGGGTTGACGTCACGATGCGGTAGTCGCGCGTGACCCGCACCATCCCCTCATCACGCAGGCACAGCCGGCCCGCCTCGCCGAGCAGGCGCACCGTATCGACCGGTCGGTAGCCCGTGGCATAGATGAGCGCGTCCGATTCCAGCACGGTGCGCTGGCCGGTCGGCAGGTACTCCACCGTGACGTTGACGCCCTCGCCGGTGGTCTCTCCGCGAATGACCCGCGAGGCGTTCATAATGTGCAGCCGCTGAAGTCCATGGACCTTCTCCTGGTAGACACGCCGGTACAGCTCGTCGATCAGTTCGCCGTCGACCACCGAGTAGTTGGTGTTGCGGTGGTAGTCGAACAGCCGCTGTTTGACGTCCCGGGGAGCATCGAAGTAGAGGTCGATCGCCTCTGGGTCGAAGATGCGGTTCGCGAAGGGCGTGTCGTCGGCTGGCGCATAACCGTAGCGGGCGAACACCGCGCACACCTGGGCGTCCGGGAATCGCCGGTGGAGGTACTCAGTGACCTCGGCGGCGCTTTGGCCCGCGCCGACCACGACGAAACGGCGAGGACAGACCGCCTTGGCCAGCGTCTCCACGCGGTCGAGGAGGTCGAGGTTGTGCCACACCCGTTCGGACAGCCGCACGCCCGGCGGGAGTCTCGGCTCGAGGCCGACAGCGACGACGATGTTACGGGCCCGATGTGCGACGACCTGACCCGAAGCGCCGCCCCGGCGGACCATCACGTCGAAGCAGGTCACAGCCTCGCCGTTGATCACCGGGTGAACGTCGAGGACCTCGCTGCCGTACTCGACGAGGTCTGTCACCCTGCCAGCGGCCCACTCCAGGTAGTCGTGGAACTCGACGCGCGAAGGGTAGAGGATCTTGTGGTTTATGAAGTCGAGGAGGCGGCCCTTGCGGTGCAGATAGGACAGGAAGCTGAAGTCGCTCGCGGGATCACGCAGCGTGACGAGGTCCTTCAAAAACGACACTTGCATGGTGGCGTCGTCGATCAACATTCCCCGATGCCAGCCGAACCGGGGCTGCTTCTCGAAGAAGCACGACCGGAGGATGTCGGCGCCAGTGCGGTTGTGCTCGTCCAGCGCGATCGCCAGCGCGAGGTTGGACGGCCCGAACCCGATGCCGAGTAGGTCGAGAACAGGGCATGACATTTCGGAAAGGCTCACAGGACCTGGGCGGTCAAGACGCCGGACCGTCCATAGCCTCGGCCAAGCTTCTCGGCCGCATGTCCGTCCAGTGCACCTCGATATATTCCAGGCAGGCCTGGCGCGTGTCCCGCTCGTGCGCGACCGTCCAGCCCGCCGGCACCTCCACGAAGGCTGGCCACAGCGAATACTGCCCCTCGTCGTTGACGAGCGCCAGGTATGTGCCGTCAGGGTTCTCGAATGGGTTGGCCATCGTCCACCCGCTTTGTTAAGGAAGGTTTACAGTAACCTTCTACTCGCTCCGGATCAAGGGTTCGCCAGGGAATAGCAGCGCCGTCGGGGCGCCGACTCACGGCTCCCATCGGGTGCGGTAATGGAGCTCCGGAGCGCAAGGTTCGCCGAATCGAGGGGTTGACATCTAATAGAGGGCAGCTTTACTTAAGGGGCGGCGACGGGTGGGACGCAAGTCACCAGGGCAGGCCTGACGCTCTGCGGTTTCTTCAGGAAGGTCTGACGACCGTGGCTTTGGGCGGACAATTCCCGATCGTGCGGCCTCTATGAGGCCCGCCGTCGAGAAGGAGGAGCACCATGACCGTTCGTACGGCTCCGCGATGGTTCGTCGCCATGGTGATCGGAGCGCTCGCGGCGGGCCTGCTCGCCGCATGCGGCGTTCAGCGCGACGCGTCCTCGGCTCCAGATCCGCAAGGCGGGGGGACCACCGCCGGAGCCATGGCGGTCTCAGAGGAGCAAGAGCGTCCTTGGACGTTCACTGACGACCGCGGTGTGAGGGTCTCGCTCGAGTCACATCCACAGCGGGTGGTCGCGTACGAGACGGCTGGCTCGGCGTTGTGGTACCTGGGGATCGATCCAGTCGGGATCTTCGCCGTCTCGCCACTGGCCGAGAACCCGCAACTGTCCGGCGTCGACCTAAGCGGAATCGAGCCAGTGGGCGAGGTCTACGGCGAGATCAACATGGAGAAGATGGCGGCTTTGAGGCCCGACCTGATCGTCACCGCCTTCGATCCTGACGAGCCTGAGGTCGCCTCTGGGTTCGCCGATGCCGGACAACAGGCGCAGGCGCAAGCGATCGCGCCGATCGTGGCGATCGACGGGACCAAGGATCCCACCGCGGTAATCGGTCGCTTCGAAGAGCTGGCGGAGTCGCTGGACGCGGATCTCAACACTCCGGAGCTGGTAGCCGCTCGTGACCGCTTCGACGAGGCGGTGGAGGAGCTGCGCGCGGCGGTCGCGAGCAAGCCCGGCCTGCGGGCTCTCGCCATTGGCGCCTACGACCAGCTCTATTTCGCCAAGCCGGCGGCTTTTCCCGCGCTACGCCAGTACCAGCAGTGGGGTCTGGACCTCATTGAGCCGGGCGGAGACGACCCGTTCTGGGACATCGTCAGCTTCGAGTTTGCCGACAAATACGCGGCTGACCTCATCCTTTACGACAACCGACCCGTTTCGCTCAGCCTTGATGACCTCGCCAAGATTCCCACCTGGCGAACGCTCCCCGCGGTCGAGGCAGGGCAGCTCGTGGCGTGGGAAGGGCACGAAAATTGGAGCTTTCAGCTCTACGCCGAGGACATCGAGCTGATCGCCGAGGCGGTAAAGAGCGCGAACCCCGACATCGTGCCGTGAGGGGCAAGCATTGACGTGAGCTGCTAATAAGGTTAGGCTGCCCTCTATTAACGCTGGCGTACTAGACGGCCCAGAAGGGGCGCGGACCGCTCTGCACTCCAGGGGACCAGAAGCATACGCGGTGTCTTTTGCGCGCCGTATGGGCAGCGGGGCCCCTGGCCGGACACCTTGGAGCACCACCGATGACCCCAGCTCACCCTGACCGCCGATCGGGCGGATGGCCGTCCTCACGACCGAAGAGTGCCGTCGAGTGACGGAGAAGTGGACTGACACCGCCTTGACCGTGCCCCAGTCGACCCTGCCCGCCCTGTTCGAGGAGCAGGTGCGGCGCACTCCGGAGGCTACCGCGGTGGTGTGTGAGCAGACTACGTTGACCTATACGGAGCTGAACGCTCGCGCCAACCAGCTTGCTGGACTGCTCGGGCGTCGAGGAATCGGGCCCGAGTGCATCGTCGCGCTGGCGCTCCCGCGGTCGACCGAGCTGGTCATTGCGCTGCTGGCCGTCCTGAAGGCGGGAGCTGCCTACCTTCCCCTCGACCTGAGCTACCCAGCCGATCGCCTCGCCTACATGCTCGATGACGCCACGGCAGCGTGCGTGCTCACCGTTGCCGACGCCGTCAGCACCTTACCCGAAGATCCCCCAAGGCTCGTCCTCGACGATCCGTGTATCGCCCCAACGCTTGCCTCACAACCGCGCGCCAATCCCACCGACGCCGACCGCGCTCAACCCCTCACACCCCTTCACCCCGCTTACGTCATCTATACGTCCGGCTCGACGGGACGTCCCAAGGGCGTGGTCGTGCCGCACCAAGCGCTGGTGAATTTGTTCTATCGCAACTGTGAGGACGTGCTCGCGCCAACCGTAGCGAGAGCGCAGAATCGGCGGCTTCGGGTCGCGCACGTGTTCTCGTTCGCGTTCGATGCGTCGTGGAACCCGTTGTCGTGGATGATCGGCGGTCATCAGCTGCATGTGATCGATGACATCACATCGCGGGATCCACAGGCAATGATGGCCTATGTCGTCGAGCGTCGAATCGATTATGTCGAAGCGACGCCTTCACAATTGCGGCCATTGGTGGCGGCAGGGCTGCTGACCAGTAGCCAGTGGCGGCCGGTCGCGGTGGGATTCGGTGGGGAGGCTGCTTCGCAGCCGTTTTGGGATGCGTTTCGGTCGGCGGCAGGCGTCGAGGCCTTCAACTTCTATGGGCCGACGGAATGTACGGTCGCCGCGGTGATGGCGCGGGTGGGGGACTCATGCCACCCAGTCATAGGGCGACCGATGCGAAACGTGCGAGTGTTCGTCCTGGGTCCCGATTTGCGGCCGGTTCCTCCCGGTGCGGTGGGGGAGTTGTACGTGGCGGGCGCGGGGTTGGCCCGCGGCTATCTGGGCTGTCCTCGCCTGACAGCCGAACGTTTCGTGGCCAATCCTTTTGGCGCGCCGGTGGGGACGCCGGGGTCGCGGATGTACCGGACGGGGGACCTCGCGCGCTGGACCGTGGACGAGCGGTTGCAGTTCGTGGGCAGAGCCGACGAGCAGGTGAAGATCCGCGGTTACCGTATCGAGCTCGGGGAGATCGAGATCGTTCTCGGTACGCATCCTGAGGTTGCATATGCCGCGGTCATCGCCGATGACACCCGCGTTCCCGGGGTGAAACGCCTCGTCGCGTATGTCGTCCCCACACATCCGGCGCCGGCTGAACGCGGCCGCGTGGAGCGTGAGCAGATCGCCGAATGGCGGGAGATCTACGACGCCGGGTACCGCGAGATCGGCACGGCGCTGTTCGCCGAGGACTTCTCCGGCTGGAACTCGAGCGATGGCGGCGAACCGATCCCTCTTACCCACATGCGCGAGTGGCGGGACACCACGCTGCGGCGCATCCGCGAGCTGCTGCGGGATCATCGTCACGCGGACCGAGTCCTAGAGATCGGGGTCGGCACCGGGTTGCTGCTGTCCGGGTTGGCGCGGGAATGTGGCAGCTACTGGGCCACCGACTTCTCGTCTCCCGTCGTCGACAAGCTCCGTGCCGATATGCGCCGTGACCCCGATCTCGGGCGGCGGGTCGAGCTGCGTTGTCAGCCTGCGCATCTTACCGACGGTCTGCCTGCTGCCTTCTTCGACCTCGTCATCATCAATTCTGTCATCCAGTACTTTCCCAATATCTCCTACCTCACCGATGCCCTTACGAAGGTTATGGCACTCATCGCTCCCGGTGGAGCGGTGTTCGTAGGGGATGTGCGCAACCTTCGTCTGGCCCGCTGCTTCCACACCACGGTTGCGCTCAGCCGAAGTGGCGATACCACCGACCCAGTGCAGGTGCGCCAGGCCGTCGAGCGGAACATCAGGCAGGAACGAGAGCTGCTGGTCGACCCGGACTATTTCTCTTACCTCACCGAGCGCGTCCCAGATCTCGGCGGTGTGGATATCCGCATCAAACGCGGTCGGTTCCACAACGAGCTTACTTGTTACCGCTACGACGTCGTCCTACACAAGGGGCCGACTGACGCCGTACCGCTTGCCAACGCCCCGAAGCTCGCCTGGAAGGCCGAATGCGCGCACACCGATGCGCTGGCGGCATATCTGAAAACGCATCGGCCTGATCGCCTGCGAGTGGTCCGCATCCCCAACCCACGAATCGCGTCCAAGGTGGCGGCGATGCGGGCCCTCGAAAGAAACGGCGCAGTCGATGCGGGCGACACCTCCGGCGGCGTCGAGCCAGAGACGATCCACGGGGTGGGGGAGTGCCTCGGCTACCAGGTCGCGACGACGTGGTCCGACGCCGACGACGGCAGCTACGACGCCCTGTTCGTCGCGGTGCGGAACGCGGTGTCAACCCCCGTGACCGGTACGTACGCGCCCAGCGCGAAGGCCGGGAGGGCGCTGGCGACCTACGCCAACCACCCCGCCACCGCATCCCGCGCCGCTGCACTCGTCTCGCGGCTGCGCGCGCACCTCGAGGAGCGACTGCCCGACTACATGATGCCCGCCGCTTTGGTGGTCCTCGACCGGCTGCCGCGGACCGTCAACGGCAAACTCGACGTCAAGGCCCTGCCCTCCCCCGATCCGGTCCCCGCAACACCCAGCCCGCCACCACAGTCGCCGCCTCAAGCATTGCTCTGCACGCTATTCGCCGAGGTCCTTGGCTTGGATCGTGTCGGCATCGACGACAACTTCTTTGCATTAGGCGGGGATAGCATCGTTTCGATACAGCTGGTGAATCGCGCCCGCCGGGCGGGTTTGGTGATCACGCCCCGGGAGGTCTTCCAGCATAAGACCGTGGCGCGTTTAGCCGCGATCGCCGCTCCTTCAGAGCGGGCAATGGCCGAGGAACAAGGCGCGGGGATCGGGCTGGTACCGCTGACTCCGATCATGCACTGGTTGTGTGAGCTCGGCAGTCCGATCGACGGTTTTTGCCAGTCGATGGAGTTGCAAGCCCCTTGTGACTTGAGCGGGGATCGGCTTGCCGCCATCGTGCAGGCGGTGCTGGACCATCACGAGGTTCTGAGATCACGACTGACATGCGCTGACGCGGAGTGGATGCTAGAGATCACTCCCCAAGGGACGGTCAACGCTGAAACCTGTATTCGCCATATCGACGTGACCGGGCTCGATCCCCGCAGCATTCGCACGGTGATCACCAAGCAGATGGAGGCAGCGCGGAGACGGTTGAATCCAAAGGCCGGCGTGATGGTCCAAGTGGTGTGGTTCGACGCCGGCACGGACCTGCCAGGTCGTATCCTGCTGATATTCCATCACCTGATTGTCGATGGCATGTCGTGGCGAATCCTGTTGCCTGACTTGGCCATGGCGTGGGAGACGGCCGTAACCGGTGGACGGCCAAGGTTAGACCCGTCCGGCACGTCGTTCCGCCGCTGGGCGCAGCGGCTCAATGCGCACGCGCGGGACCCCTCACGGATAGAGGAGTTGCCGCTTTGGACGCAGGTTCTCAACCAAGGGGATCCGTTATTGACCGACAAGCCGTTGGACCCACCGCGCGATGTGTGCGCGACGGCCCGGCATCTGACCTTGACCTTGGCGGCGCCGCGGACCGCGCCGCTGCTCACCCGCGTTCCCGGAGCGTTCCATGCGGGCATCAATGACGTCTTGCTGACCGGGCTGGCGGTGGCGGTCGTCGACTGGCGGTGGCGGCGCGGGCGTGGCCAGGACAGTGCCGTGCTGATCAATGTCGAGGGACATGGGCGTGAGGAGATCATCGACGGAGTCGATCTGTCACGCACGATCGGATGGTTCACGAGCGTGTTCCCGGTGCGGTTGGATCCTGGTCCATTGGATTGGGACGAGGTGTGGGACGGGGGGCCCGCGCTCGGCCGGGCGTTCAAACACGTGAAGGAACAACTACGGACGCTGCCGGACAACGGCGTCGGCTATGGTTTGCTGCGCTACCTGAATGCAGAGACAGGCCCGGTGTTGGCCGCTCTGACCTCTCCCCAGATCTTGTTCAACTATCTGGGCCGGTTCGCCGTTGGCGGATCCGCCGGGGAGGCGGGGGATTGGACGGTCCCGTTAGACGCGAATGCATTAGGTGATGCCTCGGATCCTGGGATGCCAATGACGCATTGCGTAGAGATCAACGCGCTCACGCGAGATTACGCCGGCGGGCCGGAGCTCAATGTCACATGGTCGTGGCCGGACGCCGTGCTGTCAGAGGAGCAGGTAAGAGACCTCGCCGAGACGTGGTTTCGAGTACTGGATGCCCTGGTGATGCACACCGCCCAGACTGACGCCGGTGGCCATACCCCCTCGGACCTTCCTCTGGTGTCTCTGAGCCAAGCCGAAATAGACCAGCTCGAAGCCGAATGGAGGATGTCGCGATGAGGCCATCGGGATTGGAGGACATCCTGCCGCTGTCACCATTGCAGGAAGGCCTACTGTTCCACGCGCTGTTCGACGAGCAGGGACTGGACGTCTACACGGGACAGATGGTTTTCGACCTCGAGGGACTACTCGACGTCGAGGCTTTGCGGTCGGCTGGGCGGGCGCTGTTGCGGCGGCACGCGAATCTGCGTGCCGGGTTCCGGCGCACGAAGGAGGGCCGAGCGGTAGCCGTGATCCCGCGCGAGGTGGCGTTGCCTTGGCACGAGCTTGATCTGTCCGCGTTGGCCGTCGCCGAGCGTGAGGTTGAGCTGGCTCGATGGATGGACGAGGATCGGACCCGCCGTTTTGACCTCGCCTCGCCGCCGTTGCTGCGTCTCACGCTGATCCGTCTGAGCCGCTCCCATTCCCGTTTGGTCTTGCTCACTCACCACATTCTGGTGGACGGCTGGTCGGCGCTGCCCCTGATGCGAGAGCTGTGGGCTCTGTACGCGCGGCGTGGCGATGCCGCTGGGTTGCCGGAGGTCACTCCTTATCGCGAGTACCTGGCGTGGCTTGCCGGACGGGATCAGAGCGCGGCCGCGGCTGCGTGGCGTCAGGCGTTGGCTGGGCTGGAGGAACCCACCCATCTGGCCCCGGCCGAACCCGGTCGGGCACCGGTCATCCCCGAGCTGGCCTTGTTCGACCTGTCCGAAGAGCTCACCACCAGCCTGATCGGGGTGGCGCGCCGTCACGGCGTGACGTTGAGCACCCTCGTCCAAGGTGCTTGGGGCATGCTGCTGGGCCGGCTGACCGGACGCGACGACGTGGTCTTTGGCGTCACGGTGTCCGGCCGCCCACCGGAGCTCCCCGGTGTCGAGACCATGATCGGCTTGTTCATCAACACGATCCCCGTACGAGTCCGGTTGCGCTCGGACGAGCCGGTGATCCATGCCATGGTTCGACTGCAAGCCGAGCAGTCGCGGCTCCTCGACCACCAGCACCTCGGCTTGGCAGCGATCCAGCGATTGGCCGGGCTGGGTGAGCTGTTCGACACGCTCGTCGTGTTCGAGAACTATCCCTTCGATGCGGGCAGCCTGTGGGACGCCGACAACAACCAGACCCAGGTCAAGGCACTGGAGGTCGTGAGCGCCTCGATCCGCGACGCCGCCCACTACCCGCTCACGCTCGTCATCACCCCAGGCAGGCGCCTGCGCGTGAGGCTCGACTATCGCGCCGACCTGTTCGACCGGGCCACGGTCGAGGTCACGGCGGGGCGGCTGGTGCGGTTGCTCGAGGAGATGGTCGCCAACCCGGAGCGACCCGTCGGGCGGATCGACATGCTGACCGCCCAGGAGCGCCTTCAGGCGCCGGTGAAGTGGAACGGGACCGCCCAGGCGGCGCCGGGCGCGACGCTGCCCCAACGATTCGAGGCGCAGGTCGCGCGGACGCCGGAGGCGGTCGCCGTGGTGTTCGAAGACGCCGAGTTGACGTACGCGGAGCTGAATAGGCAGGCAAACCGCTTGGCGCGTGCCTTGATCGCCCGAGGGGCCGGTCCCGAGCGCCTGGTGGCGTTGGCCCTTCCCAGGTCATTAGCGCTGGTCGTGGCGGTGCTGGCGGTGCATAAGGCGGGCGCCGCCTACCTGCCGCTGGATGTGGAGTATCCGGCGGAGCGGATCGCATTCATGCTCGACGACGCGAAGCCGGTGTTGACGCTTACCTGTGGCGACCGCGGAGGGCAGCTCACCGGTACCGCGCGCCGGCTCGTCCTCGACGACCCTGATACGGCGGCCTCGGTAAGCGCATATCCGGAAGGCAATCTGGACGATTCCGATCGTGATGGGGCACTCAGACCGGCCAGCCCCGCCTACGTGCTCTACACCTCGGGCTCAACTGGGCAGCCTAAAGGGGTCGTTGTTCCGCATCAGAACGTCGTCCGTCTCTTCGATGCGACGCAACATTGGTTCCATTTCGGCGCCGACGACATATGGACGCTCTTTCATTCGTATGCGTTCGATTTCTCGGTGTGGGAGATCTGGGGCCCATTGCTCCACGGTGGCCGGCTCGTGGTGGTGCCCTATCTGGTCAGCCGCTCGCCCGGCGAGCTCCTCCAGCTCCTCGCGCGTGAGCGTGTGACGGTACTCAACCAGACCCCCTCGGCCTTCTCCCAATTGACGCGAGCCGATCGAGCGGACCCGGACATCGGCTCGAACCTGTGGCTGCGCGTTGTCATCTTCGGCGGTGAGGCGCTGGAGCTCGGTCGCCTGGACGACTGGTATCAGCGTCACCCCGAGAGCGCTCCACGGTTGGTCAATATGTATGGCATCACCGAGACCACGGTGCATGTCACCTACCTCGAGCTCACCCGCGGCATCGTGGCACAGGGCTCGGGTAGTCCTATCGGCGAGGCCCTACGCGATCTTCGTGTGTACGTATTAGATGCAGGGCTACAACCCGCGCCTGTTGGCGTAGCCGGCGAGTTGTACGTGGCCGGTGAGGGGCTGGCGCGGGGATATCTGAACCGGGCCCAGCTGACCGCGGAGCGGTTCGTCGCTGACCCGTTCGGTCCGCCGGGCTCGCGAATGTACCGCTCGGGGGACTTGGTTCGATGGCGGGCGGACGGCGGCCTGGAGTTCCTCAGCCGCGTGGACGACCAAGTGAAGATCCGCGGGTTCCGCGTCGAGCTGGCCGAGATCGAGGCAGCGCTCGAGCGGCATGCGGCGGTGTCGCAGGCGGCCGTGGTGGCCAGAGAAGACGCGCCGGGCACCCGACGCCTGTTCGCCTACGTCGTCCTGGCCGGCGACAGCGGCCTGGACGCGGGAGCACTGCACGAGCATGTGGCCGGGATCTTGCCCGACTACATGGTGCCGGCTGCCTTCGTGGCAGTGGATGCGTTGCCGTTGACGCCGAACGGGAAGCTGGACCGGAAGGCGTTACCCAACCCAGGGAACCCAGACATTTCTACGCTCACCATGAGGTCCCGCGGTCCACGCGACGAGAGCGAGCGCATCCTCTGTGACCTCTTCGCCGAGGTGCTCGGCTTGACTCGAGTGGGGGCCGACGACAACTTCTTCGCCCTCGGCGGCGACAGCATCATCGCGATCACGTTGGTCAGTCGAGCACGGGCGCACGAGCTGGACATCAGTCCCCGGGACGTGTTCTTGCACCCAACCGCCGCCGGACTGGCAGTCGCCGCTCGTGCGACCCGCTCCGACGCGACGGCGGGACCGGCGATCGGGTCGGATGGCGCTGACGGGTCCGCCGGGGTCGGCGACATCCCCCTGCTGCCGATCGTGCATTGGCTGCGGGAACGCGGCGGCCCGATCAACCGATTCAACCAGTCGATGCTGCTCCAGGTGCCGGCGCGGGCCGGCCTGGAGCGGATCGCCGAGACGCTGCAGGCGGTCCTCGACCATCACGACGGCCTCCGCCTGCGTCTCGCGCGCCCCTCTCCGATGCTGTGGTCGCTCGAGACGACTCGTCCTGGGACGGTACGGGCGGATGACCTGCTGCGCCGTGTCGACGTCCGCGGTCTGGGCATGGCCGGCCAAGACCGCGAGGCGCTGCGCGCGGTCATCGCCGCGGAGTCCGACGCGGCCGCCGGCCGGCTGGATCCCGAAGCCGGGATCGTGATGCAGGCGGTGTGGCTCGACGGCGGCGATCGGCCCGGTCGACTGCTGCTCGTGGTTCACCATCTCGTGATCGACGGCGTGTCGTGGCGCATCCTGCTCCCCGATCTCGACGCCGCGTGGCGGGCGGTGACCGCCGGCCACGCGCCTCGGCTGGATCCTGCCGGCACCTCGCTGCGGCGGTGGGCGCAGGTGGTCACCGAGCAAGCGCAGAGAGCCCACCGACTGGCCGAGCTGACGCACTGGTCCGAGACGTTGAAGCCCGGCGCCGAGCTCCTCCCCGGCCGGCGTGTGGCCGGGAGCACCTTCGGCTTGGCCGCGTCCGTGACGGTCCAGCTGCCGACCGAGGACACCGCACCGCTGCTCACCTCCGTGCCCGCGGCCGTCCATGGAGGCGTCACCGAGGTGCTGTTGACCGCGTTGCATCTGGCCGTGACGCGATGGCGCGAGCGTCGCGGCCACCGCGGCCTCACCTGCCTGCTCGTGGACGTGGAGGGCCACGGGCGCGAGGAGACCTCCGCCGGCCTCGACTCACCCGGCTCACCCAAGGTCGACCTCTCCCGCACCGTCGGGTGGCTCACCAGCATCCGCCCGGTGCGTCTCGACTCGGGCCACGTCGACCTCGACGAGGCGCTACGCGGGGGAGCGGCCACGGGGCAGGCGCTCAAACGTGTCAAGGAGCAGCTCCGCGCAGCACCCGACGGGGGCCTCGGGTACGGGATGCTGCGCTATGTCAACGCCCAAACGGTTGCGATCCTCGCCCAAGCGTCGCAGCCGGAGATCCTGTTCAACTATCTGGGCAGGCTCAGTTCTGGGGAAGCGGCTGACTGGACGGTGGCCGAAGAGCTCGACGCGGTCACGGCGGATCCCGATCCAGGCATGCGCCTGCCGTACCCGCTGCAGATCGACGCCATCACCCACGACACGCCCGGCGGTCCGCGGCTGAGCGCCACCTGGACCTGGGCTCGCGAGGCGCTGACCGAGCGGGACGTCACCGAGCTGGCTGAGCATTGGACGGTCGCGCTACGCGCGCTCACGGCCTACGCGCAGACCCCGGGCGCTGGCGGTCTCACGCCCTCCGACCTGACGATCCTCGCGCTGGACCAAGACGAGATCGACATCGTGGAAGCCGCCTGTCCTGACGGCGTCGAGGACATCTGGCCGCTGTCGCCGCTGCAGGAGGGGTTGCTCTTCCACGCCAACTATGACCAGGGCGGCCTCGACGTCTACACTGTCCAGGACTCCTTCGACCTGCGGCGCGAGATGGACGCCGGCCAGCTACGCGCGGCGTGCGCGAAGCTGCTCGCCCGCAGCCCCAACCTCCGTGCGGGGTTCTGGAGCGACGGGCTCACGCGTCCCGTGCAGTTCATCAGCCGCGGCACGGGCATGCCGGTCGAGGAGATCGACCTGTCCGGGATCGCTCCCGCCGAGCGGCGCGAGCGGCTAGAACAGATCATGGCCGCGGACCGGATGCGCCGGTTCGATCCCTCTCGACCGCCACTGTGCCGTCTCACCCTGATCCGGCTCGGCCCCGGGTGCTATCGGATGATCGTGACGCACCACGTGCTGGTGTGGGACGGCTGGTCAGAGGACCTGTTCTTTCGAGAGCTGTTCGACCTTTACGAGCGGGCCGGCGACGATCACGACCTACCCCATCCTGGCTCCTACCGTGACTATCTCGCCTGGTTGGCAGCGCAAGACGAGCAGTCGGCGGCGGACGCCTGGAGGGCAGCGCTGGCCGGTCTGGAGGAACCCACGCTGGTGGCACCGGCCGGCCGCGTATCGGAGCGGGTCATGCCGAGCCACCGCCTCGTCCAGCTGGAGCGCGGGCTGAGCGACCACATCCGCGCTGAGGCCCGTCGGTACGGTCTGACGCTGAACACGATCGTGAGCGCGGCATGGGGCATGGTGCTGTCCCGCATGGTCGGCCGCGACGACGTGGTGTTCGGCTTCACGGTGTCCGGCCGTCCGGCCGCGGTACCGGACGTCGAGACCATCATCGGGCTGTTCCTCAACACCGTGCCGATGCGCATTACCCTCGATCCCGGCGAGCCGGTCCTGGACCTGCTGCACCGTATCCAGTCAGAGCGATCGGCGCTGATTCCCCACGAGTACCTGGGGCTGGGCATGATCCAGCGCCAGACCGACCACGCTGCGCTGTTCGACACCCTGTTCGTGCTGCAGAACTTCGCTCCGAGCGAGGACCAGGACGCGCGCTTCCGGAGCGCACACGGCATCGTGCGGGCGGACAGCGTGGACGCCACCCACTACCCGCTCACGCTGGTGATGACGCCGACCGCGCAGCTGCGGCTGTTGCTGATCTACCAGCCGGACGTCTTCGCCGAGTCCGTAGCCGAAGCCCTGCTGGCCCGCTTCACGACCGTGCTGGACCGGCTCACGGCTGACGTCTGGGCTCAAGTGGGCCGGTTGGACGCGTTGACGCCAGGCGAACGCGACGGGCTGCGTGCCGAGTGGGAGGCGGAGGCTCGCTCGGTGCCCGATGTGACCATCGCCAACTTGCTGGAGCAGCGGGCGGCCCGGGCTCCCGACCGCACTGCCCTGCGGTGCGGCGACGAGGTGCTCGGCTACGCGGAGCTGAACGGGCGCGCGAACCGGCTGGCTCGGCTGCTCGTGGCGCGTGGCGCGGGCCCGGAGCGGGTCGTGGCGTTGGCCCTGCCGCGCTCCGCGGACATGGTGGCGGCGTTGTTCGCGGTGCTGAAGACCGGCGCCGCCTACCTGCCGCTCGACTTGGACTACCCTGCCGATCGGTTGGCGTTCATGCTGAGCGACGCCGCGCCCGTGTGCCTGGTTACCACGACCGCTCTCGTGCCGTCGTTGCCTCGCGCCGACCTTGATTGGATTGTCCTCGACGAGGACACCACCCTCAGCGAGGTCAATGCCTTGCGGGGCGATGACCTGAGCGACGCTGAGCTGCCCGGCTTCGCTCGCGCCAACTACTACCGCCTGGAGCATCCGGCGTACGTGATCTATACCTCGGGGTCCACGGGCAGGCCCAAGGGCGTCGTCACCCCCTACCGGGGGTTGACGAACATGCAGCTCAACCACCGGGAGCGCATCTTCGACCCCGTCGTGAGCGCGGCTGGGGGACGCAGGCTGCGTATCGCTCACACCGTGTCGTTCTCCTTCGATATGTCATGGGAAGAGCTCTTGTGGCTGGTCGAAGGCCACGAGGTCCACGTGTTGGACGAGGAGCTGCGCCGCGACGCTCGAGCGCTCGTCTCCTACTGCGATCGCCACCGCATCGACGTCGTCAACGTCACCCCCACCTATGCCGAGCAGCTGTTCGAGCACGGACTGCTTGGCTCGGGCCACGATCCGGAGGTCCACCGGCCGGTGCTGGTCCTGCTGGGCGGCGAGGCGGTCTCGGAAGCAGTGTGGCAGCGGCTGCGCGACGCCGATGGCGTGGTGGGCTACAACCTGTACGGGCCGACCGAGTACACCATCAACGCGCTCGGTGCCGGCACCCTCGACAGCTCCACTCCGACCATCGGGCGGCCGGTCTGGAACACCCGCGCCTACGTCCTGGACATCTGGCTGCGTCCCGTCCCCGACGGCGTCCCCGGCGAGCTGTACCTCACGGGGGTTGGCCTCGCCCGCGGCTATCTGGACCGAGCGGGTCTGACGGCGGAGCGGTTCGTCGCCGACCCATTCGCCTCCCCGGGTGGGCGGATGTACCGCACTGGCGACCTCGTCCGGCGCCGCCCCGACGGCATGCTCGACTTTCTGGGCCGCACCGACCACCAGGTCAAGATCCGTGGCTACCGTGTCGAGCTTGGCGAGATCGAAGCCGCGCTCACCCGGCACCCTCGCGTCGCCCACGCCGCCGTGGTCGCCGATGGCGCCGACCCATCCGGGTCCGGACGCGTCGACAGCGTCCAGGCCCAGATCCGCAGCTCCTGCTGCGGGCCCAGGCGCCTCGTCGGCTATGTGGTTCCCGCGCAGGTGGCGAGCCCGGATGGCGGCGAGGTGGAACAGGAGCAGATCAGCGAGTGGCGGCAGATCTACGACGACGAGTACACCCGGATCGGCACTGCGCTGTTCCAAGAGGACTTCTCCGGCTGGGACTCGAGCTACGACCGCAAGCCGATCCCCCTGCCTCACATGCGCGAGTGGCGGGAGGCGACCGTGGAGCGCATCCGGGGGCTGCGCCTCCACAGGCATCGCGGCGCCCGGGTTCTGGAGATCGGGGTCGGCACCGGACTGCTGCTGTCGCGACTGGCGACCGACTGCGAGTGTTACTGGGGGACCGACTTCTCCGCCCCCGTCATCGACAAGATGGGCGCCGACCTCGAGCGGGACCCTGAGCTCGCGCGGCGGGTCGAGCTGCGGTGCCAGCCCGCGCACCTCATCGACGGGCTGCCCACCGCCTTCTTCGACACCGTCGTCATCAACTCGGTGGTCCAGCACTTTCCCCGCATCGCCTATCTCACCGACGTCGTGTCCAAGGTCATGACGCTGATCGTCCCCGGGGGGGCGCTCTTCATCGGGGACGTGCGCAACCTTCGCCTCAACCGCTGTTTCCACACCGCGATCCAGTTGAGCCGGGTCGACGAGGGCGCCGACCCGGCGGCCCTACGCCGGGCTATCGAACGCAGCATCCTGCTGGAGAAGGAGCTGCTTATCGACCCGGACTACTTCGCCTTCCTGCCCGAGCACGTGCCCGGCATCGGAGGCGTCGACGTCCGCATCAAACGCGGCCGGTGTCACAACGAGCTCACCCGCTACCGCTACGACGTCACGCTCCATAAGGCGCCGACCGAGGTCGTATCGCTGGCCGATGCCCAGGGGCTGGTCTGGGGCGCCGAGGTCCCCGACACCGACGCGTTGGCCGGCTCCCTGGAGAAGCGGAGGCCCGACCGCCTGCGAGTGACCCGCGTCCCCAACCCACGTATCGCGCCCGAGTCGGCGGCGATGCGCGCCCTCGAAGAAGGCAGCGGTATCCCCGCGGTCCTGCGCAGGCTCCACTCCAGCGGCGGCGTGGAGCCGGAGACCTTCGCCGGCCTGGGCGAACGCCTCGACTACCAAGTCGCCTGCACCTGGGCCGACGCAAGCGACGGGAGCTACGACGTCGTCTTCGTCGCGGCGGGTGGAACACCGCCGGATCGCATGACGAGCGTGTACTCGCCCACCACGACGTGCCGGGCAGCGCTGGCGGCCTACGCCAACAACCCCGCCGCGACCCGCGAGATCAACGTGTTCGTCCCACGGCTGCGCGAGCATCTGAAGGAGGGGCTCCCGGACTACATGGTGCCGGCCGCGTTCGTCGTCCTTGACCGGCTGCCCATGACCGTCAACGGGAAGCTCGACGTCAAATCCCTGCCCTCGCCGGATCCGGTCCCCGCCACGTCGAGCCGGGCGCCCCAGTCACCGCAAGAGGAAGTCCTGTGCGGGCTGTTCGCCGAGGTGCTCGGGCTGGAGTGGGTTGCCGTGGAGGACAGCTTCTTCGACCTGGGTGGCCATTCGCTGCTCGCGACCCGGCTGATCAGCAAGGTCCGCTCCGCGCTCGGCGCCGAGCTGGCGATCCGGGACCTGTTCGAGGCGCCCACTGTCGCCGAGCTGGCCGGCCGGACGGGCGGCGGTGTCCCCGCCCGACCCGCGCTGGTCCGAACGGATCGGCCCACGCGGATCCCGATGTCGTCCGCCCAACAACGGTTGTGGCTGATCGACCAGGTCGAAGGTCCCACTCCCGCCTACAACTACCCCCTCGTCATCCGTGCCCACGGCAGGCTGGACATCGACGCGTTGCGCGCCGCGCTCTCCGACGTGACGGCCCGGCACGAGACGCTGCGTACCACCTTCGGCGAACAAGATGGCCATCCGGTCCAGCGCATCGTCGCCGCGCGGGACGCCGACCCGGTGGTCCAAGTGCTGCGGTGCGCGCAGGCCGAGGTCGCGGACCAGGTGTCCACCGCGGTGCGGCGACCGTTCGACCTGGCCTCAGAGCTGCCGCTGCGCGTCACGATCCTCTCCGTCGGCCCGGACGAGCAGGTGATCGTGATCCTGCTTCACCACATCACCGCCGACGAATGGTCCGACCGCCCCTTCATCGCCGACCTGACCACCGCCTACGCGGCTCGCGGCGCGGGCAAGGCGCCGGACTGGGAACCGCTGCCGGTCCAGTACGCCGACTACGCCCTGTGGCAACCCCGCCTCCTCGGCGCCCCCACGGCCCCCGACAGCCTGTACGCGCGACAGCTCTCCTACTGGCGGGAAACCCTGCGTGACGTGCCCGAAGAGCTGGCGCTGCCCACCGACCGGCCCCGCCCCGCCACTGGCAGCCACCGCGGAGGCAGCGTGGGGACGGAGCTGCCTCAGGGGGTTTGCCAAGGCTTGCGTGATCTGTCCCGGGCTACTGGGGCGAGTATGTTCATGGTCCTCCACGCGGCCGTCGCCACGCTGCTGCATCGCCTGGGCGCCGGCGACGACATCCCTCTGGGCGCGCCGATCTCTGGGCGCACCGATCAAGCGCTCGACGACCTTGTCGGCTTCTTCGTCAACACCCTTGTGCTGCGCGTGGACCTGTCTGGTGACCCGACCTTCACTGATCTGCTCACCCGCGTCCGTGAGGTCGACCTCGCCGCGTTCGAGCACCAGGACCTGCCCTTCGACCATGTCGTCCAAGCGCTGAACCCGGCGCGGTCGACCGCCCGTAATCCCTTGTTCCAGTCCATGATGGGGTACCAGAACCGGGCCGGCGACCCACCCCACTTCCTCGGCTTGCGCAGCGAACCGGAGCCATTCGACACCGGAACGGCGCAGTTCGACCTGGTCTTCGACTTCTATGACTTGACCGAACAGGGAAGGGTCGAGTGCCTTCTCGAGTACTCCGCTGACCTGTTCGACCGCCGGACGGCGGAGACGATCGCCGGCCGGCTCGTGCGCTTGTTGGAGCAACTGGCGGCCGACCCGTCGAGGCGTGTCAGCCAGACCGAGATCCTCACTCCCGGCGAGCGTCACAACCTCTTGCATGTCTGGAACGACACCGAACGGGCCGTGCCTGACCTGACCGTGGCGGAACTGCTCGGAGCGCAGGCGAAACGGACCCCAGACGCGGTCGCGCTGGTCTCGGGGGAGGCGACCCTCACGTACGCCGAGCTGAGCACGCGGGTCAACCGGTTGGCCAGGATGCTGATCGCGCGCGGTGCGGGCCCCGAGCGCATCGTGGCGTTGGCGCTGCCGCGCTCGGTGGACTTGGTGGCGGCGTTGTTCGCGGTGCAAGAGACCGGCGCCGCATACCTGCCGCTGGACCTGGACTACCCGACCGACCGGATCGCGTTCATGCTCGCCGACGGGTCGCCGGTGTGCCTGGTCACCGTGGCAGCCGCGTCGTCGCGGCGAGACGGCCGCCTGCCCGCTCTGGATCTCGACCGGATTCTCCTCGATGACCCTGGCACGGCCCGCGCGGTCGACGTCCTGTCGGGGGACGACCTGACCGACGCGGAGCGGCCCGGCTTCACCCGAGCCGACCGCCACCGTCTCGAGCATCCCGCCTACGTGCTCTACACCTCCGGGTCCACCGGCGTCCCCAAGGGTGTGGTGGCCACCCACGGTGGCGTGGCCAACCTCTACGCCTTTCACCGCCAACACCTGATAGCCCCCGCCCAGGCCGCCGCCGGCGAGCGCCAGCTGCGAGCCGCCCACCTCACCTCCTTCTCCTTCGACGCCTCCTGGGGAGCATTGCTGTGGATGGTCGCCGGCCACCAGCTGCATGTCCTGGACAGCGCCACTTACCACGACGCTGACCGGCTCCTGACCTACCTCGCCGAGGCGGGCATCGACTTCGTCGACCTCACGCCCACCTTCCTGCAGGAGCTTATCGGCCGGGGGTTCCTCGCCGCTGGCCGGCACCGCCCCGCCGTCATCGGCGTGGGCGGAGAAGCCGTCCCCCGCAGCCTGTGGGAGCGGCTGTGCGCCTTGCCCGACAGCGCTGTCCATAACCTCTATGGCCCCACCGAGTACACCGTCGACGCCTACAGCTGGCATCACGACCGCCATACCCGCTGGGCCGCCCCGGTCCCGAACACCCGCGCCCACGTCCTGGACGCCCATCTTCGCCCGGTCCCCCCCGGCGTCGTCGGCGGGCTTTACCTGGCCGGCGCAGGTGTCACGCGGGGCTACCTGAAGCGTCCCGCCTTGACCGCCACCCACTACCTGCCTGATCCTTACGGAGCCCCTGGCGCCCGCATGTACCGCACGGGCGATCTGGCCCGCCGGCGGTCCGACGGTCTTCTGGACCTCGTCGGCCGGGACGATGACCAGGTCAAGATCCGCGGCTACCGCATCGAGCTTGGCGAAGTCGAAGCCGTCCTCACCCGACACCCTCACGTCGCGCACGCCGCCGTCATCGCCGACGACACCCACCTGGACGGCGTCCAACGCCTGGTCGGCTACGTGGTACCCGCGCAGGTGAAGCCGGAGGACCGCGACCAGGCGGAACGGGAGCAGATCGGCGAGTGGCGGCAGATCTACGACTCGGTCTACGGCAGCGCCGCGTCGGCCGTGTTCGGCGAAGACTTCTCTGGCTGGGCCGACAGCTACGAGGGCCCCACGATGCCCGTGGAGGAGATGCGCGAATGCCGGGATGCGGCGGTCGACCGAATCCGGGAGCTCAGGCCTCAGCTTGGACCTTGGCGTGTGCTGGACATCGCGGTCGGCACGGGACTGCTGCTGTCCCGGCTGGCGCCGGACTGCGAGGCGTACTGGGGCACCGATATCTCCGGGGTGGTGGTCGAGGCGCTGCGCCAGCAGGTCAACCGGCAGCCGCGGCTTGCGGGCCGGGTGGAGCTGCGGGCACAGCCCGCCGATGTGATGGACGGCCTGCCCGTAGGGTTCTTCGACACCGTGATCCTCAACTCGGTGGTGGTCCACTTCCCCAACGTCGAATATCTCGTGGACGTGCTGGAAAAAGCCATGCGATTGCTGAGGCCCGGCGGATGGCTGTTCGTAGGCGACGTGAGCAACCTCCGCCTGCTGAAGTGCTTCTACACCGAGTGGCACCTCCGCCGGGCCCGAGGACCTGTCGGCCTCGCGGCCCTACGCGCGGCGATCGAACGCAGCCTGGGCAGCGAGCCGGGGCTCATGGTCGACCCGGACTTCTTCCCTGCGCTGCGGCGAACGATCACCGACATCGACGGCATCGATATCCGCGTCAAACGCAGCCGGTATCACAACGAGATGTCCCAGTACCGCTACGACGCCGCGCTGCGCAAGAAAGCGCTGCCAGCCGCTGCGCCAAGCGTGCGGGGCGAGGAGATACCCCAGGTGCGTTGGGGCCGCGAGGTCAGCGACCTGGAGGCGATGGCAGCCTACCTGGCCGAACAGAAGCTCATCCGGCTTCGGGTGGCCGGCGTGCCGAACAGGCGCATCGCGCACACCATCGAAACGATGCGGTTACTGGAGCACGACGACGATGCTGCCCTGAGCGCGTTCGCCAGCGGGTCCGACGCTCCGGACCCCGAGTTGTTCCACGAGATCGGCGAGAGGCTGGGTTACCGGGTCGTGGTGACGTGGTCTGGCGCGGCCACGGACGGCAGCCTGGATGTCGCCTTCCTCGACGACACCCTGCCGCCGGTCCAGGCGAGCGACCTCTACCTGTGCTCCGACGGCGGCGGTGGCGGGCTCTCTGCCTACGTCAACCGCCCGAAAGCCTCGCACGACCCTGGCATGCTGTTGTCGTCCGTGCGCTCCTACCTGCGAGGGCGTCTGCCGGATCCCATGGTGCCGTCGGCGTTCGTGACGTTGGAGTCGTTGCCGTTGACGCCGAACGGCAAGCTGGACCGGGCAGCCTTGCCCGCCCCCGATCTCGCCTTGGCAGCGCCGAGCCGGGCGCCGCAGGACCTGCGGGAACAGGTCCTCTGCGAGCTGTTCGCCGAGGTCCTCGGACTGGAGCGAGTCGGCGTCGACGACAACTTCTTCGACCTCGGCGGCCACTCACTGCTCACGATGCGGCTGATGAGCCGTGCCCGTACGGCGCTGGGCGCTGAGTTGACGGTCAGAGACCTGTTCGAGGCGCCTACCGTCGCCGAGTTGGCTCGCCGGGCGAGCGGTGGCCCCCTCCGGCTGCCATTGGGGCGAATGGACCGGCCCGCGCGGATCCCGCTGTCGTTCGCTCAACAGCGGCTGTGGCTGATCGACCAGATCGAAGGTGGCACCGCCGCCTACAACTGCCCGCTGGTCGCCCGCGTGTGGGGGGAGTTGGATCTCGACGCGTTGCGCGCCGCGGTCGGCGACGTGATGGAGCGCCACGAGACGCTGCGCACCGTAGTCCGCGACGGTCAGGTGTTCCCGCGCATCGTCGCCGCGCCGGACGCCGACCCGGTGGTCCAGGTCGTGCGGTGCGGGCAGGCCGAGGTCGCGGACCTCGTGTCCAGCGCGGTGCGGCGCCCGTTCGACCTGGCCTCAGAGCTGCCGCTGCGCGTCACGATCCTGTCTTTGGGCACCGAGGAGCATGTGATCGTGATCTTGTTTCACCACATCGCCACCGACGAATGGTCCGACGGGGTCTTCACCGCCGACTTGACCACCGCGTACGCGGCTCGACGGGCAGGCAACGCGCCGGCCTGGGCCCCATTGCCGGTCGGCTACGTCGACTACACACTGTGGCAACCCCGTCTCCTCGGCGACCCCGACGACCCCGACAGCCTGTACGCGCGGCAGCTTGCCTACTGGCGGGAAACCCTGCGGGGCGTCCCCGAGGAGCTGGCGTTACCCACTGACCGGCCCCGCCCCGCCGCGGGAAGCTACCGGGGAGGCACCGTCTGCGCGCAGCTGCCACCTCAGGTCTGCCACGGGCTCCGGCAGCTGTCCCGGGTCATCGGCGCGAGTATGTTCATGGTCCTCCACGCGGCCGTCGCCGCGTTGCTGCACCGCTTGGGCGCCGGCGACGACATCCCCCTGGGCGCTCCAACCTCCGGCCGCACCGATCAAGCGCTCGACGACCTCATCGGCTTCTTCGCCAACACCCTTGTGCTCCGCGTCGACCTCTCCGGAGATCCGACGTTCAACGAGCTGCTGGCCCGCGTCCGCGATACCGACCTCGCCGCCTTCGAGCACCAGGATCTGCCCTTCGACCACGTCGTCCGCGCCCTTAACCCGGCACGGTCGGTCTCCCGCAACCCCCTGTTCCAGGTCATGGTCACCTACGAGAACCAGACCGGCGACACGCCAGGGTTCCTCGGCCTGGATCATCAGCCGGAGCCATTCGACACAGAGACCGCCAGGTTCGACCTGTCCTTCAACTTCGTCGAGGGTTCAGGCGCCAAGGGGCTCGGCTACGCGCTCGAATACGCCAGCGACGTGTTCGGCCGGGACTCGGCGGAGACGATCGCGGATCGGTTGCTGCGGCTGTTAGAGGATGTGGTGGCTGATCCTGATCGGCCTATCGGCCGGATCGGCATCCTGTCGGCCGCCGAGCGCCACCAGATGCTGGTGGAGTGGAACGACACGGGGCGGGTCGCGCCCAAGGCGACGCTGCCCGCGCTGTTCGAGGCGCAGGCCGCCCGCACCCCTGACGCCACGGCGGTGGTCTTGGAGGACGAGCGGCTGACCTATGCGCAGCTCAACGCGCGCGCCAACCAGCTCGCGCGCGTGTTGGCTACCCGAGGGGTGGGGCCGGAGCGGATCGCGGCGCTGGCCCTGCCCCGCTCGACCGACCTGGTGGTCGCGGTGCTCGGGGTGCTCAAAGCCGGCGGGGCCTACCTGCCGTTGGACCTCGACTACCCCGCCGACCGCCTCGCGTTCATGCTCGACGACGCAGACCCGGTAGCCGTAGTCACCACCCGCGCGATCGCCGCGCACCTGCCTGACCTCCCCCCATCGAGTGGCCTGATGCTGGACGACCCCGACGTTCGTGCCGCGATTGAGGGGTCTGGCAAGAGCGATCTTGGTGCTTGCGATCTTGGTGCTTGCGATCTTGGTGTCGCCGAGCGCTTGGGGCCGCTGCGCGTGGACCATGCCGCCTATGTCATCTACACCTCCGGGTCGACCGGGCGGCCCAAAGGCGTGGTCGTCTCTCACGACGGGGTATCCAGCCTGGTCGCCACCGCCGCCGACCGGCTCGACGTTGGCCCTGACAGCCGGGTCGCGCAGTTCGCCTCTGCCAGCTTCGACGTGGCCGTGTGGGACCTGTGCATGACCCTGCTGGTCGGAGGCCGGCTGGTGATCGTGCCGTCGGACCGGCGGGTGGCCGGCCCGCCGTTGGTCGACTACCTCCGCCAGCATGCGGTGACGCACATGATCCTGCCGCCCTCGGTGGTGGCGATGTTGCCCGAGGGTTGCGAGCTGCCAGCGGGCGCGACCCTGCTCGTCGGCTCGGAGAAGGTTCCTCCGCAGGTGGTAACCCGCTGGTCGAAGGCCCTACGGGTGTTCGGGGCCTACGGGTTGACCGAGGCGACGGTCAACTCCACGCTGTGGCATGCCCCTACGGAGTGGCACGGCCCGATGGTGCCCATCGGCCGGCCCGATCCCAATACTCGGGTGTACGTGTTGGATACCGGGTTGCGCCCGGTTCCGGTCGGGGTGGTGGGCGAGCTGTACGTCTCCGGTGACGGGTTGGCGCGCGGCTACCTGGGCCGGCCTGGGCTGACCGCCGAGCGGTTCGTGGCCGATCCGTTCTCTGCAGTTGGCGAGCGGATGTACCGCACCGGGGATCTCGTCCGCTGGCAACCCGATGGCATCCTCGAGTTCCTCGGCCGCAGCGACGATCAGGTCAAGATCCGCGGTTTCCGTATCGAGCTCGGCGAGATCGAAGCCGTTCTTTCCCGCCACCCGAGTGTCGCGCAGGCGGCAGTGGTGGCGAGGGAGGACAACTCTGGCGGGTCTGGCGCGAGGAGTCTCGTCGCCTACGTCGTCTTCGGGAACGGCGGCAGCGGAGATACCGGTGACCTGCGGCGCCATGTGGCCGCCGCATTGCCCGACTCAATGGTGCCATCCGCGTTCGTCACACTCGATGCGCTCCCGCTGACAGTGAACGGCAAGCTCGACCGCGCCGCCCTGCCCGCACCGGACCCATCGGGGGCAGTGTCCGCCCGAGGGCCGCGCGACGAGCGTGAGGCCATATTGTGCCGGATCTTCGCTGACACCCTTGGGCTGCCCCGCGTTGGCATCGACGACAGCTTCTTCGAGCTGGGCGGCCACTCGCTGCTCGCCATGCGCTTGGTGAGCCGGATCCGCGCCGCCGGGCTGACCGGTGAGGGCGGCGGCATGAAGATCGCCACCGTCATGGCGGCGCCGACCGTTGCCGGGATCGCAGCCGCCCTGGGCTCGACGCCCGAGCAGGACCGCGCGCTGGCGCCGCTGCTCGCCTTGCACCCCAAAGGCACCAAGGCGCCGCTGTTCTGCATCCACGAGGGATTCGGCATCGCATGGTCGTACGCGGGTTTGGTGCCATATCTCGACGAGGGCCGGCCGCTCTATGGGTTGCAATCACCCATCCTTTCCGGCGACTCCGTGAGGTCGTTCGACGACCTCGCTCGGACCCACCGCAACCGGGTTCGGACCGTGCAACCACACGGGCCCTACTACCTGCTCGGCTGGTCCTTGGGCGGCTTGATCGCGCATGCCCTTGCCGTCCTGCTCCAAGGCGAAGGCGAGGAGGTCGCACTGCTCGTCCTGCTCGATCCGATGCCACCCAGCCGCGATCCCGGCGACGACCCTGAACGGCCGCTGTCCGAGGATGAGGCGTTGGCGTACTTGCGGGACAGCGATGCTCATGACGCATCGGACGAGGAGCTGGCGGATCTCGACGACGTCTTTCCGGTGCTCGTCAATGCGCTGATGGCTCACCAAGAACTCACCGCTGAGGTCCCCAAGGCCCCGTACCACGGTGATCCCATCCTGTTCACCGCACGAGCGGGCGAGGACGCGCCCGAGAACGCCAACCCCACGGCGTGGAGCGACTACGTCGACGGCGTGATCGCCCATTACCCAGTCGACTCGGAGCACACCGAGATGATGACGCCGGCCGCGCTCGCGCAGATCGGGCCGATCATCACGGCGAAACTCGCCGAGCTTTGTGCCTAGTACAAGGAGGAGGGCGTTGTGCGGTTGATCACCTTCGGTTACCAGACGTGGGGCTATCGTCTCCTCGATGCGCTGCTTGCGTCACGGCACGAGGTGCTTCTCGTCGTCACACACCCGGACAGCGATCACGCGTACGAGGCGATCTGGCGCGACTCCGTAGCGGACCTGGCCGAGCAGCACGGCGTACCCGTGCTCGTGCGCAACTACGCCAACGACGACGAGGTCGTCGCCCGCCTTCGAGAGCTGGAGCCAGACATCCTCGTGGCGGCGAACTGGCGGACGTGGATCGCGCCGCGCGTATTCGAGGTTCCTTATCACGGCGCGCTCAACCTCCACGATTCCCTGCTTCCCAAATATGGCGGGTTCGCCCCGCTGAACTGGGCGCTGATCAATGGTGAGAAAGAGGTCGGCGTCACTGCGCACTTCATGAACGAGGAGTTCGATAGCGGCGACATCGTCCTTCAGCGAAGCGTTCCTGTAGGGCCCAAGGACACCGTGACCGACCTGTTCGAGAAGACCGTCGAGCTGTTCGGTCCGCTCACACTGGAGGCGCTCGATCTGATCGAGTCCGGCTGCGGCGCGTGGACCAGACAAGATCCGGAGCAGGCGAGCTTCTTCCATAAGCGCTCGATCGAGGACAGCCGTATCGACTGGACCTGGCCAGCCACAGACATCGTCAACCTGGTCCGTGCCCAGGCGGATCCCTACCCCAACGCGTTCACCTTCTACGAGGGTCAACGCATCAGGATCCTGGCTGCCTCGGTGGCTCGGGGCCGTTACGGCGGTACAAAGGGCCGGGTCTTTTGCCCGCAGGGCGAAGGCGTGGCGATCGTGTGCGGCCCAGAGCCCCACCGTGGCCGCAACCATGCGCTCGTGATCGAGCGTCTCCGTACCGACGATGGTCGTGAGTTCTGTGGCAGAGCGTACTTCTCGAAGATGGGTGGGTACCTTACGGCGCAGCCATGAAACCCCAGCGTGACGCGACGGCCAGGGGATCCTGGACAGGAGGCGACGGTCGGTTCGACGTGTCGGCGGGTGCGGTGCTGTGGGGCGTGATCGGCGGCCATCATCGGGACCTGGTCGCCTCCTCCCTGTTGTTGATGGGTCATCAGGCGGCGGAGGCGTTGGTGCCGGTGATGATCGGCGTGATGATCGACCAAGCGGTCTCGGGTGGGACTGCCTTGTCAATGGTCGCGTGGGTCGCGGCGTTGGCGGGGTTGTTCGTGTGCTTGTCGATGGCGTATCGATGGGGCGACCGGTTCGGGGAGCGGGCGCTGGAGGCCTCCGCGCACGACCTGCGGATACGGCTGGTCCGGCGGGTGCTGGACCAGGGTGGTGGCGTTGAGGCCGATCGCTTGCCGGGCGAGTTAGTGAGCATCGCGACGGCGGACACCGCGCAGGCCGCGGGAGTGCACTTCGTCGTGGCCATGGCCGCTGGCGCGGCGGCGGCCATGGCCGTGGCCTCGGTGATCCTGTTCGGGGTGTCGGTGCGGCTGGGCCTGCTCGTCTTGATCGGCTTGCCTCCGCTGCTCGGGCTACTGCAGCTGTTGGCCAAACCGCTGGTGCGCCGCAGCGGCGCGGAGCGGGCCGGCGCCGCTCGCGCGGCGGGGGTAGCGGCCGATCTGTTCACTGGCCTCCGCGTGGTGAAAGGGCTACACGCCGAGGCTGCGGCGGTCGATCGCTACCGCTCGGCGAGCCAAGGATCGCTGCGTGCCACCTTGCGTGCCGCACGTGTCGAAGGTGCGCACGAGGGGCTCACTGCGGCGTTGACGGGAGTATTCCTCGCGCTGGTCGCACTCGTCGGCGGACGGCTAGCGGCAACGGAGGCCATCAGCGTCGGTGACCTTGTGGCGGCTGTTGGGTTGACCCAGTTCCTTATCGGCCCCTTCTCCCGCATCGGATATGCCGCCGCGGAGTTGGCGCGGGCGTACGCCTCAGCAGGGAGGGTCGCCCAGGTGCTTGGCGCTCCACCCGCGGTCAGAGGCGGCCGCGCGCTGCTGCCGTCGCCGACGACGGGCGCGTTGCGACTGCGTGACGTGTCAGCGGCGAACCTGAGGGGAGTCAGCCTCGAGGTGGCGCCGGGCGAGCTTGTCGGCGTCGTCGCTCCTGATGCGGCCGAGGCGGCCGCCCTGCTGGACTGCCTCGCGCGCGCCGCCGACCCAGACGCGGGTCGCATCGAGCTGGACGGGGTGCCGCTC
>JBOGED010000281.1:0-10257 GCA_050743625.1 Egibacteraceae bacterium | reverse complement strand
TGCCGATATGTCTGCGTCCGCGCCCGCGTCGACCGGGGAGGGAACGCCGCTCCGGCGAGTCATCAGCCAGCGCATGCTGCTCTTCTTCGTGATCGGCGACATCCTCGGCGGAGGTGTCTACGCGCTGTTCGGCCAGCTCGCCGGCAGGTCGGGCGGTGCGATGTGGGCGTCGTTCCTGGTCGCGACGCTGCTCGCGTCGGTCACGGCGTGCGCCTATGCCGAGCTGGTAGGGAGGTACCCCGACGCGGCCGGGGCAGCGCTCTACACCAACAAAGCGTTCAAGATCCCCTTCTTCACGTTCATGGTCGCGTTCGTCGTGATGGCGTCAGGGATCACGTCCGCGGCGACGAACGCGCTCGCCTTCGGTGGCGACTACCTCGGCGAGTTCATCGCGATCCCGCAAATGCGCGCGGCGGTCCTGTTCGTGGGCCTGATCGCGCTGATCAACTACCGGGGGATCCGCGAGTCCGTCAGGGTCAACCTGGTGCTGACCCTCGTCGAGCTGAGCGGGCTCGTGCTGATCATCCTGATCGGGGCGGTCGTCTTGTTCGGAGGTGAGGGTGACCCCTCGCGCGCGTTGACGTTCAACCCCGGGCAGCCGCTCGTGATCTCGGTCCTGGCGGGGACGACGATCGCGTTTTACTCGTTTCTCGGCTTCGAGGACTCGGTCAACCTCGCCGAGGAGGCGGTGAACCCGGCGAAGGCGTTCCCCCGAGCCCTGTTTTGGGGCTTGGCGATCACCAGCGTCATCTACGTGCTCGTCGCGATCACCGCCGCGATGGTCGTGGACGTGGAGACGCTCTCCGCCTCTGACGGGCCCTTGCTGGAGGTCGTGAGAGCGGGACCCGTCGCCATCCCACCTCGGGTCTTCTCCGCGATCGCGCTCTTGGCCGTCGCGAACACCGCCCTCATCAACCTCATCATGGCCTCTCGGTTGCTCTATGGCATGGCCAACCAGCGCATCGTGCCCTCGATCTTCGGCCGGGTCGACCCGCGGCGGCGAACCCCGATCGTCTCGATCATCTTCGTCGCGCTGCTCGCCGTCGCCCTGGTGCTGACGGGTGAGATCGGGACCCTTGGCACGACCACGGTCCTGCTGCTGCTCATCGTCTTCACGATCGTGAACATCGCGGTGCTGGTCCTGCGCGCGGACCCTGTCCCGCACGAGCACTTCCGCACTCCCACGTGGGCCCCGGTCGTCGGCGCCGCCGCCTGCCTCCTCGTGCTGACCCGACAAACGGGTGCGATCTGGGCCCGCGCCGGCATCCTCGTCGCGATCGGGCTGGTCCTCTGGGTGATCAACCGCCTCGCCGTCGGCAAGATCGAGGAGATCGACGCCGCCGAGCTCATGGACTGACGGCGTGCCGGCCGATCGCGTGAGGGACTGGGTGGGGCTGGTCGACGAGTGCTATCCCGAGGCGGACGCCGCCGGGTGGGACGCCGTGGGGCTGCACGTCGGCGGTCCTGACGATGCGGTGACCGCGGTGTTGGTCTGTCTCGACGTCACCGCATCCACGCTGGAGGAGGCCGCCAACGCGAGGGCGGAGCTTCTGCTGGCCCACCATCCGCTGCTGTTCCGCCCGCTGGAGCGGCTGACACCGGCGACGGCGCCCGGCCGCCTCGCGCTGGAGGCCGCGCGGCGGGGGATCGCGGTCCTGGCGGCCCACACCAACTTTGACGCTGCCCTTCCGGGCACGACGGAGCCCGTCGTCGCATTGCTTGACCTCGTCGGGGTGCGGCCTCTGGAGCGGCTTGCCGGTGACGAGACGAAGGGGCTTGGCCAGAAAGGTCTTGGCCAGAAAGGTCTTGGCCGGATCGGGCGCCTGCGTGAGCCGCAGCCCCTCGGCGCGATCGCGCGGCGGCTCGCGGATGGGTTGCCCGCGCCCTTCCTGCGCTGCGCCGGCGACCTGGACGCGCCGGTGGCCACGGTGGCGGCCTGTGGCGGCGCGGGCGACGGGCTGATCGGCGCCGCGCTGCAAGCCGGAGCTGACGTCTACGTCACCGGAGACCTGCGCCACCACGTGGCTCTCGACGCGCTGACGATGGGGCTCGCGGTCGTCGACGCCGGCCACTACGCGACCGAGGTCGCGGCGCTGCCAGCGCTGCACGCGACGCTGGCGGAGGCCGCCACCCGCCGTGGGTTGAGGGCGCGGTTGCTCCTGTCCAAGGTGTCGACGGAGCCATGGTCGGATTGGAGCCGGTGGGAGAGGTAACCGCCCCGGTGATGCCGGCATGAGGGGATCGGGGTTGGATCCTGGGGTGAAGCCGCGCGGATCGCGCCGCAAGCGCTCCGATCGCGCGGCTGCTGACATGCGCCATGCGCTCCTCCATACTCTTCGAGACGCGACCCACGAGGAGGAGGCTCTCGATGGCTGTGGACTTGACTGTGCCGTTGTCTTGGGAGACTGCCGCGGGGGACGCAGCGATCATGTTGAAGGAGCTTCAGGCAAATATCGTCAAGGGCCACGTTCGCGATGCGCTTGTGATGATGTTCTTGCAATTCGGCGATCGAGGGGACGCGAGAGCCTTTCTGAGCGCGCTGGTGCCGCTGATGAAGTCCGCCAAGCGCCACCTTAATGAGGTCAAGGACTATAAGGCCAAAGGGACCTCTGGAACCACATACGTGGGCGTCGGGCTCACAAAGGAAGGCTATGACGCGCTCGGGATCGCGGCCCTTCCCGCCGACGCGTCCTTCAGGCGTGGGATGAAGGATCCCGGCTCGCGACAGACGCTTGCCGATCCGCCACCGTCGGTGTGGGAAGCGCCCTACCGTCAGGCTATCCATGCGGTCGTGCTGATCGGCGACTCGCGCGACGCCCCGGTCAACGCGCGGCACAACGAGATCCTCGCGCTGCTGCCCGACACGGCGACGGTACTCGGCGAGGAGACGGGTCTCACTCAGCTGAACGATCACGGCGATCCCATCGAGCACTTCGGCTACATCGACGGTCGCAGCCAGCCGCTGTTCCTCGAGGAGGACATCGCCGCGGAACGCGACCGCACCGACGGCACCGACGCCTGGGATCCCGCAGCCCCCTTGGACCGCGTGCTCGTCGCCGATCCCGCCGCTCCCGACCCGAATGTCCACTTCGGCAGCTACTTCATCTTCCGCAAGCTCGAACAGAACGTCCGGCGGTTCAAGCAAGCCGAGGAAGACCTCGCCGACACGCTTGGGCTGAAAGGCCGGGACCGCGACCTGGCCGGCGCGATGCTGGTTGGTCGCTTCAGGGACGGCACCCCGCTCACGCTCCAACGCGGCGACGGCAGCCACCACCCGATCATGAACAACTTTACCTACGACAGCGACGGCCAGGGCACCAAATGTCCCTTCCACGCCCACATCCGCAAGACCAACCCGCGCGGCTCAGGCGGCGCGGAGCCTCCACAAGACGAGCGGCGACACCTCATGGCCCGCCGGGGGCAAACCTACGGTGAACGAGCCGACGTCCCCTTCGACGACTCCGTACCACCCCACAGCCGCCCCCGCGAGGGTGTCGGCCTGCTATTCATGGCCTTCAACGCCAACATCAACATCGACGACAACCCTCCCCTCGCCCAGTTCGATTTTACGCAGAATCTCTGGGCAAATAATCCCGACTTCCCCAGGGTCCCGCCGGTTCCGCACGGTCTTGACCCGGTGATCGGCCAAGGACCCCGCCAAAGGCAGACCTACCCCACGCAGTGGGCCGGCACCCAGACACAGGAAGTCGATGCGATCGCCCAGGCCGTGCGCATGAAGGGCGGCGAGTACTTCTTTATGCCGTCCCTCGCGTTCCTGCGAAGCCTGTCACCATGATGAGCTGTCGGCGCCGTCTTCGGTTATGGCGAGAGTTGCGAGAAACTCAAGCAGCGCATGGTTGAACTCATCGGTCGATTCCATATTGACCATGTGTGCCCTCGCGCGTCGTACCGAATGGTAGTGTAGCTGCCAGCCAAGGGTTCAAACTGCTCATCCCACATTCTCAGGTCGAGCAGTCCTGCGTGTAGCAACACAACTGGCCGCCCGGCGCCTTCTATTTCATAAAGCAGCTCGCCGCCTTGAACCTTCACTTTGCCACATATCATTGTGGCATCTCCTCATTTCGATCAAGTCATGTGCACCCGAGGCTGCGCGGAAGCCGTGAACGGTCGTTACTCGGCGAGATAGAGCGCCGCGAACTGGGCGGCGTACTTCTCGGCGATGGGCTGGCGGCGCAGCTTCATCGTCGGGGTGAGCTCATCACTGCCCGGCAGCCACTCCTGGCTCAGCAGCGTCCAACGGATGATCTGCTCGGGTAGCGTGAGCCGGGCGTTCGCCCGGTCGACACTGGCGGCGACCTCGTCGAGGACCCGCTGGTCATGCGCCAGGCCAGCTGGGTCCAGGCCGTGACGGGTGGCGAACGTGGCCGTGGCGTCGGGGTCGAGCACGAGCAGCGCCACGTTGAACGGGGCGGCGGTCACCGATGCAGATCGCCTGGCCGATCAGCGGCTGGACGCTTTCAGGCACATCTCGATGTTGGCCGGGGACATGTTGTGCCCGGCGTCGTTGATGATCAGCTCCTTCTTGCGATCGATGATTCGCAGGTGGCCCTCCTCGTCCAGGTCGCCGAGATCACCTGAATGCACCCAGCCGTCGGCATCGATGGTCTCGGCGGTCTTGTCCGGCAGGTTGCGGTAGCCCAACATCGTCTGTGCGCTGCGCATCAACACCTCGCCGTCGGCGGCCAGGCGCAGCTCCATTCCAGGGACCGGCGGTTCGGCGGTGCCGACCTGACACGGTCGATCGGGTTGACTGTCGCGATCATGACCTCTGTCATGCCATACGACTCGCGCAGCGGCACACCCAGCGCCCGGAAGAACTCGATCACCTCCGGCGGCACCGGCGACGCCCCGATGATCGCGCCCTCCACACGGTCCAAGCCCACCCGCGCCCGCAGGTTGGACAGCACGAGCGCGTCAGCGCGCGCGTGCTCGGCCAGCAGCTGGGCTGAGGGCTGCCGGCCGGCTTGCTCGACACGCACGCGGCGCAGCCCCACGTCGATACCCCACTCGTCGGCATGCCGGCGCGCGGCGTCATGCTCAGCCTGTATGGCAGCGCTGAGACCAGCCTGGAGCTTCTCCCACACTCGAGGAGTGCCGATGAACAGTGTGGGACGCGCGTCCACGAGGGTCGCGCCGAGGTCGGCGACGTCGGGGCAGCAGGTCAGCGTCCCCCCGTACACAAGCGAGTAGTAGTGCTGCAAGATCCGGGCGATCGCATGCGCGGTCGGCAGGTAGGAGATCGCCGAAAACCCCGAGCGGTACGCGGGGATCGCCTGCTGCAGTGGCCGGACGCTTGCCATCACGGCACCATGAGTGATCTGCGCGCCCTTGGGTGGCCCGGTCGTACCCGAGGTATAGATCAACGTCACCACGTCACTTGGCCGCACGGCTTGCCAGGCGGCGTCGAAGTCGAAGCCCGGATGCCCTCCCGCATCCACCTCATCAAGCGTGAGCGTGCCGCCGCCGTCCACCGATACGACGTGCCCGAGCCGCGGGCACGCCTCGCGGGCTAGCAGCATCTTGGCCGCGAACGCCCGCTCGGTGACGACCACCGCGCTCTCCGCGTCACGGAGCACGTACTCCAGCTGCTCCTGCGACGAGGTGTTGTACAGCCCAAACGCCTGGGCCCCCAGATGCATGGCCGCGATGTCGACCCAGTGCAACTCGGGGCGGTTCGTGAGCATCGTCGCCACCGTGTCGCCGCGCCGCACTCCCAGGGCAGCAAGCCCGGCGGCGGTGCGCCGAACCCGCTCGTCGTACTCTCCCCACGTCATCGAGAACCCGTTTCCGGATGTGCGCACCGCGGCCTGCTCCGCGTGCGACCGCGCCGTGATCTGGAAGGCCTCGCATAGGGTGGCCGCATCCAGCGCGGGCATGCCAATCTGGTAGTCGATCGTTTGCGTACTCATGGCACATCTCCGCTTTCACCCGGGTTCACCGTGAGCCTCCGCGCAAGAGGCTCACGGAGGTATTAGGGACCCACCCCCATATTTGGGCTCCTTACCCGAAGAGCACCAACACGCCCGCGCAGATACATGCCGCCTATTCCGCCGACGCCTTCGAGGCGATGCCGCCGCGGCCATCGACCAGCGGACCCTGCCGCTCAGACCTTCCGCGTGAGGCGAGAAGCTCTCCCCGCGTGTCGCCGCGGTCCATGGCGTACTCGCCCTGTTGAGGCCCTCCGGCTGACACATCGCCGTACCGGCTGCTAGCGTCCACGGTGTGATCGCCGCGACGAGAATCCAACAGCGCCGGTTGCTCGACCTCCAGCACGTGGACACCCGGATCCGGCAGCTGCGGTACCGCCGGGCTCACCTGCCTGAGCAGAAGGCGCTCGACGACCGCGCCGAGCTGCTCGACCGCGTGAGCGCCGAGCTGAGCGCGACGCGTGAGCGCCTTGCCCGCCTCGAGCGCGAGCAGCGCCGCCACGAGCGCGAGCTAGAGACGGTCGAGACCCGCTACGGTGTTGAGACGCAGCGCAAGTACTCGGGCGCCATCACCTCTCAGAAGGAGCTGATGGCCCTCGACGGCGAGCTGAGTTCGATGGAGCAGCGCCGCAGCGACCTGGAGGACACGCTTCTCGAGATCATGGAGCAACGAGAAGAGACCGAGTCACTCGTGGCGGCCCTCACCGAGCGCGAGGTTGAGCTTGCCGGCGAGGTCACGGCCGCGACCGCCGTCCGGGACAAGAGCGCGGCGGAAGTCGGCGAGGAGCTCGCCAGACAGGTCGCCGAGCGCGAGACGATCGCCGCCGACCTGCCCGCACCCATCCTCAAGTACTACGACGACGTCCGAGCCCGCAAAGAGGGTCTCGGCGTCGCCGAGCTGCAGGGCAGGAGCTGCGCGGGCTGCCGCCTCGAGCTGACAGCGAGTGAGATGCAGGAGGTCAAGGAGCTGGTCGACCGAGGACTCGCCCGCTGCGAGCAGTGCGGCCGCATCCTCGTCGTGCCGTAGGCCGCCGCCGGCACTTCGCCGCACAGTGCAGGATTGGGCCCATGGATTTCGAGGAGGACCACGCAACGATGGCGGACTTCGTCTTGGGCGCGCCGGTCGACGCGGGCGGCATGCGCAGGCGCGAGCCGCTGGCGTACGACGCCGACGACCTCACGACTCATGGCGTGATACTCGGCATGACGGGGTCCGGTAAGACGGGCCTTGGTGTCGTGCTGATCGAGGAGGCGCTACGGGCGGGGATACCCGCGCTCGTGATCGATCCCAAGGGCGACATGGGCAACCTCGCGCTGCGATTCCCGCACGCGCGGCCCGAAGACTTCGCGCCGTGGGTCGACCGGACCGACGCCGCCGAGGTCGCGACCACCTGGCGCGAGGGGCTCGCGTCATGGGGTATCGGTCCGGACGAGCTGCGGGCGTACGCCGAGGGACCCGACGTCACGATCTACACACCCGGCTCATCCATGGGCGTGCCGCTGAACATGCTCGGGTCGCTCTCACCTCCACCGCTGAGCTGGGACACGGAGGCCGAGGCCCTCCGCGACGAGATCCAGGGGTACGTCACCGGCCTGCTCGCCATGGCGGGCCTGGAGGCCGAGCCGCTCTCTCCTCAGGTCACACTCCTCGCCACGATCGTCGAGACGGGGTGGCGGCAAGGGCGCCAGATGCAGCTCCCCGAGCTGCTCGCCCACATCCACACGCCACCGTTCCGGAAGCTCGGCGTCTTCGACGTCGACCAGTTCTTCCCGGCCGATCGCCGAGATGCGCTCGCGCTGCAGCTGAACAGCCTGCTCGCGTCTCCCCGCATGACGGAGTGGCTCCAGGGCCCACCGCTGGACCCGAAGACGCTGCTGCACCACCCGGACGGTCAACCCCGCTGCGCCATCGTGTCCGTCGCACACCTTTCCGAGGACGAACGGCAGTCCATCGTCACGCTGTTGTTGTCGAAGGTGGTCACGTGGATGCGTGGCCTGCCAGGTACATCGACGCTTCGCGCACTGGTGTACATGGACGAGGTCGCCGGATACGCGCCGCCAAGCGCGGTGCCGCCGGCGAAGCGCCCGATCCTCACCCTGCTAAAGCAAGCGCGCGCCTTCGGCGTCGGCATGGTCCTCGCCACGCAGAACCCCGCCGACCTCGACTACAAGGCGCTGTCCAACGCGGGCACCTGGATGATCGGGCGGCTCCAGACCGAGCGCGACAAAGCGCGGCTACTCGACGGGCTGTCCGGGGCGGCGGGCGGCATCGATGCCGCTGCGCTCGACCCCTTGATCTCGGGACTCGGACAGCGGCGCTTTCTCCTCCACCGGTCCGGCGGGCAGCCTCCCGTCGTGTTCGAGACTCGCTGGGCGATGTCGTACTTGCGTGGCCCCATGACCCGTGAGGAGATCGCGCGGGTGACGGGGCCGGCATCGGGACCCGCCGTGGCCGCACCGATCGCCTCCCCACCGGAGGTCGCCGAGGACGAGGTTCCCGTGCTCCCCAAGGTGGCCGACGGTGTGCCGTTGCGATGGCTCGACCCCGCGGCACCGTGGGCCGCCCAGGTTGGGGCCCTCGGGGTCGGGGCTGCCGCGGGCGGGCGGTACGAGGCGGCGGTCGCTGCCCGCGTGCACCTTCGCTATGACGACGCGCGGGCCGGGATCCACCACATCGAGGAGTGGGAGGCCGTGTGGTTCCCCCTCGCCGGCGAGCTCGATCCCGCCGCCGCGATCCACGTCGACTACGACGACCGCGACCTACGGACCGCGCCCGTGGAGGAGGCGCGCTACGCCGTTCCGGTGGCACCGATCGGTAGGACCGTGTTCTTCAGGTCCGCGGCCCGAGACCTAAAGACCTACCTCGCTCGGGAGCAGACCCTCACGGTGTACCGCAACACGGTCCTGAAGCTGTACTCGCGCCTCGATGAGGCCCCCGAGGCCTTCGGGCGTCGCTGCTCCGTCGTCGCGCAGGACCTCGCCGACAAGGAGATCGCCCAGGTCGCGGCCCGGTTCAAGACCAGGTTGGATCGCGAGAGGAGGCAAGCGGAGGACGCCGCGCGCCGCGTCGACGACGCCGAGGTCGATGCCTCGTCCCGCCGCAACCAAGAGTTCCTGGCGGGTGCGGGAGCGGTGGTCGGGGCCCTGTTCGGCGGCCGCGGTGGTGTCAGGCGTGCCGCCTGGAGCATGCAAGGCGTCGCGAGTCGCCGTGGAATGACGACGCGGAGCAGCCAACGCCTGGAGACCTTGCGATGCAAGCTCGCCGACGAGCAGGCGGATCTCGCCGACCTTCAGCACGACATGGAAGAGGCGATCGGAGAGGCGGACCAAGAGTGGGCACACAAGGCCAAGGCGATCGAGGAGGTGAAGCTGACCCTGTCCAGCACCGACGTCACCGTCGATGAGGTCGTGCTCTTGTGGATCCCAGTCTAACCTCAGGGTCGCGCTTCGCTTGGCGTCCAAGTCGCGCTTCGTCGGGTTCCGCTCGCGAAGGACCTTTTAGGTCGCTGCGCTTCGCTTCGCTCGCGCAGTGGTCACGGCCGCGAGTGTCTACGGGTTCGCTCGTGTCCGGTGCACTCAAAACTAGGGGGTGCCGGAAACTCCTAGGGGAGGCTATCCGGGGCTTCCGGCACCCGTCCACCGTCATGCGGTGGCGGACGGTTTCGTGCCTCAGGGGGAAGTCGACACGTCCGTCCGTACACTTGTGTTTCTCATCCTACCGTGTTTTGGGTTTCCCACCTGCGGATTTGCTGAAGTTCGGGCTACGATTCTTGGCGGGGGAGTCGGCTAGGCGACCGCGGCAATTCTGATTGTCGAGGAAAGTCCGGACTCCACTGGGCAGGACGCTGGGTAACACCCAGGCGCGGCGACGCGCGGAACGTGCAACAGAAAGCAGACCGCCAAGGATCCCGCCGTGCGAAGCACGGTTCGGGACACCGGCAAGGGTGAAACGGTGCGGTAAGAGCGCACCGGCGTCGGTGGTGACACCGGCGGCCAGGTAAACCCCGTCCGGAGCAAGGCCAAGCAGGTGCGTTGACGTGGCCCGCCGAGCACCAGGTAGGCCGCACCGAGGCCGGCGGCAACGCCGGTCCCAGATGGATGGTCGCCACCCGGTCGTTCTTGACGACCGGGTACAGAATCCGGCTTATCGGCCGGCTCCCCCCTCAGCTGATGTTCTTAAGGGGCTGGGCATAAATAACGTTGCTGTTTCCGACCGCAGCCGCCCACCCGCTCGCCTCGCGGCGTTCCCGGTGTGATGTGCCTGCTCGGGCGCATCCGCCCGTAATCGCACACCCGCCCTGCCAGGCGT
>JBOGED010000280.1:0-6375 GCA_050743625.1 Egibacteraceae bacterium | reverse complement strand
CCGCATGAATTATCGCACCAGCCACAGCAGCACACGGCACTGAACTGGGCATTCATCGCTGTGTCAGGAGGTCTGGGCACTGGCAAGACCGTCGGCGGGCCCCGCCAACTTAAGGGCGCCGTCGGGCACGACGGCGGGCCCTGAGGGGTCCATCGACTGCTGGATCTCCGCCGGGACATGGGATCGCTGCTTTGGACAGAGACGACGCTGCTCACTGGTGCACCTCCACCGCGACGCTCGGCAACGCCGTACAGTCCACCGTGACCGCGGCGGCGTTACGCTCGACCGTCACCTCGTCCATGGCACAATTGTCGGGTGGAGAACATCTCGACCCTTGAGGAGATCGTCCGCCGGGTGGTCGCTGTCGCCCAGCGGGACAAGATCATTCTGTTCGGCTCGGCCGCCAGGGGACAGATGGGCCCAAACAGCGACATCGACCTCCTCGTCGTGAAGAGCGGCCACTTCCACTGCCGGCAGTTGGCAGGCGAGATCTACATGGCCATGCATGGCGTCGGTCAGGCGGTCGACATCGTCGTCGTCACGCCCGAGGACGTCGAGCGCTATCGCGACAGCCACGTGGTGGTCATCGGCCCGGCGATCCAGGAGGGCACGGTCGTCTATGCTGCCTGACCGGCGAGGTCCGGGGGACCCAGTCGAGTGGCTTAGCGGTCGCGCGGATAGGCCAGTCCTGACCGCGGTCTTGTTCCGCAAGCGTGCGCTCAGGCTGCAGTTTTCCTCCGTATCCGGAGGAAAACTGCAGTGTGACCCGTTACCCTGCGCCCGGCTCGCGCGCTGATGGCGAGACACCTCGGTGGGCTCTAGACGGGTCCGGCGGTGGGCAGGGTTGCTGTCGTGTGCGGTTGTGCTGCTCCTCCAGGCCTGCGGCCAGCCCGGTGAGAGCGACGGTTCGGTGGGGGAGTGCCCCGACGGTGGGGTCGCGGTCGGGTTCTTCGGGGCGCTGACCGGCGACAACGCGCAGCTCGCGATCAACTTCCGCAACGGGGCACGGCTCGCGCTTGACCAGTACAACGGCCGCTGCGCGGTGGAGATCGTCCCGTTCGACTCCCAAGGCGAGCCCGCCCAGGCGCCCGCCCTGGCCGCGCGGGCGGTGCGGGACGAGCGGGTGGTGGCGCTGATCGGGCCTACCTACTCGGGTGAGCTGAGGGTTACCGGCCCGCTCCTGCAAGAGGCCGGGCTCCCGCTCGTGACGGTGGCGACGAACGCGGCGCTGTCGCAGAACGGGTGGGAGATCTTTCATCGGATCGTCGCGAACGACGCCGTTCAAGGCCAGGCCGCCGCCGCGTACATCGCCGGGACGCTGCGGGCCGAGCGGGTCGCGGTGGTCCACGACAACAGTGAGTACGGCCTCGGCATCGCCGAGATTGTCAGCGCTGGGCTCGGCGACTCGGTGATCTTCACTGACTCGATCGACCCCACCGCCCAGGATTACTCCAGCACCGTCAACGGCGTGCGAGGCGCCGGACCGGACACGATCTTCTACGGCGGCTACTACGCCGAGGCGGGCCGGTTGCTCAAGCAGCTCCGCGACGCGGGAGTCACCGCCACATTCATGACGGACGATGCGGCGAAGGACCCTGGACTGATCGAGGCCGCTGGCCAGCCCGCCGCCGAGGGCGCGCTGGTGACCTGCCCGTGCGCCCCCGCCGAGCAAGCGTTCCTGGCCGCGTACACGCAGGCGTTCGGCGAGCAACCGGGTACCTACTCGGCGGAGGGTTACGACGCCGCGAACGTGCTCCTCGCGGCTATCGAGGCAGGCAGCACGGACCGCGGGTCAGTGAACCGCTTTCTCGACGGCATCGACCATGCCGGCATCACCAAGCGCATCGCCTTCGACGAGCACGGCGAGGTCGCGGACCAGCGCATCTTCCTGTACCAAGTGCGCGACGGCGAGATCGTCCCGGTGGGCCCCATCGGGTAACGAGCGCTGCGTCGATCTGTCAGGGCGACCTGGTAGCTCGAGTCTCCAGTCAGGTCTTGTGTGAGCCGAGCGGGAGAGATCTGGACGGATGCGACCTACCGCCGATTACGTCCACCACCTCTCAGCGCCCGAATGATGGAGCCGAGGAAATTGACAACGACAGCCCAGTCGCGGAGGCCCTCGATTTTACCCGTCTTATAGACAATGAACACCGACACACCTGCGAGGACGAACAACACAGCTAACCCAAACAGGGCCAAGATCACGGCGATCATGACTGCTGGTTCTGAAAGCAGGCTGAGCAACTACTTGGTCTCCTGAGTGAGTCCGCCTACCGCCAGCACCCTCGCTGAGGGCCTACTGATCCTGCGTCTGCGCCCGCTCTGGCGGATCAATGGCCAGGCTTTCTAAGAACGCTGCCATCCTCTTGACGTCTGCCCTCGGAATCTCGCGGGGTAGCTGCAAGTACGCAGTCGCACCGGAGCGGAGAGGGAACGGATACGTGAGTAGCTCCTCGCCCGCGGACGGTCGCGGCGAGGCTGGCAGGGAAGACTCCAGACTGTCCGCCCGCTCGGACGGTTCGGAATTAGCTTTCCTCGGTTCGACACGGCGTTCTCGAACGAGGCCTTGAACCCACTTGGGTTGTCCAGCCACTGCCGATACATCTCTACAGCGTTGCGGAACCGCGTCTTATAGATGCGGAGGCTACTCGGGGTGTAATTGCTCCCGCTTATGCGACTGAATCGCTGAAGCTGGTGTTCCACGTTCAATGTCTTGATGTCAAGGGATCCGCCTTCTTCACCGTCAATCTCGAGAACCTTGCTGACGGCGGACCGGTAGCCCGAGGCCGTGCCGGGCTTCATGAGTCCCTTTTCGGCGGTCCAATCGAGGAACGATACAAGACCATTTCCGGTACCTTCGTAAATATCAGACATTTAGTTCGCCGATCTACCGCTTGAACGACCTGCACTTTGTATTGAGAGATCATGCAACGCTGAGGAGTCTTGTCCACGGTATAGCCGTATGGTTCAGCCGCTTCTCTGTCCCTGACCGCTCTCATGACTCGTCGGCGCCTTGTCCGTGTCGCCCGCGCATCGTGTCGGACACTTAAAGCGGATTGCTGGCTAGCGGGTCTTCCCGTCCCAGATGAAGCTAGCCCCGTCTTCCGCCCGTAGGGTTGGCTGGACAAAATGCGGCGCCGCGGTGGACCGTTGGGACGCGCATGGGTACGCGTCCGTAGCGCGTGGGGTGGTCTGGCGTGGTGCATGTTCGTGCGTGTGCTTGAGGTGATCGCACAGCGCGTTACCCCAGCTGGACCGAGTTCGGCGAAGAACGCGCGTTGCGTCCGGGACACCCTACGGCCCACCATGTGCGGAACGCCCGGCTAGCGGCGCCCCGCCCCGGCCCGGCCCGACGAGCGTGGACGCCGGGCTACCGAGGAACTCGCGTAGCCCGGATGCGGACCCCCAGCATGCGTGATATCCCCCAACACGACTCAGAACTTGACTCACGCAACAGATTGCGGGTCCAAGTCCCCTCGCCGGTTCCGAGTCAGCTCGGACGGCGTGGCTGGAGGTCGCTACTCGAAAGGTTCATGTGGGCTGCCTTTGCCCGTGCTGTCAGTCTCCCCGAACAAGGAAAGGTACGGGACGTGGACTACTCGACGAGCGGCCCGGCGTGGGCCGGTAGGATCTGCGCGTGTCTTCTCCTCCATCCCGTGACCGGCCGTTGCTTGCGCTGCTCGACGGCTACAGCCTGGCGTACCGGGCGTTCTACGCGCTGCCCGACGATCTGCGTACGACGACCGGGCAGGTGACGAACGCGGTGTACGGGTTTACGAGCATGCTGATCAAGCTGCTCGCCGAGCAGCGTCCCGACGGCATCGCGGTGGCGTTCGACCGGGGGAGGCCCAAGGAGCGGCTCGAGCTGCTGCCCACCTACAAGGCGAACCGGGTCGAGAGCCCCGACACGTTCCGCTCGCAAATACCACTGATCGACGAGGTGCTCGCCGCGCTCGCGATCCCGAGCGTGGCGATCGAGGGCTGCGAGGCCGACGACGTCATCGCCACCTACACGGTGCTCGCCTCGGGGAGCGGCTGGGACACCCTGGTCGTGACGGGGGACCGGGACGCGTTCCAGCTGATCGACGCGCACACGACAGTGCTCTACACGCGCCGGGGGATCACCGACACCGTGCTCATGGACGCGAAGGCAGTCCTGGAGAAGTACGGGGTGGGACCGGACCGCTACGCGATGCTCGCGGCGTTGCGAGGCGACCCGTCCGACAACATCCCCGGTGTCCCCGGGGTGGGAGACAAGACCGCGGCGAAGCTGCTGAACGACTTCGGCGACCTCGAGGGCGTGTTCGCCAACCTCGACAAGATCAAGGGCAAGAAGCTGCCCACGACGCTCGCTGAGTACGAGCAGGCCGTCCTCGACGGCTATACGGTCGCCACCCTCCACCGGGACCTGGAGATACCACTACCGATCGAGGCGTTGCGGATGGGTGACGTCGACCCCGAGGCCGTGCGCCGCCTGTTCGCCACGCTGGAGTTCCGGTCGCTGTGGGACCGCTTCGGCGAGCAGGTGCTGGCCGTCAAGGCACAGGAGGAGGCGGGGGGCTTCGACCAAGAGCCAATGCTGCTGCGTGCCGGCGGGTTGGCCAGATGGCTCGAGGAGCTGCCCGAGGAGGCTCCGGTCGCGGTCGTCCCGTTCACGGAAGGCAAGCTGCCGTGGATCCGGCTCACGGGGGTGGCGGTTGCGGCCGAGGGCGCCCGCCCGGCCACCGCGACCTTGGCCGATCTTGCGGCCGAGGACCTCGACGCGCTCGCCGGTACGCTCGCCGATCCCGCGAGGCCGCTGTTCGTCCACGACCTCAAGGCGCTCCTGCACGCGGCCCGCAGCCGCGGCTGGGCGGTGGCCGGCGTGCGCATGGACAGCGAGTTGGCCGCGTACCTGGTGCAGCCGCAGCAGCGCACCTACGATCTCGCCGCCCTCGGCCTCCAGTACCTCAATAAGCAGCTCGAGTCCGAGCGGGGACCGGAGCAGCTGACCATCGCCGTCGACGACTCGCCAAGCGAGCAAGCCGTCGACCGCTGCCTGCGCGCGCAAGCGGTGCTCGATCTCGCCGGGGTGCTGGCGGCCGAGCTCGCGGACCGTGATCAGACACCGCTGCTCGCCGAGCTGGAGCTCCCGCTGGCCCCGGTGCTGGCGCGGATGGAACAGACTGGTATCGCGATCGACTTGGAGGTCCTCACCGAGCTGGGGGAGCGCCTCGGCGACCGGGTACGTGCCCTCAGGGAAGATATCTACGGGTGGGCCGGGTGCGAGTTCAACCTCGACTCGCCGAAACAGCTTCAGGAGATCTTGTTCGACCAGCTCCAGCTCCCGAAGACAAAACGGATCAAGACCGGCTACTCGACCGACGCCGCGGCGCTGACGCAGATCGTCGACACGCATCCTTTGATCCCGTTGCTATTGGAGTACCGCGAGGTGTCGAAGCTGAAGGGCACCTACGCCGACGCGCTGCCCCCGCTGGTCGATGCGCGCACGGGACGGATCCACGCGGAGTTCAACCAGACGGTCGCGGTCACGGGAAGGCTGTCGAGCCAGAACCCGAATATCCAAAATATCCCGATCCGATCGATCAGCGGGCGTGAGATCCGCCGTGCCTTCGTGCCGGGGGAGGGGTACACGAGCCTGCTCGTCGCCGACTACTCGCAGATCGAGCTGCGCGTGATGGCGCACCTATCCGCCGACGAGGGCCTGATGGAGGCGTTCACCTCCGGCGAGGATATCCACGCGACCACGGCGGCGATGGTATGGGACCTGCCCGTCGACGCGGTCGATGTCACGCTGCGCAGCCGGATCAAGGGAATGACCTACGGGTTGGCCTACGGCCTCTCCGCGTTCGGCCTGTCCCAACAGCTCCACATTCCTCCCGACGAGGCGCGGGAGTTGATGGACGCCTACTTCAAGCGCTTCCCCGGTGTGCGCGACTACCTACACGGCGTGGTCGAGGTCGCCCGCCGCGACGGGTACACCTCGACGTTGTTCGGGCGACGCCGCTACCTGCCCGATCTCATGAGCGACAACCGGCAACGGCGAGAGATGGCCGAGCGCATGGCCCTGAACGCCCCGATCCAAGGCACCGCCGCTGACATCATCAAACGCGCGATGGTCGCGGTGCACGAGCGTATGGACGGCATGGCCTCTCAGCTTCTGCTCCAGGTCCATGACGAGCTGGTATGCGAGACCGCACCCGGCGAGGAGGACCTGCTGCGCGACCTGCTCACCGAGACCATGGCCAGCGTGGCCCAGCTGGAGGTGCCACTCGAGGTCGACACCGCTACTGGGGCCTCCTGGGCCGAGGCCGAGAAGCACTAACGGTTGGGGATCGCGCTTCGTCGGGTTCCGCTCCGAACACCCTTTTAGGT
>JBOGED010000279.1:0-1700 GCA_050743625.1 Egibacteraceae bacterium | reverse complement strand
TGACCGCGCCGAAGTGCTGGACGGCGACGCGGTGTTGGGCGTCGAGCACGAGCGTGGCGGGCAGCGCTTGGGGGGCGATGCCGCGGAACTGCGCGGCGATCCTCACCGACGGGTCAAAGAGGGAAGGATAGGTGATCCCGAGGTCCCGCTCGAAGGTGTTGGCGTTGGCGACCCGGTCTTGGATGTCCACGCCGATCACCTGCACTCGGCCCGCGTACTCCTGTGACACCGCCTGGATGAGCGGCGCCTCCGTCGCGCACGGCCCGCACCACGAGGCCCAGAAGTTCAACACCACCGGCATCCCCGCGTAGTCGGACAGCGCGAGCGGCTCGCCGTCCAGGGTCTCGCCACTGACCACGGGCGCCTGCTCGCGCTCGGCCGGCTCGATGAACGCCTGCCCCTGGCCAGGGATGTAACCCAGCTCGGTGGTGCCAGAACTCGACGAGCACGCCGCGGCGGCGAGCACGGCGAGAACGAAGGCGATGAGACGGCACATTTTCCGGGCCAAGCCTAGTCTTCACTGGGGGTGTGTCGACTGGGATCCGGATTCCGGACCTGAGTCGACACAGGACGGGTCGCCCCAGCCGCCGCCGCCGGGGGTCTCGATGCGGACCCGGTCGCCTTTCTTGAGCTGCCAGGTGCCCTTGCTGGGCAAGGTTTCCGCGCCGCCGGCGGCGCGGATTAGGAGGTTGCGCCCGACCTGGCCAGACGAGCCGCCGGCCAGGCCCCACGGGGGATGCTCGCGCCGCTCGGACTGCACGGTCAGGACGCAGTCGGCGAGCGCCTCGATCTCGCGGATCAGGCCGTCGCCGCCGGGATGCTTGCCCGCGCCGCCCGAGTTGGCGCGCAGCTCGTAGCGCCATACCCGCAGCGGGTAGTCCAGCTCCATCGCCTCGGCGGGAGTGTTCCGCGTGTTCGTCACGCCGGTGTGCACACCGGACATACCAGCCCGGAACGGGGTGCCGCCCTCGCCCCCTCCCAGCGTCTCGTAGTAGCTGAACGCACCCGCGCCACCGCCGGCGCCGATGAGCAGGTTGTTCATCGTGCCCTGGCTCGCCGCCGGAACCCGCTCGGGGATGGCCTGAGCGAACGCGCCGAGCACCACGTCGACGATGCGCTGGCTCGTCTCGACGTTGCCGGCCGCGACCGGCGCCGGGAAGGTCGCGTTGACGACGCTGCCCTCTGGAGCGCTCACGCGCAAGGCGCGGTAGCAGCCCGCGTTCGGTGGCGCGTCGGGGTCGGTGAGCATCCGGAACACGAACATCGACGACGACAGCGTAACGGCGAGCACCGCGTTGCAGTTCACGGGCACCTGCGGGTCGCTGCCGCCGAAGTCGATCGCGACCTCGTCGCCATCGACGGTGACGGCCACGCGGATCCTGACGCCGTCGCCGACCTCAAGGACGTCCTCGCGCCGGTAGGTGCCGTCGGGGATGCCGCGCACCGCCGCCCGCACCCGCCGGTCGGAGTAGTCGCAGACCGCCGCCATCGCCTCACGCAGCCGCTCGACGCCCAGCCGGCCGGCCAGCTCACGCAGCCGCGACGCGCCGACGTGGTTGGCGGCGAACTGGGCGCGCAGGTCGCCGCGGCGCTCCCGGGGCGTCCGGGAGTTCGCCGCGATCAACCGCACCACGTCCTCGCGCTCGCCGTCCTCATCGGCGACCAGGACCGGCGGGATGCGCAGGCCCTCCATCGCGATC